>NZ_AZEU01000135.1 GCF_001435035.1 Lacticaseibacillus manihotivorans DSM 13343 = JCM 12514
GTTCGCCTCACGGTGTCGTGCCACGGAGTGGCTAACTTGTTCTTGCAATTTGCGTGTTTGTTCAGTTTTGGTAACGTTCACGAAACACGAACAAGGTACACTTAACCATGTCAAAAAGTTAAATTTTTGATGTTGAATTTATTAATGAGTGTTATTAAAAATGAAATGATTTCGGGGGAACTTCAATTGAAAACAAGCAAGCTTTCCACATCCTTATTAGCTAGCACCGCAGTATTTGCTGGCGTTTTATTGGCATCAGGCCATAGCAACAAAGTTTCTGCGGCCAGCTACGTGAAGATCAACTATTCTTCAAACGTTCGCCAAACGCCGACTACTGCTGCGAAAATCGTCGGTGGTTTAAGTGTGGGTTCAGTGTTCACTTACACCAACACGGCAACTGCCAATGGTTACACTTGGTATCAAATCGGCACAAATCGTTGGGTGGCTTCAGCTGGGGCTTCTACTACGACTAGCGCGACAACGACGAGCACCAGCACTGCCGCCAGTGGTAAAGTGCAAATCAAGTATTCATCCAATCAACGTAGTGGTGCCGGCACTTCCTATTCGGTTAATGGGAGCTTAAAAGTTGGTGCAGTTTATACTTACACGGCGACGGCCAAAGCCAATGGTTATACTTGGTACAAGATCGGCACGAATAAGTGGGTTGCTTCAGCTGGCGCGGCGGTTTATTCCGGCGCTGCATCTACGAGCACAGCCACTTCAACTAGCACCAGCACGGCAGCTAGTGGTAAAGTGCAAATCAAATACGCGTCCAACCAACGCTCAGGTGCTGGCACTAGCTACAGCGTCAACGGCAGTTTGAAAGCAGGCGCGATTTATACTTATACCGCCAAAGCCACTGCTAACGGCTATACCTGGTATCAAATCGGGACGAACAAGTGGGTGGCTTCAGCTGGGGCTGTTCCTTACACTGGCAGTGCCTCGGCATCAACCAGCACCTCAACGTCAACCTCAACTTCGACGACGACTTCCACCAGTAGCTCAACGTCAGCAAAAATCGCTGCAGTGATCACGTTAGCCAAAACTGAAATTGGCAAGCCTTATGTTTGGGGCGGTAAAGGCCCGAACAGCTTTGATTGTTCCGGCTTGATGTATTACGTCTTCTTACATGCAGCAGGCGTGAACATCGGCGGCTACACCGGCGCGCAACAAAACGCTGGCACGCGTGTCAGTCTTTCTGCTTTAAAGCCTGGGGACATTTTATTCTGGAGTTCTAACGGCAGTGTCTATCATGATGCCTTGTATATCGGCAACAACCAATACATCGCAGCGCCTGAACCTGGTGAAAATGTGAAAGTGGCCACGATTTCCAGCTACTTCTACCCAAGCTTTGGCGTCCGCGTCTTAAAATAAATCGACAAACGAAAATCCCTTCACGAATTCAACTTCGCGAAGGGATTTTTTTAACGGCGCAAACGTTGCGGTTGGGCCAGTGCTTGGGTTAAAGCTTCACACAAGGCCAAGGCGCCAGTTTTGATTTGGGCAAGCGTTGGGCCAGTGAAGTTCAACCGCGCGCCGTTGGTCATGCCGCTGCCTGGCACCATCACGCTAGCTGGCACAAAGGAGACATTGGCTTGAGGCATCAAGGTGTCATTCATAAAGGCTTCGGCATCAAAGCCTTTTGGCAGTTGTAGCCATAAGAAAAAGCCACCATCAGGATCATTGACTGAGCAGCCAGCAGGTAAATGTTGGCGCAAAGTCGCGACCATCAAATTCTTTTTTTCTAAGTAACAAGCGCGGATCTGTTGAATATGGGCATTGAGATCATTGTGTTCAAGATAAGCGTTGATCCCATGCATCATTAAGTTACTAGACTCGACGTCGACGCCACCTTTAAGCGCCGTCAAGTGATGCAATAAGTCAGGTTGGGCGACCAGCCAACCTAAGCGTAGACTCGGCGCTAAGATCTTGGAGAAGCTCCCTAAGAAAATCACCCGCCCTTGAGTGTCTAAGCTTTGCAGCGTTGGCAAGTTTGCGCCAGTGTAGCGCAAGTCGCGGTATGGCCCATCTTCTAAAATCATCACATCATATTGGTTGGCCAATGCGATCAATGCTTTGCGTTTGGCCAAGGACATCACCGTGCCAGTGGGATTTTGAAAATCAGGAATGGTGTAGATCAACTTGACAGATTGGGTCATGAGGACTTTTTGTAACGCGTGCAAGTCCATGCCATCGGCTTCAACAGGCACGACATGATAGGTCGGTTGGTACGCATCAAAGGCGGCCAAGGCCCCAACATAAGTCGGGCCTTCAACTACTAAGCCGTCACCGACGTTTAACAACAAGCGCGCGGTCAAGTCGATACCTTGTTGCGCGCCTTGGGTCAACAACACGTCTTGATCCGTGACGGTCATGCCGTCTTGTTGCATGCGTGCGGCTAATTTTTGACGCAAAGGTTGAAAGCCTGATGCGGAAGCATATTGGAGCAATTCAGGATCTGCCCCAGAGAAACTGTGGGCGAAGGCTTGGTTCAATTCGCGAGTGGGAAACAATTTGCGATCCGGGTAGCCACCAGAAAAAGAGATCACACTTGGGTTTGACGCGGCGAACAACGCCTCTAATCCGGCACTGGCATTTTGATAATTGCGTTGGGCTAATTCCATGATGATCTTCCTTTCTGTTTGGCTTAACTTGACTTAAGCTTACGATGATTTTATGATGAAGTAAAATTCAACTTGTTCAAAGCTACATGAGTTTTTCTCATGTAATGCCGTCAATGGCAAGCGAGTAGGCTTTAGGAGGCAGGATATGAGTAATTTTAGCTACGAAGTTTTTAGTGCAGTGGTGGAAAAAGGCACCTTCATGCAGGCCGCCCAAGCATTAAACGTGACCCCCAGTGCGGTATCTCATAGTGTCTCACAACTAGAAAGTGATCTCGGTTTTCCCTTATTCATTCGCAATCGCACTGGCGTTGAACTGACCCCGGATGGCACCGCGATTTTACCGACCATTCAATCCATTTTGAATTTGGAAGATCAACTGGTGCAAATTGCCGATAACATTAATGGCATCAATACTGGTCGCATTCGCATCGGCGCGTTTTCCTCAGTGTCCAACAATTGGTTACCAGAAATTATTTTGCGCTTTAAAAAGCAGTATCCCAAAATTGCTGTGTCGTTGGTGCAAGCCAGCTTCAACGAAATCGCGGAACAAGTGCGTGTCGGCACCATCGATATCGGCTTTTCTCTGATGCCAGTGGCCAAGCAATTGATCGCCATCCCGTTGTTGAAGGACCCGATTTATTGCATCACGCCACGCGCTTACACGCCAGCCAATGGGACCTTTATGACGGATCGTGATATGGCGCATCAGAATTTTATCTTGCAACAAGCCGATTATGATCGTGATACGAAAAAGGCGTTGGATCGCTACAATGTTTCGACGAATTCCTTGCATTATTCGCTAGATGACCAGTCGATCCTTTCAATGGTAGAAGCTGGGTTGGGCTTAGGGGTGTTGCCTAAATTGGCGTTAAAGAAACTGGTTGGGGATGTGAACACCTATTCGTTCTCCGAACCATTCGAGCGGACGTTATGTTTGGTGATGAACCCCACCACGCAAAAGTCACCTTCAGTGGCGCGGATGCAAACGGTGATCGAGGCTTATTTGAAAGAACATTACCCAAAGGACTGCTTATTAGCGTGATGATTCGCCAAGTAGCGGGGCAGTGCGTTAGAATAAGCACATAATAATTAGACGTGAGGAATGGCATAAATGAATCAAAAACTGATCGCCTTAGATCTAGATGGTACCACCTTGAATCAAGCTGGAACATTGAGTGTTCAAACCATCGCAACGTTAAAAGCGGCCCAAGCTGCAGGTCATTTGGTGGTGATCGCCACGGGTCGCCCAGATTCGATTTCGGAGCATTTCTATGATGAACTGGGCTTGACCAGCCCGATGATCAACTTCAATGGGGCCTTGATCCACAAACCGCATCAACATTGGAATGGTGAGCGCCAAACCGCGTTGACCACGCAAACGGCTTTGGCGTTGAAATCGTTGAAAACGCAATTTGATATCGAATTGATGGTGGCAGAAGGCAAAAAATTGTTGTTAGCTGATCATGGTTATGTGGATATGCCATTTTTGCCAGATCTGCCAGCACCGGAAAAGTTGTTTGATGCCAACGGCTTGCAACAAGCGCCGATTTCGGTGACGATGTTTATTCGCCAACATGCCTTATTCGCCTTGCAACAAGCAGTGCACCAGCACTTTCCCAGCCTCACCCCGAAGACTTGGGGTGCATGGAGTGGTGAACATACCGCTCTTGAAGTGACAGCAGGGCACACCAGCAAATCGCAAGCGGTGGCTTACGTTGCTGGACTTTACGGCATCGCGCAACAAGACGTGGTGGCGTTTGGCGATGACCTGAACGATTTGGACTTGATTGATTATGCTGGTATGGGCGTCGCGATGAAAAATGCCCGACCAGAAATTTTACAAATGGCAGATGCAGTGACGGCTCACGACAATGAACAGTCAGGTATGGCCGATTATTTAGCAGATTACTTAGCCTTATAAGAGATGAGCGCATGCAACATACAGCAGATGACCAAACCTCAGCACAATTATTGGGGATGTTTTGTTTCTCGTTGATTTTGAATGGTTTTGGCAATGGCATGACGGTGGCGATGAACCTCGGCAGCGCCTTGTGGACGTCAAGTGCGGTGAATTTAAGTCACGCATTTGACGTCAGTTTGTTGACGATTTTGTTGATCGAAGGCGTGGCTGTCGTTTTATTTAACGCGGCAGTGTTAGGGCATCTCGATTGGCGCCGGATCGCTGGCAACTTTATTTATATGATCCCATTTTCATTTTTGGTGTCGGGTTTTGCAGATTTGATTAAAATGACGCCGTTAGTGACGTTGCCATTAGTCATCCGCGTCGCATTAGATCTAATTGGCATCATGTGTATCGGTTGTGCGACGTCGATTTATCAGCGGATCAATGTGGTGTTGCATCCCAACGATGATTTCATGCAGATCATTCGCTTTAAGTTCTTGCATGGCAATGCAGCCATCGCGCAACCTGTATCGTTTCTGCCACCGATCCTCATCGATATTTTGTGTGTCAGCTTCACGCATCAAATTTATGCGATCAATATTGGCACGCTTTTTTCTCTGGTTGCCCAAGGGGCCGTGATCGGGTTTGCTGATACGCATGTGTTTCCTAAGTTGAAGCATCGGCATTTGCAAGTTTAAAATTTCAAGATTTCGTTTCTCATAAATTGTTCACCCCCTTGTCAGACTCCATTGCTACAATATTTGCAACAAGCGAAAAGAGGGATTCACATGACGTCGCGCAAACTCACGCAACGCGAATTGATTTTTATCGGGACCATGTTGTTCGGCTTATTCTTTGGCGCCGGCAACTTAATTTTCCCTGTGTTTGTCGGCCAACAAGCTGGCGATCACTTATGGCCGGCAGTGATCGGCTTTTTAATTTCTGGCGTCGGACTGCCTTTGCTTGGCGTCGCGGCGATCGGGATCACCAAAGTCGATGGGGTGTTTGGCTTAGCTGAAAAAGCTAACCGGCCGTTTGCCTATATTTTTACGATTTTATTGTATCTGTGTATCGGCCCGTTATTTGCTTTGCCGCGGTTGGCGTCGATTTCTTATGAAATTGGCCTGACGCGCTTTGTCAGTGCCGAACATCAAATTCCAGCCTTGGCGATTTATTCGGTGGTTTTCTTTGCAGTGGCGTGGTGGTTTGCCCGCAAGCCAAGTAAAATCATGGTGTATGTCGGTAAAGTGTTAACGCCGGTGTTTCTAGTTGTACTGGCAGTGCTGTTGATCGCAGTGGTGGTGTCACCATTGGGCCAAGGTCAAGCCGCCGTGGGGACATATAAAACCGCGGCGTTGTCGACTGGCTTCACGGCTGGGTATTCCACTATGGATGCCTTAGCCGCGTTAGCGTTTGGCATCATTGTGGTCAACGCCATCAAACAACTCGGCATTACTCAACCCACTGCCATCGCCAAGCACACAGTTTTGGCCGGAACGTTGGCGGCCGGGTTGATGGGCGTGATTTATGCCTTGTTAGCCTTATTGGGTCGCAATGCGCTAGGCGTGTTAGCCCGAGCTGATAATGGTGGTGTGATTTTAAGTAATGTTGCGCATCAATATTTTGGGACGGCTGGCAATGTACTGTTAGCCGTGATCGTGGTGATTGCGTGTTTGAAAACGGCGATCGGTTTAATTACTGCGTTTGGGGATACTGCTAAAGAAATGTTTCCGCATGTCCCTTATCAAGGCGTGATCGCAGTGGCGACATTAGTCCCGATGTTTTTTGCCAACGTCGGGTTGGATCGGTTGCTCAGCGTATCGACACCAGTATTGATGGCTTTGTATCCATTTGCGATCGTGTTGATTTTAGTCGGGTTGTTGTCCGTCATGTTTCGTCAGCATCGCTGGTTGTTCAACTTGTCGCTATTGTTTACGGCGGTGCCAGCGTTGCTTGATGGCTTGAATGCGACGGGCTTGCAAGCCAGTTGGTGCATAAGCATCTTGAAAATCGGTCAATTTCTGCCAGGCTTTTCAGCAGGCTTAGGCTGGACGGTGCCAGCTTTAGTCGGGGCCGTGCTTGGGATCTTATGTGATCAGCTCAGCAGTCGCAAAAATAATTCGCAATGAAAAATTTAATTGCACCACATATTGTTGGTTCAAAGCTGATTTAAGGTGTGAAAATGCCGATATATGCCAGCTTTTGACACGCTCTGTGGGATTTGATCAAAAACCGCGGATTGAAATTCAGATTTGCCAACGCGATGAAATTTAGCTATCGTATAAGAGTGAGTAATTTGAAAGGATGGCGTAAAGCTATGACTAAGTCGATCTCTGAATTGACGCCTGAAGCGCAACAAAAAGCCCTCAGTGACTTTATTGAATTTTATTTGGATAAATTCCACAACGAAGGTTTGGACCTGATCGCCCAAGCTGATACCACCGGGCACATTGCTGACATCAATGCCTGGATCATGGCTAACACGACTTTCACGCATGAAGAATTAGCCGCTGGTTTGTTGCGCGAACGCGGTGAGAACTTGATCGCCTTGTTAAACACGATCAACGCCCCATTCAATGAGAATGGGTTACCAGAAACACCTTGGAATGAATGGTTCAAATCGGACCTCAACACCATTCCACAAGGACGCTAAACGCACTGACGGCTGTTGTTTAGCCGTCTTTTTTTTCAGGAGGGACACATGGATAAGTATCTGATCATTTCCGACATCGATGGGACTTTGGCTTATGACCATCAGCATGTCAGCGCCAAAACCGTTGCCGTCTTGCAACAATTATTAGATGCCGGCCATGAGTTCTATGCTGCAACTGGGCGCATGTATAACTTGGCCAAAGTGATCGCGGATCAAGTCGACGATCGTGCAGAAATCATTGCCTCTAATGGTGCGGTGTATGATTTCAACGGTGACCGCGTGCATCATTTAATGGGTGAACACGCCTTGACGTTGACGGAACAAGCGGCTGCGGCACAAAACCTGCCTGCCGTTTACTTCACCGATGATACGGTGTATTACACCAAAACGCCAAGTCAATCTGTTATCGATACCATGATGAGTTTTGCCAGTGCAGCGGCTAACATTGCTGTCAAGCAAGTCCACACGTTGGAAAACTTGTTGGGCCATGTTGGAGAAATCACCAATGGGATCATCTTTAGTCCGCATGATCCAGAATCTTTGGCACGCACGATGATGACCTTAGCTGCCAGCAATGCGATGCATTTGTCAGCTAGTGATGCGACCAATATCGAATTGATCCCAAAGCACGTGGACAAGTCGACTGCGATCGCGGAACTCCAGGCGAAAACGGGGATCCCAGCCAGTCGTACCATCGTTTTCGGTGATGGCTTGAATGATCTGGGCATGCTTAAAGCGGCAGGCATTTCGGTTGCAATGGGCAATGCCGTGCCAGATGTCGCCAAAGCGGCGCGTTTTCAAACGTTGAGCAACACGGAAGACGGCATTGCCCATTTCTTGGAAAACTATTTTAAATAAAGTTTGGTGAGGCTGAGACATAAAGCGGTCTTAGCCCATAATACAAGCGCCTCTTCATCACGATTTGCTCTTTAATCGCGGTGTAGAGGCGTTTGTATTTCTGGGCGTTGCTTTATGGAACGCGACTATGCTGAAATTTAGGATTATGTCTCGGTCTCACTTTTTTTATTGAAATGGTTTCTAAGTTCTGAGCTGGTATCGAAAGCGCTAACATGCGACAATGAGGCTATCGAGAAAGGATGATAAGCATGTATGAAGCAAAAGCGACGCGGTATGACCACTTGGCGATCCGCTCAGTTGGCGACTCTGGTTTGCAACTGCCGGCAGTATCGTTAGGCTTGTGGCAACGTTTTGATGCGCAAGCGCCTTTTGATGAACGGCAAGCGTTATTGCTCCATGCCTTTGATCAAGGTGTGTTTCATTTTGATGTGGCGGATCATTATGGCATCCCATATGGTTCAAGCGAAGCATTACTAGGTAAAGTGCTGGCCGGTGAGCTCAAAGGTTATCGCGATGAGTTGGTGATCGCGACCAAAGTGGGTTACGCGGTAGGCGAAGGCCCTTTTGGTAGCGGCTTGTCACGCAAGGCGATCATGCAACATATCGATGGCTCTCTGAAGCGACTGCAAAGTGATTATGTGGATGTGTATTATGCGCATCGTTTTGATGACGCGGTGCCGCTTGAAGAAACGGTATCGGCGTTAGATGCGGTAGTCAAAAGTGGTAAAGCCCGCTATATCGGTATATCCAATTACAATGTCGAACAAACCCAAGCGGCGCTGGCCTTGTTTGAGGCTTACCATACTCCAGTCGTCGTGTCACAAATGAGCTACAATATGTTCAATCGCAATGTGGAAACCAGTGGCTTGTTGGATGTCTTGCGGGAACATCATCAAGGCTTAGTGGCATATGGGCCGCTTTCAGAAGGCTTGTTGTCAGATCGCTATTTGAATGGCTTGCCGGACGATTTCAAGATTCATCATACCAATCAAGCCACCTTAAGTGTTGGCAACGAGGCATTAGTTGAAAAGCTCAACGCCTTGAATGCCATTGCCCAAAATCGTGGTCAAAGTATGAGTCAATTGGCGTTAGCTTGGTTGTTGCGTGACCCAGTAGTGGCCAGTGTGATCATTGGGACCACCAGCGCGGCACATTTGGACGATAACTTACAAGCAGCCCAAAATACGGCGTTTACTGCTGATGAACTCGCCGCGATCGATCAAATTGTGACGTTAAACTAACGTGTTGCGAATGGCAAAATAGGGGAATTGGCATGCCAACAAGAATGGGGAAACGCTCGCATCACAAGCGCTTGTGGCTGATCATTGGGATTTTGTTACCGATCATTTTAATTGCAGGCGGGTTGGCTTATGCCTATAGCGGTACGGATGATGGTGGTGAAACGGCTACTAGTTCAAGCAAAACGTTGCCAAAATCATCAAGTAAAGCAACAAGCAAGGCCAGCCATTCAACGAAAAAATCCAACCGGACAACTAGCTCATCAACAGCTGCACCTGACTTGGTCGGCTTAGGTTTTCAAATCATGTCGGTTTTGTTCAATGGAGAAGCTGTCGATCAAGCGATGAATGAGAACAAGGCCCCGCAAAATCTGGTTCACGATGGCGTGATGCTCGGCTATTTCGCTGATCAAACCCAAGCACGGGTCAGCGGGATGGCACGATATTTATACGCGCATACCATCGGCTACAGTGTGAACGGCAACGTATTAGCCATGAATGGTTGGCAAATTCCGTTTACGGTAACTGATCAGCAGCTCCAACCCGTTCAGTGGGAAGCGCCCGATCAAGATGGTAATACCATCACTTGGAAGCTAGAACCATTGGCTGATGCCAAAACCGAAGTGGAAGCACGCGCTAATTCTGATGCGACTGCGAGTTCAAAAGATGTCGATGTGCACAATCTCACCACGGCGCAAATGGCCCATTGGGTGAAAATCGTCATTCAATCGCAGGCGGCTGACTATAATGCCGGAGACTATACCTTCACCCAAAATTTTGTCGATGGTTACGCAGAAGTTTATGTCTATTCACATCAACAACTGACTAAGATCTACCGCGTCGATGCCAACGGTGATTTACAAGCTGCCGATCCAGATGATCGAAACAATTGGCAAGTCGTGTCGAAAACTTATCAGTAAACGCAAAAGGGAGGCCATCGTCTGGTCTCCCTTTTTCGATTCAGTGCGTGAAATGTTGTAAATGTTGGTTCAAAAACTTCGCGGTTTGCCCATTGCCGGCAGCGACTTGTGTCGGCGTACCGCTAGCAACTAACTTCCCACCAAAGGCCCCGCCTTCAGGACCCATATCAAACAAATAATCGGCATTGGCGATCATATCGAGGTCATGTTCAATGGCCAAAACTGTTGCCCCTTGATCGATCAAACGCTGAAAGACTTGCAGTAGCACTTGAACGTCAAGAGGATGCAAGCCGACACTAGGTTCATCAAAGACGAATAGCGTGCCGCGTTGGGTATGACCGAGATGGCTGGTCAAGCGCAAGCGCTGGGCTTCACCACCAGACAATGCCGGGGTGCTTTCGCCGAGTTGCAAATAACCCAGCCCCATATCATGCAAGGTTTGTAGCGTTTAGGCAATGGCAGGTTCTGAGGCAAAAAACGTTTGGGCATCGTCAACAGATTGCGCCAAGCACTCCGCAATATTTTTACCATGCCATTGAATCTTTAATAATTCAGGATTGTAGCGCTGGCCGTGACAAGTGGGACAAGTTTCTTGCATGTCGGGTAAGTATTGAATGTCTAAGTTGATTTGCCCAGTGCCGCCACAAGTTGGGCAGGCACCAAGCTTCACGTTATAAGAGAAATTGCTGGCGGTGTAGCCCGCGGCTTGGCTTTCTGGTAAGTTGGCAAACAAGGTGCGCAGGTGATCGAGAATATCCGTATAGGTGGCGACTGTTGAGCGAACATTTTTGCCGACAGGTGTGGCATCGATGGCGACGACCCGCTTAATGCCACCAGTTTGAATGTCCGACACAAAACTTGGCGCTGGCTGTTTCTTGGTGGCGGTCAAGGCCGGGACTAAAGCATCTAGGACTAGCGTTGACTTCCCAGCGCCAGAAAATCCTGACACCACTGAAAACTGATTGATCGGGAAACTGGCGGTGAGGTTGTGCAAATTAAAACGATCGGTGACAGTGACGCCAAAATATTTCTTCGCTGGTTGCGGAACGGGTCTCACCCGCAAAGTTGCCGAGCCATTGAGAAAAGGTGCGATCAAGGAATCGTCAGCTTGAGAAATTTCTGCCGGTGTCCCAAGATTCAACAAGCGACCACCAGCCTTCCCAGCTTCAGGCCCGATTTCTAAAACCGTGTCGGCAGCTTCAATGATCGCCGTATCGTGATCGACGACGACCACAGAATTACCTTGAGCGACTAGTGCTCGCATCACTTCGATCAACCCTTCAACATTGGCGGGGTGTAAGCCGATGCTAGGTTCATCTAAGACGTATAACACGCCGGTGGTTTGCGTGCGTAAAGTGCGCGCCAGCTGGATCCGTTGCAGTTCACCAGTCGACAAGGTGCTCCCAGCGCGACTCAAGGCCAAGTAACTCAAGCCTAAATCAAGCAATGGCTTTAAGATCTGATCGAGTTCCCGCAAAATGTCATGGGCGAGTGGTTGCATATCATCAGGTAACCATGCTTGGATCTTTGGCAAAAAATCATGGAGTTCACTGAGCGTTAAATCAGAAACTTCAGCGATGTTTTTGCCGACGATTTTTTGCGTGAGCAGCTTTTGATCAAAACGAGAGCCGTGGCATACCGGACATACGCCGAATTCATAGAAGCGGTTCAAGCGTTGGATCGCGCGTTCGTTGGTGGTAGTGGCCATGGAATCCAGCACCGCATTATACGCATTTTCATAAACGGCATTGTCCATGTGGAAAATCTTGCCGGTTTTAGATGGGATGTTGATGGCGTAAGTGCGCTTGGGACCATGCCATACCATGTCTTGTTGATCTTGAGGCAGCTGGTTGAATGGCGTATCGATGTCGACGCCAGCATATTGCGCGACGATTTGCATGAAGTTGCGCCCTGGCAAGCGCCAAGAAGCCACGGCGCCTTCGCGAATGGTTTTGGTGGGATCTGGGATCAAGCGCGATACCGCTAAAGTCTTCGCCACACCGGTACCATTGCATTCAGGGCAAGCGCCAACGGAATTAAAGGCGAAACTTTCAGCGCCAAACAAGCGTACAGAAGCACCGCATTCGGGACATGTCAAAGTGGCTTTTTCGCCTTGGGTGTCCATTAAATGCGCAATTTCAATGGTCGGCGGGATCTGGTGGCCATTTGGACATTGCGGCGAACCTAATCTTGAAAACATTAAGCGCACCACATTCAGCGCTTCAGTGGTGGTGCCGACTGTACTGCGCACACCAGGGACGACTGGGCGTTGGCGCAAGGCGATGGCACTGGGGATGTGTTCAACTTTATCGACTTGCGCGTGGCCGACTTGCCCTAAGCGTCGGCGGGTGTAAGTGGACAACGCTGAAACATAACGGCGCATGCCTTCTGCGTACAACACGCCCATCGCGAGGCTTGACTTACCAGAGCCTGAGCGGCCAGTGATGGCGACCAGTTGATGCAAGGGGATGTCGACGTTTAAGCTTTTTAAGTTATTCACTCTGGCGCCGCGCACCACAATGTGAGTCGGAATCGTGTTATCATGAAACATATTAAAAACCTTCTTTGAAATGGAGTGACCTTTTTGGATCAAAATGCTTTGGCGCATCGCAGTATTCGCAAATTTAAAGCTGAACCGATCAACTGGCAAAGCTTGGTGGCAACAGCGCAAGCGACCAGTTCTAGTGAATTCTTACAATCGTTTAGTTTGATTCGCGTGACTGACGCCAAGTTGCGCCAAGCGATCCAAAATATTTCGACCAGCCCATGCATTACCGGCAATGGTGAATTATTTATTTTCGTGGTGGACACGGCGCGTGATATTGCGCAAACACCTCAACAGGCAGATATTGCGCACTTCACCAACTGGAATGCTTTTTTAGCCGGCTGCTTTGATGCGACGCTGGCGGCCCAAAACATGTTGAGCACGGCTGAACATAGCGGCTTAGGTGGCGTGATGCTGGGGAGTATTTTGAACGACCCAGCGCAAATGATCCAGTTATTGCACTTGCCGAAGTACACTTTCCCATTGTTAGGGTTGATGATCGGCGTACCGGATCAAACCACTGAGTTGAAACCGCGCTTGCCACAAGCGGCAGTGCTAGGCGAGAATACATATCCCGGGCGCGTTGATTTATCAAGCTATGATGCGCAAGTCACTGATTATTACGCCCATCGGACAACAGGGGCGCGCGTGGAATCTTTCACCAGCTTGATCGAAAAGCACTTATCAGCTGATCAACATCATCGGGATGACATTGGCACAATTTTAAAGGCTCAAGGGTTCAACTTACCCCAATAGTGTAACGAATTCGAGGTTAAAATGAAAATTTCCACTTTAACGGCTTACGCTGATGCGGTGGCCCAACATGATTCCAGCGGCCATGCCGCCGATCATATCAAACGCGTGGTAGCCACCGCGCGGCAATTATTAAAACAAACACCGCAAGCGGATGCCGACATCACTTTGGCGGCCGCAACACTACATGACACCTACGACGATAAACTCGTGGCTGATGTGATGGCAGCCAAAGCTCAAACGGCTTCCGAGTTGGTCAAAGCCGGCGCCAGCACCCAACAGCAACAAGCGATTTTTGAAATCATCGATCATATGAGCTATAAAGCGAATTTAGCGCATCACTTTGAATTAAGTCTGGAAGGCCAACTGGTGCAAGATGCTGATCGCTTAGATGCCATCGGGGCCATTGGCATTGCGCGGACCTTTATGTATGGTGGTGCGCATGGCAGTATGATGTATGATCCAGCGATCCCACCGCGTACGACACTCACTGCCACGCAATATCGCCAAACGCCAAGCCCGGTGTTGAATCATTTTGAAGAGAAGTTGTTTAAACTCGCCGGTCAAATGAATACCCCAGCCGCTAAAACCTTAGCTCAAGCGCGGACGCAAGTGATGCATGATTTTGTGGATGAGTTCTTAGCGGAGTATCAAGGCCGGCGCTGAAAAAGTTGCAGGTGCCTAGACGACTATTGTATATTGGATAGGCAGTTGTTGACGCCGCCTTAGCTCAGAAGGTAGAGCGCAGCCGTGGTAAGGCTGAGGTCGCTGGTTCAAATCCAGTAGACGGCAGCGAGAGCCTTCCGCATTGGGAAGGCTTTTTTGTTATTTTAAATAGGAGGCGACGCATTGAATATTTGGAAAGTGATCCGGCGTTGTGCAGGCGTGGTTGTGCTGTTTGGCTTGTACATGATCGCAGAAATGATCGTGATGATCCCAACCATTGCCACGAAAGGCAAAGCCAGCACGGGATTAGTCGCCTTGGTATTTGCCATTGTCTTTGGCAGTTTGATCTATTTGCTGGCCACCACGTATCAGTATTACTTAAAGCGCGACCCGGAAGGCTTTGGCCCGCATGCGCCAACGCGAGAGACTTGGCAGTTCATGGGTAAAATGGTGTTGACCTTAGCCTTGATTCAAGGGTTCAGCGGTATCGCCATCAGCTTACATTGGACGGCAGAATCACAAAACCAAGATGCTTTAATGCAAGTCTTACAACAAGCGCCGCTGACCATGGTATTGATTGCAGTGGTCGGGGCGCCGCCGGTTGAAGAACTGCTATTTCGCGGTTTGCTGATGCACAGCTTTGGGTCACTGAAAGATAAACGCCGCTTATGGGCAGTTTCGATCATTTCCAGTGTCGTGTTTGGTTTGATGCATGCGGGACCGAGTGAGCCTTTGAATATGTTAGTTTACATTGCGATGGGCGCAGTCTTCACAATGACTTATGTCAAAACCAAAGACATTCGCTACAGCATTGCGCTGCATTTTCTCAATAACTTCATCGCCTTAATGTTGTAACGCAAAAGGCGCTGACTCGATTCGACTGAGTCAGCGCCTTTTGAGTTAAACCGGTAATTTCAATGGTTGGTAAAGTTCTTCGGGTAAGGCTGTGATCAAGGGGCTTGGTTGATCGATGCCCAATAAGATCAACTGATGCAAAGCGCGAGTGCACAAGGTATACAACACATCGCGCATCGCTTCAGTGGCATAAGTGTCAGCTGAAACATCCCAGCCGATCACTGCATCAAACTCCAACCCTTTGGCCAAGTACACCGGCATGATCAAACAACCCGTGTGCAAGTGGTGATCTTGTGGCGTGAGTAAGTGCGTTGGGGTGTCGATTTTAAGCGTGGTGTAAAGCTGTTCAGCAGCGGCGCGGTTCTTGGTTAAAATGGCCACCGTATGATTACTGCGCAATAAGGTATCGGCGAGTTTGGTGACACCAGCCATTGCTTGATCTTGTGGTAAACACAAGACTTGCGGTTTTTCACCATCGCGGTTGAAGGCTAAGATATGGTCGCTTTCAGGCAACAGTGCTTTGCCGAAGTTGGTGATCGGCTGCGTCGAGCGATAGGATTTGTTCAACGAGATCTGATCGATGCGCATCCCTTTGAACACTTGCTTCAAGCTGTCAAAATAAGGACTGGCTTGGTAGTTGCTGGTGAACACATCTTGTTTGGCATCGCCTAACAGCGTCAGCTTGGCTTTAGGAAAGGCATGATGCAAATATTTGAGCTGCGCCATGGTATAGTCTTGCATTTCATCAACGAACACATATTGGATCTGATGGTTTTGTCCAGAACCGGCGATTGCATCGCGCAAATATAAAATCGGCGCGGCATCTTCTAGGCGTAAGTGATGGGCCTCCAAATCGTCTGCGACCGCTTGGCTCATCGTCGCCCAGACGTCAGGATCAACAGCTGGCACTTGGACCGTGGCTAAAAAGTGTTGATATTCTTGATACTCATCCAAGAAGTAGTCGTTATAAATCGCGTCATATACTGGGGCGAAGGCTTTTCTCACCACAGCTTCAGCTAAGAATTGGGCTTCATCATCGCCAGATTCAAATTCGCGTCCTGCTAACAATTGGCGCGTGGTTTCATCAGACATGAGTTCCAACTGAGTTTGTACCCAATCGTCATAAACCGCCAGGCGGATGCGGGTGTGCAGGCGTTTGATCAATGCATTTTTGGTGTCGAGGAATTTGTTGGCGGCAGTGGCGCGTGCAGGTTGGGCGGCGTAGATTTTTTGAATGGTGCTGGCTTTGAAGAAGACTTCGCCGTTCAACATGATGTCGATAAAGGCGGGAACGTGTCCTGGGGTATCGACAAAGCGTTGAATTTCATCCAAGTAATCTGCCGCTTCTTTATAGCGGCGGATCTTTTTGGTGGTTTCTGGCAAGTTCACTTGATCTTGTTCAAAACGTTCAAATAACGTTTGGACATGTAACCCAGCAAAACGCTTGGCGAAAAATTCATACATCGTGGCTTGGCGCATGTTCTTTTCGCCAAGCGATGGCAAAACTTCAGAAATGTAATTGGCAAACAGTTGGTTCGGGGAGAATAACACCATTTGATCAGCGTCTAACGTGGTGCGCGCGTGATACAGCAAGTAAGCCACGCGCTGCAGTACCGCAGAGGTTTTCCCAGAGCCGGCAACGCCTTGGACTACTAAGACATCCGCTTTGGTGTTTCTGATGATGTCGTTTTGTTCTTGTTGAATGGTGGCGACAATGTTTTGCATGTAGTCGTCTGATTGCGCCCCAAGCACCGCTTGCAGAATTTCATCGCCAACGGTTTCTGAAGTATCAAACATGTTGGTGATCACGCCTTGTTGGATCATGAACTGGCGCTTTTTGGTGAGATCGACTTGGCGTTCACCAACTGGGGTGGCGTAAGTCACTGGCCCCAGCGTCCCGTTGTAATAAACCGAGGCGATCGGGGCGCGCCAGTCGTAGATCAAAAACTGGTTATCATCGTCTTGAAAGGTGCCAGTGCCGATATACAAGGTATCTGGGCCATCGACATCTTGAATATCGATGCGGCCAAAATAGGGATTTGAGACTAACCGCTTTAAGCGGGTTTGTTCGTGTTCGAGGATGGTTTCATTTTCCACCGCGCGGGCGACCATCATTTTTTGTTGTTGGACGGCGGCATTGGTTTCCATGCGGTCATCGATTTCAGTGATGTTGACTTTGGTGGCATCGCCATAACTTTGTTCGATGCGTTGGGTATCTTCATGGGCTTCTTTTAATTGCCTGGCGATGATGTCGAGGCGGCGGTGTAATTTAGCTAACACCTGCGTGACGAGGGTTTGTTCTTGTGCTTGAGTTGACGACATGCAGCGAGCCTCCTAAGGTGATTTGCGGGAAAAATTCGGGATTTGTTACACTAGAGGTAACAAATTGGTCTATCTAGTTTATTGCATGTCACGCATTTGTGCAAGTGACGTGCTGTGAAATAGTAAGCAACCTGTCAAAAAATATGTTAAACTGGGTGATATTTAAAGTCGGAAACAATGGGCGTATGGAGGACGACATGAGCAATTTATGGCAAACATTTTTAGAGCGTCGCGGTGATTTGCTTGTGGCGTTAGGCCAACATATCCAAATCTCATTAGTGGCTTTGGTGATCGCAGTGGTGATTGCCTTACCACTGGCGGTATTTTCGCTGGGGCATAAGCGCTTGGCCAATGTGTTGTTGCAACTGACTGGGATCTTGCAAACCATTCCGTCATTAGCATTGTTGGGCTTGTTGATTCCTCTTGTCGGCATCGGCACCACGCCTGCCATTATTGCGCTGGTGGTGTACGCCTTATTGCCGATTTTCCAAAACACATATGTCGGGTTATCAGAAATCGATCCCGCCTATGAAGAAGCTGCTGAAGCATTTGGCATGACCCGGTTTCAAAAATTACGCAAGGTGGAGTTGCCCCTCGCGATGCCTGTGATCATGGGCGGGATCCGCACCGCCACAGTGTTGATCATCGGCACGGCCACTTTAGCCGCGTTGATCGGCGGCGGTGGTCTTGGGACCTTTATCATGTCTGGGATCAACCGCAACGATACGACCTTAACGTTACTTGGGGCGATTGCTTCGGCGGCGTTGGCTTTAGTCTTTTCGGCAGGCTTGGCGTTAGTGCAAAAGATCCGTTTTCGCTGGGTGGCAACGGGACTGGTTGCATTAGGCGTCATCGGTGGCGGGGTTTGGGGGTATCAAGCCTTGAAACCACAACCGGAAACCATCACCATTGCCGGCAAACTTGGCAGTGAACCAGAAGTGCTCATTAATATGTACAAATTACTGATCGAAGAGGTTCAGACAACGTCGACGTGGTGTTGAAACCTAACTTCGGGCAAACCAGCTTTTTATTCGACGCTTTAAAGTCGGGCAAAATTGATTTGTATCCAGAATTTACCGGCACGGTGGTCACCAGCTTAGTGAAACCCTCGGCCAAACAAACGGCTGAAATCAAGCAAGGCGCTGATTCTTATCCCATTGCCAATGCCTTGCTGAAAAAACAAGGGCTCACGCTGCTTTCGCCGATGAAATACAACAACACTTATGCCTTGGTGGTGCGACAAAGTACGGCGAAGCGCTATGGCTTAAAAACCATCGCGGATCTCAATAAATTGCCTAATGCCACCGCTGGCTTCGACTTGGAATTCTCTGGCCGAGCTGATGGTTATGCCGGGATCAAACAACAATATGGCTTGAACTTAAAGGTGAACTCATTGGACGCCTCGCTGCGTTATCAAGCTTTGTCGCAAGATCATGTGGACGTCACTGATGGGTATTCGACGGATTCCCAAATTGCCCAATACAAACTATTGGCGCTGCAAGATCCTAAGCACGTTTTTGCCACTTATCGCGGCGCGCCGATGATGAAAGCCAGCTGGGCGAAACAACATCCTGCCATCGTCAAGCGGTTGAATCGACTCGCAGGTAAAATCACCGAAACGGATATGCAGCAGATGAACTACGATGTGAACGTGAAGAAACAGTCGGCGGCCAGCGTTGCCAAGCATTATTTGACCACGCATCATTTATTGGAGGCGAAACAATGAGTGAATTAATTGCCTTTGACCACGTCACCAAAACCTATGCCGCAGGCGACGCCGTCCAAGATCTCAACCTCAAAGTCCATACCGGGGAGTTATTTGTCTTAGTGGGCGAATCTGGCAGTGGCAAAACCACCACGTTAAAAATGATCAACCGTCTGATCGAACCGACTACTGGGTCGATCCAATTTAAAGGTCAAGATATCACCATTTATCCGCTTCGGGAATTGCGCTGGCAAATCGGCTATGTCCTTCAACAAATCGCCTTGTTTCCTAATATGACTGTGGGCCAAAATATCGCTTTGATTCCAGAACTGCGGCATATGCCCAAAAACCAAGTGATTAAGCGCGTCGACGAACTATTAGATTCGGTCGGCTTGCCGCCTGCTCAATACCGCGACCGTTTGCCCAAAGCCTTATCTGGTGGGGAACAACAGCGCGTCGGCATTTTGCGGGCGTTTGCCAATAAGCCGCCAGTGGTCTTAATGGATGAACCTTTTTCTGCGCTTGACCCCTTGTCACGCAATCAGTTGCAGGAGTTGGTGTTGGATCTGCATCAGCGCTTGAACATGACCATCGTGTTTGTGACGCATGATATGAATGAAGCGATGCGTTTAGGCGATCGCATCGCGGTGATGCGCGATGGGCAAGTCGTCCAATGTGACACCCCACAAGCCATTGCCAAAAATCCAGCCACGGCATGGGTCGCTGACTTTTTTGCCGGAACCAAAGCCCGGTTAATGGAAACACCGATTCATAAGCTCCAAAGTTTTGCCACGCCAGCAACCGCCTCAGCCAGTGAGTTGACGGCTTCAGATACCTTATTGAAAACGATCATGCCTGCGATTGCCAAAGGGAAAAAAGTGACATTTCAAACAGATTCGGGTAAGTTTAAACTAGATGCGCAAGCGGTGTTGAATTTCTTAGCCGCCAACGCCTGAACAGTCGCCGATTTTTTAAGAAAGGTGAGGATGTTGCATGAATCATTATGATGTGATCATTATCGGTGCCGGACCTGCCGGCGTCGCTGCCGCCAGTGCTTTGGCTGACCACAAGCGCGTGATGGTATTTGAGCGCGACTTGTGGGGTGGCACTTGTCCTAACCGCGGATGCGATCCGAAGAAAATGCTTTATCGCGCCGCAGAACTCAAAACTGCTACCCGGGATATGCAACCAGCTGGGGTGCGCGGGGAGTTGACCATCAACTGGCCAGAACTGATGGCGCACAAGCGTAGTTATACCAGCACGGTGCCTGGTGGGACGCTGACTGGTTTGCATGCAGCAGGCGTGAACACCCGGCACGGTGAATTGGAATTCTTCAATCGCCATACCGTGGCGCTGGCTGGAGACTTATTTGATGCTGATGACATCATCATCGCCACGGGTCGCAAACCTGCCAAACCGGATATTCCTGGCGCAGAACTGCTGAAGACTTCTAACGAATTCTTAGACTTGGATCAATTGCCGCAACGCATCGCCTTTATCGGAGCAGGTTACGTTTCCGTGGAGCTGGCCAACATTGCAGCGGCAGCAGGGGCTGACGTGCATATCATCAACCGATCTGAAACCATTTTGCGCGGGTGGGATGAACGCGCGACGGCGACGCTGAAGCAAGCAATGACGAATGCGCATATTCACTGGCATGATAACATTCACCTTGAAAGTGTCGCCAAGTCCGAATCAGGCGTGTGGCTGCACGGCGAAGATGGTTTCAGCTTGAATGTGAATGCGGCCTTTGCAGCGACTGGACGTTCAGCGGACCTCGGCATCGATTTATCGCCGATCGGTTTAGAAATGACCGCCAAAGGGTTGCCAGTCAATGAATTCATGCAAACCAAGATCCCGCACATTTATGCCATTGGCGATGCCGTAGACAAAACCCAACCCAAGTTGACGCCAGTGGCCAGTTTTGAAGGCCGCTATGTCGCCAAGCATTTGTTAGGGATGAGCGAACCGATCGCATATCCCGTGATTCCAGAAATTGTCTTTGGCACCACTGAGATTGCGCGCGTCGGGGTTGATTTGCAAACCGCTAAAGCAGATCCTGACCGCTATCAAGTATTAGACCAGGATGTTTCCAATTGGTATACCTACCATCGCACCTTAGATCACACAGCTCGGGTGGCCACCATCAGGGATCGTCAGACGCAGTTGTTAGTTGGTGCGCTAGTGGTCGGCGACCATGCCGAAGAATTGATCAACCAATTCACGTTGCTGATTCAACAACACCAAGCGTTTGATCCACAACAAGTCTTGTTTGCTTATCCAAGTGCTTCAAGTGATTTGTCATATTTACTTTAAAAGGAGTTTCACATGTCTGCATTTACTTCCATTTTGTTGATCTCAGCCGTGATTTTAGCGGTGATTTTTGGATTTATTTTTGCCATCGGCCGCAAATTCAAAGGGGAAAATGCCGGTTTTGGCAAAGCCATGATGATCGTCGGCGTCATTGGTATGGTGGTTTGCGTGATCGCAGCGATTATCGTTGCAATGGCCTAATTTCCAACGCATTAGGCAATTGTGTCAAGTTTTTTGCGCATCACGCTTGACAAGGACGCGTCGTGGGTTTAAACTGTTCACAACAGTAAATGACAGACGGATGAGTAATTCATTACCAAATTCTCAGAGAGGCCGCGCCTGGTGAAAGCGACTAAGGCGGTGTGAATGAATATGGTCCGCAATCAGTCAGTGTCGGTGAGGGAAATCAAGCCAACGCCGGGTGCGCCCGTTAACGCGACAGGGATTCTTGCTTGCAACGATCCCCTTGAGGGTAGTTTTTAGACTACCGAAAACGAGTGGTACCGCGCTGACTGCGCCTCGTAGCTATATGCTACGAGGCGTTTTTTTGTGGTCAAAAGGAGCTTTTATGAAAATTTACTTAGTGTTATTGCTGGGCCTTGGTGTAAGGAGCAGCCGAATGTGTTCATGATTGATCTGATACGAATTTAAGGAGGAAAAATTATGCCTAAACTGATTGATTTCAAACTGATTCTCACCAATATCCCGGACTTATTACAGTATCTGCCGATCACTTTAGGCATTGTGCTGTTATCGATGGTCGTGGGGCTGGTCTTAGCCTTGGGCATCGCCTTGGTGCGCTTGCACAAAATCCCAGTGCTCAATCAAATCTTCACCGTCTTGGTCTCCTTTGTCCGCGGGACGCCGCTGTTGGTACAGCTGTACTTGTCCTACTACGGTGTACCGATCGCATTGCGGTATTGGAACTACTACAATCACACGAATTTCAATATTAACCATGTGCCTGCGTTCTTGTTTGTCTTTGTGGCCTTTGCCATCAACGAAGCGGCCTACAACTCAGAAAACATTCGTGGTGCGCTGCTTTCCGTGGATGATGGTGAAATCGAAGCGGCTGAAACCTTAGGCATGACGGGCTGGCAGATCCTGCGGCGCATCACCATTCCAGAAGCTTTGGTGGTGGCCTTGCCGACGTTGGGCAATCAGTTCATCAGCTTGATCAAAGGCACGTCGTTAGCCTTTGTCGCCGGCGTGATCGAAATGACTGCTGAAGGGCAGATCATCGCCGGGCGCACCTTCCGCTACTTTGAAGTGTACCTGTCCTTGGCCATTATCTACTGGGCCTTGACTGTGATCACTGAAATCTTGATTCGCTTAATTGAAAAGCGCATCAATCGCTTCCGGGTGGCGCAACACTTAGTGGGAACGCCAGCGCCGACTGAAACGCCGATTGTAGGCGCACAAGTGCTTGCCAGCAAGGAGGTCCGCTCATGATTACGATCGAACATTTAGCGAAAAAATTTGATGACCATCAAATTTTTTCAGACATTAATTTAGAAATTCAAACCGGTGAAATCATCGGCATTATCGGACCCAGCGGATCAGGTAAATCCACACTGCTGCGGTGCTTGAACTTACTGGAAACCCCAGATGCTGGCACCATCACCATTGATGATCAACAAATCGTCGCACCACACATCACCAAAGCCCAGCGTCTGAAGTTTCGTCAAGCCTCGACGATGGTGTTTCAACAATTCAACTTATTTCGCCAGAAGAACGCCTGGGAGAATGTAGCAGAAGGCTTGATCACCGTCAAGAAGATCCCGAAGGACGAAGCCAAAGCCCGGGCGTTGCAAGAATTAGACCGCGTCGGCTTAGCGCCTTATGCCAACTTTTATCCCGAACAACTATCCGGCGGGCAAAAGCAGCGCGTCGCCATTGCCCGCAGCTTAGCCACTGATGCCAAGTTATTGTTGCTCGATGAGCCGACGTCGGCGTTAGATTTGGAGCTAGTCGGTGAAGTCTTACAAACCTTAAAACAAGTGGTGCTCGACCATCCTAATTTCACTGTGATTTTAGTGTCACACGAATTGGGATTCGTGCAGGAAGTCGCCAGCCGGGTTTTATTCTTTGATGATGGGCGCATCCAAGAAGCTGGCACCCCAGATGAAGTCTTAGTCCACCCGCAACACGAACGCACTAAACAATTCCTGGCACGCTTTGCCACGCAAACAGTTCACAACTAAAAAACATTCCTTTGGAGGAACTCACCATGTCATTTAAAAAAATTACTATTTTATCGTTAGTCGCTGCCGGCGCCTTTGCCACTGTTGCCACCACCACTGCTACCCCGACGCAAGCCGCCAAGAAAACCACAATCACGGCCATCACTGATGGGAACGTTGCCCCGTTTGCGGTGAAAGAAAAATCTGGGAAGCTCGACGGTTATGACGTCGACGTGTTGAAAGCAGTCGTCAAGAAACTGCCGCAATACAAACTCAAGTGGAAGATCGCCGAATATGATGCGTTGTTAGGCAATATCGATTCCGGCCGTGCTGATGTCGGGGTCAACCATTTTGGCAAAACTGCAGAACGCCAAGAAAAATACTTATTCTCTAAGCCGATTTTCCAAGATAAGCCGGTTTTCATCGTCAAGAAGTCTAATAACAAGATCAAATCCTTCAATTCCGCAGCTGGGCACACCACCGTTGCCCAAGTCGGCACTGGCTTCTCACTTGAATTAGAAGCTTACAACAAGACCCACAAGAAGAACCCGATCAAGATTACTTATGTCAAAGACTATCATGATCTGCAAGATATTTCTCAAGGTAAGTATGACTTTGCCTACACCGATTTATCCATGTACAAAGCCGAACAAAAGCAATACAAGATCAACGACGTGAAAGCCGTCAAGTTAACCAATGGCAAAGGTGGCACCAAGTTCAATCAACCTTACACTTACGTCGTCTTTGGGAAAACAGCCGAAGACAAGAAGTTCCAAAAAGCCGTCAACAAAGAACTGGTCAAGTTAGCCAAAGATGGCACCTTAACCAAGATCTCCAAGAAGTATCTCGGTGCTAATTACGTCCCTGCAGTATTGAAGAATTAAAGAAGGCAAAGTATGACAGCAGATATCGATCCCACCCTTGAACAACAATTGATTGCTTGGCGCCATGATTTTCATCAACATCCAGAATTGGCCAACCACGAAGTCCGCACCTCCCAAAAGATTCGCGAGATTTTAACCAACTGGGGCATTAAAATACTACCCACTCACTTGGCCACTGGCGTTTTTGCGGAAATCGGCAGTGACAATCCTCGCAAAACCTTAGGCTTACGCGCTGACATCGACGCTTTGCCGATTCAAGAAGAAACAGACCTGCCTTATGCGTCTGTCAATGAAGGCGTGATGCATGCTTGCGGGCATGATACCCATATCGCGGCATTGCTCGGCGGTGCATACCTATTGAAACAACACGAAGCCGAACTCAAAGGTAAGGTGCGCTTGTTGTTTCAATTATCTGAAGAAGATCAAGAAGGGGCTTTGCAAATCATCGACGACGGCCAGTTAAACGGCGTTGATGCCGTGTTAGGCTTTCACAACGCGCCCTTTCATCCTGTCGGTGAACTGGCAGTGCATGCTGGTATCTCCAGCGGGGCGATCGATAAATTCAAAGTCACGTTAACTGGCGTTGGGACGCATGCCTCCGCCCCGCAAAACGGCACCGATCCAATTCCTGCGTTAGGCGCAGAAATCACGGCCCTACAAAGCATTGTCGCGCGCAATGTGGCGCCATTTAAAGCAGGGGTGTTAAGTATCACCCATATCACCGCGGGCACCACATGGAATATCCTGCCGGAAACGGCCTGGTTTGAAGGAACGGTGCGTACTGCGGACAAGCAAGTCCGCGCGTTGATTAAACAGCGCTTCTTTACGGTCGTGGAAAACACGGCGGCGGCCTTTGGGGTCAAGGCAGACATCGATTGGTATGACGGCGATCCTTCAGTAGATAATGATCCGAAGTTAACAGCGATCGTTCAAGACGAATCACAAAGCTTCACCACTAGCTATGAAGAAGAACCAGCTTTAGGGTCTGACGACTTCGCTTGCTTACAAGCCAAAGTCCCAGGTGTCTACGCCAAACTCGGCAACGGCGGCAATGTCGCCAACCACAACCCGCGCTACATCGCCGAAGATGGCGTGGTGGCAGTTGGCGCACGGTTCTTCTATCAAAATTCAGTGCGGTTATTAAAGGAGTTGCAGTAACATGGCGGAACAATTTGAAACGCGGCGTTTGCATGCTGGGTACGATCCAGCTAAACATGGGCATTCCCCATTAGTGCCGATTTATCAAACTGCGGCGTTTGCCATGACTGATCCTAACGGTGCTAATCCAGAAGGGTTTGTGTATTCGCGGGTGGGCAATCCCACAGTCGAAGCATTTGAAAACCGCATCTGTGACCTTGCTGGCGGCGTCACTGCCACAGCAGTCGCCAGTGGCATGGCGGCGATCACCGATACACTGCTCAATGTGGCCGAAGGCGGCGGTCGCATCATCGCCCCAAGCAATATTTATGGCGCGGGTTTGGATGAAATGAATTCGTTGTTGCCGAAATTTGGTATTGAAACTGATTTTGTCCAAGATATCAATGACTTTGCTGCCGTTGAAGCGTTGATCACCCCTGAAACCAAGGCGATTTATACCGAATCCGTGGCCAATCCTAGCACCGCGATCGCCGACATTGAAGGCTTGGCGGCGTTGGCGCACAAGCATCATGTGCCGTTGATTGTGGATAACACGTTCCCGACGCCTTATCTGTTTCGGCCGCTGGAACATGGCGCGGACATCGATGTGTATTCGTCAACCAAAGCCATCAATGGCCACGGCAATGTGGTGTCTGGCATTGTGGTTGACGGGGGGCATTTTGACTGGGATCAAGCGCGTTTTCCGCAATTTCATGAAAAAGAACTGATCTTACCAGATGCTGAAGGCGAACCCCAAACTTTCGTCGAAGCTTTCGGCAATGCAGCGTTTGGCCATCGCATCCGGTTGAAATATGTGCGCTTGTTTGGCGCAGTGATGAGTCCTTTTGATGCATACTTGGCGCTGTTGGGGATCGATACGATCGCTGAGCGCCTAGACAAAGAAGTGCACAATGCGGTGAAAGTGGCGCAATATCTCACCACCAATCCGCATGTCACCGCCGTGCATTATGCCGGCTTGCATCCGGAAGATCCGCTGGTCAAGCGCTACTTCCCTAAAGGCGTCGGCGCGATTTTCAGTTTTGAACTGGCGGCCACGGAAGCTCAAGTGGACAAATTGTTACTCAGCACCAAAGTCTTTACCTATTTACCTAACGTTGGGGATTCGCGGTCGTTGATCGTCAACCCTAGGCGCGTGACCCACCGCGAAGTGCCAGTGCGCTTCCGCGATGAACAAGGGTTAACGGCTAACTTGGTGCGCTTGTCGATCGGTTTAGAAGACGCGGATGATTTGATCGCAGATTTGGATCAAGCTATCGCGCAGGCGTTTGAATAGGAGGCAGCAAATGAGCAATTCAGCTTGTGCTTGGCAACCAGGCAAGAAGCCGGCGGCAACTAAGGAACCGGCCAGCATCAATCAGCGCTTCTCCACCGGGGAGCTGCCGGTTGAAGCGGACCGTTATCGCCTGGTGTGGGGCCGCTTTTGCCCATGGGCGACGCAATCGGCCATCGCCATTGACTTATTGAAGCTGCCGATTTCCAAAGGCGCGATTTATCCTTATCGGCGTGAGACTTTAGACACCGATTGGGTGTTTGGCCCGGACGATTCCGTGATCGATCCCGTGTTAAAAATCGCCCGCGTATCGCAAGCTTACCAGAAGGCAATACCGGATTTCGCCGGGCGCTCGACCGTGCCTGCTTTGGTCGATATTCAAACTGGGGCGGTGGTCAACAACGATGCCAATGTGTTGTTAAATGAACTGACCCAAGCATGGGGCGATACCAGCTTGAATCAGCCAGATGAAGCGGCGTTTGATGCGCGGCTTCTCGCGCAGGTCAACCAAGCGCCTGGGGCGATTCTCGACACCACTAGCCAAGCGGACTACGACACCAAAGCCAAAGCGTTCTTTGATACCTTGGCGGCGTTAAATGCCCGCTTGATCGAACATCCGTATATCTTTGGCGAGCAGCTGACCCAAGCGGATATCCGTTTGTTTGTCACCTTAGTGCGCTTCGATCTGGTGTATTCGCAACAAAATAAGCTGAATTACCGCCGATTAGTCGACTATCCACAGCTGTGGGCTTATGCCAAACGCCTGTATCAAATTCCAGCATTTCATGACAATACGGACTTTGATGCGATTTTGGCGCATTTTTATCAAGTCTCCGACGCGCCAGTCACCGACTTTGATCGCGTGACGCCATATACGGATCGCCAAGCGGCTTGGCAAGATTGACATCGCCTTAAAAGTTCACTATCATAAGCGTAACGTCAAAGCTTGCGATGGTAGTGTCAATTTGCTGGTGCACAGAGAACTCTTGTGACTGAAAAAAGAGTCACCAGCTGACATGATTTGGCTCGCAAGGGACAATCGGTGTACGCGCCTTAAGCGATTTGAGAGGTCTCAAAAATAATTTTTGAGGCAAGTTAGGTGGTACCGCGCTCAGCCGTCCTATGTTTAACGACATTTGGACGGCTTTTTTATATTCAGGAGGAAATAACATGGCAAAACATACCTTTTTAACTGGGGATCGCCCCACTGGCCGCTTGCATATCGGCCACTACATCGGCAGTTTGCAAAACCGCGTGGCCTTGCAAAATTCAGGCGATTACAACAACTTTGTGATGATCGCTGACACTCAGGCTTTGACGGATAACGCCAACAACCCAGAAAAGATCCGCCACTCCCTGATGGAAGTGGCTTTGGATTATTTGGCTGTGGGCATTGATCCAAAGAAAACCACGATTTTAGTGCAATCTGCGATCCCAGCCTTGTCTGAGTTGACCATGTACTATTTGGACTTGGTCACCGTTGCGCGCTTGAACCGCAACCCAACGGTGAAAACTGAAATCAAGCAAAAAGCGTTCGGCGAATCTGTGCCTGCCGGCTTCTTCGTTTACCCAGTGTCTCAAGCGGCCGATATCACTGCTTTTAAAGCGGACACCGTGCCAGTTGGGGATGACCAAGAACCGATGTTGGAACAAACGCGTGAAATCGTGCGCACCTTCAACCGGACTTACAACGCTGACGTTTTAGTCGAACCAGAAGGCTACTTCCCACCTAAAGGTTCTGGTCGTTTGCCAGGCATCGACGGCAATGCCAAAATGTCCAAGTCTTTAGGCAACGGCATTTATTTAGCCGATGACGCCGACACGGTGCAAAAGAAGATCATGTCCATGTACACCGATCCAAACCACATTCATGTTTCAGATCCAGGCCAAGTGGAAGGCAACGTTGTGTTCACGTATTTGGATATTTTCGATCCTGATAAGCAACACGTCGCTGATCTCAAAGCCGAATACCAACATGGTGGCTTAGGGGATGTGAAGATCAAGCGTTACTTAAACGACGTCATGGATGCAGTGCTTTCTCCTATCCGTAACCGTCGTTTGGAATACGCTAAAGACATGGCTTCTGTGCAACAAATCTTGATTGATGGCACGGCCCATGCCAATGAAGTCGCCAACCAAACTCTGCAAGAAGTGCGCGATGCCATTGGTTTCAACTACTTCAAATAATTGCGTTGCGTTTCGTGACATCGATGCCTAGCGACCGAAGAAGCTGTGAGCGTCTATACTCAAAATTCAACCAGTGATGGTCTATGAAATGACCAACGCTAAGCCCATCTGATGGCAGTGAATCGTTGTGAGTAATGAAATAGATCCAAGTGGCTGAGACATAAAGCGAACTTAGCATAGAGTAGAAGGCGCCTGACGAGTAAATCCCGAACTTAGGATTTGCTTGGCAGGCGCCTTTTACGCAAATGCGTTGCTTTATGGCTCGTACAATCGTGCAATTTTCGGGTTTATTTTGTTGTCTTTAATGATATCTTGGTCACTTGGATCTATTTATTTTAAAGTGAATTCTGAATAATTAGAAGTAGTCGGTTCATCGCTGAAGATAGTGTCTTTGTATTGATCCGCAAGTTGTGGTGTCTGGTAGAAATTGGTATCGACAATTTCTTGTGCGCCAGAGGCCATGGCCAGTACAGGCTGTTGCGTACCGTTGAGATCTCGGGATTCAACCCAGTAGAATTCGCCAGCGCCGGCAGTTTGAAACCATCCCCTGAGGCTGATCATCGGGACGTTTGCGCCTGGTGCAGTTGACAACATTGCGCTTTGCCAACAAGCATGAGGCGACTCACTAATTTCATTGCTGATGTCGCTATTAGACATCAGCAATTGTTTGTCGGCTTTCGTGTGTTCATTTTGCCAATGGACCGGTAAAGGTTTATCGTCGAAGGCAATTGAATTTTCAGTAATGATCACTGTATATTGTTTTCCATACGACCACCCGTACCAAGTCCCGATAAAGTTTGAGGGAAATACTGGTTTTGGTTTTGCTGCCGAACTGGTTGACTGTTGGCTTGAAGCATTACTGGTGAAAGCGGCTGGATTTCCCTTAAGAATTTGTTGATAGCCGGTTTTGAGTTGTTCATTTTTCGTTTGACGCACCGAAAGTCGTCCGTTTTTGATGGCATCTTGTGCGATCAGAACCTTACCCGTTCCGTTTGCCTTTAACGTAAATAAATATAAGCGGTGTTTTTTGCTGTCAGCATAGGCCGCAATAATATTTGTCGCTTTAGCACTTGCATGTTTTGCTGAAGGAAACCAGTTTGCAGATTGATGCGCATCGTCAACTGTGAGTGATAAGTGATGCTTGATCGCAGTTGAAAGATTTTTTGAGTACCATTGTGTCTTTGACGTTGAACTGACAATGGTGTAATTTTGATGCTTTGCTTTTGCGAAACTTTGCATGAATTCGGATAAATGGTGGTCCTTGGTCTTATTCCAAGCGATTGTTGTATGGTTTTGAGAACTAACGATTTTGCTTGAGGTCGTTGCAGAAGAGCTTGTGACATGAGACGTCACTTTAAAATGGACGAAGACGCCAAAAATAATCGCTGCCATGATACCAATGAAGCAGCCGGATAGCGCACCAATACCAGATCTTTTTGCCTTAGCAGGCTGTTCGTGAATCCAGACGAGAAATAATATGAGGCCAACAATTGGCAAGAACAAGCCTAAGAAAAACCACCCAATGCTCGCTGATTCTTGTTTGGCGTCGCTACGTAATCTGCTCATGATAAAACTCCCCCTACCCATTCACTGTATTTTCCATCAAAATGAATTCGCTTTCAAGCCTGACAATGTCGAGATTATATGGCAAAGATATCGGCCTTAAGCCTGACGCGACGTGCAGGCGTCATGGTACACTAAAGATATCTAGAGAGGGGTTAACACAATGCAAAGCAAACGATTGAGTCCCGTGGCGATCACTGGGCTGATCATCGCAGCCGCTGCGGTGATCTTCGGTATTTACGGCGTCAGCACCTACAACAGCTTAGCCAAGCAAAACCAGGAAGTCACTGCCCAATGGAGCCAAGTGGAAAACGTCATGCAACGGCGCGCCGACTTGATTCCAAACTTGGTCAGTGCCGTTAAAGGGTCCATGAATCACGAAACCGAGATTTTTGACAACATCGCCAAAGCGCGCAGCAACTATAACAATGCGACCACGACCAAAGCCAAGGCGACAGCAGATAGTCAATTACAAGCCCAAACGGCTAATTTGATTTCTGTGATCAAAGAATCTTATCCGAAACTGTCTTCTCAAGCCAATGTCCAAACCTTGATGACTCAACTGGAAGGTAGCGAAAACCGCATCAGTACTGAACGGCAACGCTACATTGAAGACGTGAAGGCTTACAATCAAAGTGTTGTGACCTTCCCGAAGAACATTTTTGCCAACATGATGGGCTTAGGCCAAAAGGCGACCTTCAAAGCGGATCCATCGGCTAGCGAAGTGCCAAAGGTCGATTTGAACAACTGAAAGATGTGATGAAATGAAAAAGCATCGCTGGTGGCTCCTATTATTGCCACTATTTATGTGGCTGTTTGCAGCACAGCCGGTGCATGCCGCCACAATTCCAGAAAAGCCTGCTGGTGTGAATTACTATGATGGCTTGAATCTATTAGATGATCAAAGTAAATCCTTGATCAATTCGACGAACAAGACTTGGAGCAACACCACCCAACAACCGCAAATCGGCGTCGCCGTAGTGAAGTCCAGCGGCGGGGATATCGCATCGTATGCTGCCGACATTTTGCACAATTGGGGTGTCGGCAATGCCAAGCGTAACAACGGGGTCGTGATCGTGTTTGCCAAAAATAGTGGCAAAAACAACATGTTCATTTCCACCGGTTACGGCATGGAAGCCGATTTAACTGACGCGCAAGCCGAACAGATCCTACAAGCGCATTTATCAGACATCAAATCGAAATCTGATGCGCGGGTGAATACCGCGATTCGTGGCGTGTTCAAAGATGTCGCCAAAGTCATCGACAAAAAGTACAAATTCAAATCGTCGACCACTGACGCTGATGCGGAAACTGAGCAACAATCGGAATCTCGCAGTAACAGCTTGTTCAGTGGCATCATCAAAGTGGCATTTGGCGTGGTGATCGCCATTATTATTCTGCTGTCCATCGGCGGCGGTAATGGTGGTGGCGGTGGTCGCCGGCGTCGCGGCAACAACGACTGGATCTTGTGGGGCATTCTCGGCAGTTTGCTCGGCAGTGGTCGCCGCGGACCACGCGGACCGTTTGATGGCGGTTCCGGTGGTGGTTTCGGCGGCGGAGGCGGATTTGGTGGCGGCTCCGGTTGGGGCGGCGGTGATGGCGGCGGCGGTGGCGCTGGCGTTTGATCACGACAACTAAAATCAAATTTCGAACACTCAGGCGACTGGTCTGGGTGTTTTTGTTTGCCTAAATTCAGAGTCAAAATGAAAACGCAAATTGCAAGAACAAGTTAGCCACTCCGTGGCACGACACCGTGAGGCGA
>NZ_AZEU01000136.1 GCF_001435035.1 Lacticaseibacillus manihotivorans DSM 13343 = JCM 12514
ACACCCTATCAACAACTAGGTAAAAGGCACACTCTCAGACTATTTGCACCAGAGCCCAAAAAAGATCTCCTACACGAGGAGATCTCCAAAGGATAGAAACTATCCTTCAACACCATTTGACAAACTTCCAGAAAATCGTCCGGTAGACCTTTAGTCATTAGAATTCTCCTGTTCTGTTTCGAGTGTGAGCACATCATTATCCGCCTGGACCGAGAATCTTAGCGTTGTTAAGTCAACGGTTAACGTTGCTGTGTGAGTCTGCGCCTGGTTACGGCGAATCAATGTAAAGTGGGCGTTGTCGGTCTTCTCAATCGTGAGTGAGCCATCAAGGTCAAAGGCCGGTTCCTGATTGCGGAATCGGAGCAGCTTGAGTAGGTCGCGAACAACGGGTCGCTTTACTTCTTGCGCGACTTCACTTTCGGTGTAGTAGTGGCGATTGATGTTGCGCCCTTCTTTAGTCGCCTCAAGCAACTCAAGATCGTTTTTCCCGGCTAAGAGGCCGACATAATAAATTTGTGGAATCCCAGGGGCAAATATCTGTAGCGCTCGAGCTAGTAGATATGCGCGGTTGTCCTCGCCCAGAGCTGAGTAGTAGGTCGTATTGATTTGATAGATATCGAGGTTGTTGTACGTTGCGCTAGAGTAGACCTTCTTGACATTACTTCCACGTTCGTAGAGCTGCTTGGTTGTGAAATCAATCTGCTGATCATTAAGGACGTCTTTAACATCAACGATTCCGATGCCGTCATGCGTATCTAGCGTGGTGAACTGATGCATTGGACTCGCTGCCAGCCAATTCAGAAGGTTCGTGGCATCACCTTTGAAAAGCGTGTAGAGAATCAGCATGGGCAGAGCGAAGTCATAAGTATAATAGCCGTGTTCGCTGACCTTACGCGGTAACGTGTAGTGCTCATGAATCTCGGGAAGAACCGTCAGCTGGTGTTTTTCTGCTTCTGAAGAGATGCTCTCCAGCAATTTCCAGATGTCCGGCTCCACGAAGAAGTCATTTGTATCAAGCTTCTTGACAGCGTAGGCAAAGGCGTCGAGGCGCACAATGTTGATGTGATGTTTGGCAAAAATCGCCATCGTAGTCCTGAACATTGCCTTAGCCTGCGGGGCGTTCACATCAAGGTCGATTTGCTCTTCACTGAAGGTATTCCAGACCTTCGATTGGTTACTATCGGCAAAAGTGATTTCTTGGTATGGCGCCTTGTCCTTGCGCTTGTATATCAGATCAACATCGGCTTGTGTTGGTCGATTGGCTGGCCAGAACTTATCCCAGTTTAGGAACATACCGGCATAATCAGACTGGTCATGATGCTGCAGGTAGTCTTGGAACTCAGCGGATTGACGTGAGAGATGGTTAATCATCAGGTCTGCCATCAGGTAGTTCTTCTCGGCGAGAGCATCGACGTCGTGCCAGCTACCGAGGCGAGGGTCTACTGTGGTGTAGTTCATCGGCGAGAAGCCGCGATCTCCTGACGAAGGGAAGAACGGCAGAAGATGAACGCCGCCGACCGCCCCTGCAAAGTAGGCATCAAGAATGTGATTAAGCTGATGTAGATTTTCGCCCATGCTGTCACCATAGGTAATCAACATCACTTCATTTGGTACTGTCATAGAGCAACTCCTCGTAATCGATTTAGCGCTTGCAAGCATCTTCATTATAGGAAGTGCTTACAAAAATGGCAATTGGTTACACATTGTTACATATTTTTCTTTGAAAGTCCCTAATATTAGCGATGAAACAGATGAAGTGTGCTAATGTTGATACATTATAGAAGGGACGTGAACAGAGATGTCTGTAACCATTCGTGACGTCGCGCGAGAAGCGGGCGTATCCGTGGCCACCGTGTCGCGTGTCATCAACAGTAAGGGCTATCTAAGTCCGGCGGCGATTACTAAGGTGCAGCTTGCGATGGAGAAGTTGAATTATCAGCCCAATGCCGCTGCTCGTCGCCTGCAAGGGAAAAGTTCTGCTACCATCGGCGTGATTCTGCCTTCGCTCGACAATCCGCTGTATTCAGAACTCTTTGAGCATATCGAAGACGAACTGAGCGGCCGGCACTACCAGACGTTGCTTTGTACGAGTAAGAACAACTCCGAAAAGGAAGAGGAGTATTTCAAGCTGCTGAAGAGTAACCAGGTCGATGGCATCATTACCGGCTCACATTCTGACTTTCTGATAGAGCACGGTAATGCGAGTTACCCGATTGTGTCTTTTGATCGGCAGATTTCTAAGGAGATTCCAACGGTCAAAAGCGACAATCTTGCTGGCGGCCGGGCAATTGCCGGTAAAGTGGTCGAGCGTGGCGTCAAGAACGTATTGATTCTGTCGGGTAGCAAGGAGGACTTCTACCCAATCAATGATCGTGTAACCGGCATGATGGCGGTGTTTAACCAGGCAGGTGTCGATGTAACTACGTCTTCACTGGAGTTTGAGAGCTCAATCGCGTTAAAGAAGCTACTGGTTGGGCAGCTTATTGTGAGCCGTGATTACGATGCAATATGCTGTACCGATGATGTTACGGCAATCTTGGTAAAGACCTGTGCTGATACGATGAACTACCATCCGCTTATCAGCGGGTACGATGGATCCACTTTTATTCGGACATTCTTTCCGGAATTGCCAACGGTTCAACAGCCAATCAAAGAGATGGCTGAGCTGATGGTTGAGCTACTAATCGAGCGGATTAAGTCGCCTAAGACGCGACTGAACTCGGACTACACGTTCCCAGTAAAAACGAATCGGGTCCACAAAAAGGCGTAACAGCAGGTCTCGCTCTTTAATTCAGTTCAAAGAGAAGCGGTCTATATTGCTGGATGTAAGCTGATTCCTGAGACAACTTTTAAGAGAGGGTATAATGAATAAATCGTCTCTCAAAAGGAAGGAATTTTTACATGCCAACTCGTTTCGACAAAGAATTCAAACAAAACATTATCAACCTATATAAGCAAGGCGAATCAGCTGCCCAACTGGCCAGAGAATATGGCATTGGCTATTCAACAGTTCATAAGTGGATCCAGGGCCAGGCCAAAACTCAATCCGGTAAATCGCCAGACGAAATCAAAGCGATGGAAAAGCGACTGGCTTCGCTGTCTGAGGAGAACGAAATCCTAAAAAAAGCCCTAGGCTTCCTTGCGCAGAAGTAACCAATATCTTTGATTACATTCACCAAGAAAGCCATCACCACCAGGTAACCAAGATGTGCCGAATCCTCGGTGTTTCCAGAGCTCAGTATTATCG
>NZ_AZEU01000137.1 GCF_001435035.1 Lacticaseibacillus manihotivorans DSM 13343 = JCM 12514
GGTTGGACAATTAAATAACTTGGTTATGCAGCCTCTTGAAGGGCAAGTTGTCGATATGCAATCGGTGACTTGCCCTTTAGTCTGCTTTTGATACGACGATTATTGTAGAACTCAATCCATTCCCGCATAGCGGATTCTAATGACTCTTTGGTGTCATAGTGTTCATCCATCATCTCGGCTTTCATGACACTGAAGAAGGACTCCATTTCAGCGTTATCGAGACAAGTTGCTTTACGCGACATACTCTGAAAAACATGATGTTCTTTAAGCGTCTTACGCCATTGACGATGCTGATATTGGAATCCTTGGTCAGTATGTACTGTCGTTCGGTATGGAAGTGCAGGAATTTGATCCAATGCCTCTCTCAGTGGCTTTAACGCAAATTCAACGGTTGGATGATCACTGATGTTATAGGCTAGAACCTCACCTGAGAATAGATCAAGGACTGGTTCTAGATAGATTCGTTCAGTTTGAGTCATCATGCCATACCGGAACTCACTGACATCGGCGACTAATTTTTGATATGGTCGATCAGTTGTGAAACGACGATGAATTAGGTTCTTGGCAATCCTACCGACTGTACCGTGGTATGAGTTGTATTTGCGGTGACCACGATTATTATATTCCGCCATCCATCCGTGCTCCTTCATAATTCGAAGGACACGTTTGTGATTAACGACAAAACCTTGTTCATGAAGGGCATCGGTAATGCGTCGATATCCATACTTCTTGGTGTACTTAGGATCAGTTAAACGAATTTCATCAATGGCTTGAATAACCGGTGTATCTAAATCTTTCTCCTCCTTTGGCTTCACCGCATAATAGTAGCTACTGTGCGACATACCAACTACTTTGAGGACAAAGTTCAAGGACTTGTCGAAGGCCTGCCTTAGCTCGCCAATCACTTCTGCTCTTTCGCTTGCTGTGATTTCCGCCGGGCTAAGGCATCGAGTTTTTTTAGGTATTCGTTCTCGATTCTTAATTTGAGATTTTCGTCTTTCAAAGTCTTTAATTCTTG
>NZ_AZEU01000138.1 GCF_001435035.1 Lacticaseibacillus manihotivorans DSM 13343 = JCM 12514
AACACCCTACGAAGTTTTCTATAATGAGACTTTGCACTTAATTTGACAATTCACCAGACAAAAATAATTATACCTTGAGTACATATTACTTTAATCAAGAATACAGACGGGCAAACGGCTTCGAAAAAATGTTCCGTGATTTTTCTAACCCTCAGCTTTCAGAATGCGATTTGGACAACAAAAGCGTCTACCAAATTCTTAACGCTTTGAGAAAACAGACGACTGACGGGCCGATTGAAATTTGGGGAAGACACACTCCGACTGGATCTATAGCTGAAGATCCTTGCGTTGTAGAATCATATTTTGAAATACAAGAAAGGCTTTCCAATTATTTCGATAAATTTGATTCAACGAAAAGTATCTACAATCATAATTCAAACCTGGATCTGCTTAATCCTCAGAACAATATTGGTGAACTTGCTAATCAAAAATGGCATCTCTACATCGGAGTATTAGCATGGAACGCAATTTGCCGCATTCAAAAAGATGAAACTTGGGTATGGCTTGACTTTGGACAGAATACATATCAATTCTGGAATAGGTCCTTCGATCCTAATGGCATTCGAACCCAATTACTTCGAATTTGGATTATTGAGAATATTTCAAATAGCCATTTCCAGCACGACTACGTTCTTCCAATCTATTCAGAAATAAATAGACTTCATGAACTTGAAAATTCTAACATTTCTTCAGCTGAATCTATAAGATCTCACATCCAATATAACATCCTAAAAACTCATGAAAAACTGTTTGGTCCCACTCTCGGACAATTGAAATATGGTCTCGTAAACATCGCGTATAATAACCTGATGTCAGATTGGGAAAGGCACACAACCGCAATATAGTTTGGAGTTCGGTTATAACAAAAAATCAATGCTTTAACATAGATTACGGCGACTATATTACAAATCAGCCTGATAGTTTTCATATTGATGATTCACAAAAATACCCGCCACTTTCGATCGATTTCGAAAGTAGCGGGTATTTGATTTGAGTGATTTACTTGTTGCCCATCACTTGTTCAACCACTTCAACGATGCTGTCAACATATTCATTGACCAAAGCTTCAGTCTTTGCTTCTGCCATGACCCGTAATAAAGCTTCAGTACCGGAAGGACGCACCAAGACGCGGCCATCGCCAGCCATTTTAGCTTCAACGTCTTCAATGGCAGTTTGGATTTCTGGATATTGCTTCCAGTTGTTCTTGTCTGCCACTGGCACGTTGACTAATTTTTGTGGATAAGTGGTCACAGGCGCAGCCAATTCAGATAAAGGCTTGCCAGTTTGGGCCATAACGTGTAGCAATTGGATCCCAGTGAGCATGCCATCACCAGTGTTATGGTAATCAGACAAAATGACGTGACCTGATTGTTCCCCACCGATGTTGTAGCCATGGGCGCGCATTTCTTCTGACACGTGACGATCACCGACGGCTGTTTGCACAGACTTCATGCCGTTGGCTTCAAGGGCTTTGTACATGCCAAGGTTTGACATCACAGTGGTAACTACCGTATCTTTTTTCAACCGGCCTTGAGACTTCATGTAACTGCCTAAGACAAACATGATCTTATCGCCATCGACAATTTGACCATTTTCATCAACGGCGATACAACGGTCGCCATCACCATCAAAGGCTAAACCGACTTGCGCACCAGATTCGACGACAAACTTCGCTAAAGCTTCTGGATGCGTGGAGCCAACGCCTTTGTTGATGTTGATGCCATCTGGCTTGGTGGCCATGGTTTCAAATTCGGTGTCGAGATCGGCAAACAAACGAGAAACCAAAGCACTAGTGGCACCGTTAGCGGCATCTAAGCACACATGAATGCCAGCCAAATCGTCAGATAAGGTTTGTTCCAAGAATTGGGTGTACTTCAAGGCGCCTTCTGGATATTCAGTCACAGAACCTAAGCCTTCTGCAGAAGGACGTGGCAAGGTGTCTTCTGGGGCATCCAACAAGGCTTCGATTTCATCTTCCGTATCGTCAGACAACTTAAAGCCATCTGGGCCAAAGAATTTGATCCCGTTGTCTTGGGCTGGGTTGTGAGAAGCGGAAATCTGGATCCCAGCCGCGGCACTTTGCACGCGAATCAAGTAGGCTACCGCTGGGGTGGTGATCACACCTAAGTTCAACACTTCGATGCCGACAGATAATAACCCTGCCGTCAACGCACTGGCTAACATTTCGCCACTGGCCCGAGTGTCGCGTGCAACCAACACTTTAGGGGTTTTATCTTGATTATGTTGGGTCAACACATACCCACCACAACGCCCTAAGCGAAACGCCATTTCTGGGGTCAATTCAGAGTTGGCCACCCCACGCACACCATCGGTACCAAAATACTTCGTCATCTTAACAATTCCTCATTTCTATTAATTGTTTGTGCTACTGCTGTCGCTGGATGCATCATCAGAACTCGAATCCGCACTGCTGCTACTGGATTTTGAACTGCTTGAGCTCGATTGCGAACTTGAACTGTTGCTGGTATTATCACTGACCGAGTATTGCACCTTAATGCTTTGCGGTGATAAGTCGGTCAACTTCGGGAACAATTTCGCCAACGTCAAGGTCTTGGTTTGTGAGGCGCTGATGCCACTGATATCAACAGGAACATTTAATTCATCGATATCTTTGAGCACTGAACTGGCCCCATAAATCGTCACATTGCTGGTGGTCGATGTCACTGTCACGGCTTTGCCACTCGGCGCATTGCCGGTTGGCTTCAAGATCAACGGCACAGATTTGGACGGAATTGAAATCGGTAACGTGACCCGTACAGTTTCAGGTGACACCACGACATTGACGGTGTTGCCATTTTCATCTAAGGCTTGCAAAATCACTTCTTGGCTCACGGATGTCTTCGTGTTGCGCTTCATCACGACGCTAGCAACGACTTGATACACCCGATTGATTTCACCTTTGGCCCCGGTGATTTCTGCCGTTTCAGCAGACAATTTTTCGTTGCCGACTGAGTAGCCTGGCGCCAAGGAGTCTTTATTGTAATGAACTTGAATCGGCATCCGGCGCGTTTTGCGATCTTGGATCTTGACTGTAATGGTTTCTGGCTTAATCTTATAGGTCAAATCTTTATTCAAACCACTTTCGGTCAAGCGGACTTTGTGGGTGCCGACACCCAGGTTTTGCAAATTGGCCATGATGCGGAAGTTTTGCGTGTTAGCAGTCACGGTGACCAAAGAAGCTGAGCCTTCGATAGCCACTTTAACTTTTTCCGGATAACCGGTGATGAAATACTTATCCGTGTCAGCATTGAGTTGCAGTGGCACGGAAATCGTTCGCTTGGCTGTCGCCGTGATGGTATTATCCGTGGACGCGTCTTGGCGGGTATTGTTGATGTTTTGCACGTTCACATACGCAAACAACCCCACAGCCAGCAAAAATGCGAGCAGGCGATAAGCCCACTTACTTTCCCAAAAATCATTCAACCATTTCATCGCTTGGTCCCTCCTTTGCCGAACTTAGAGGTAAACCATGCAACGATCGGACTTTGCTCTGCTTCTTCATCAGCTGGGACCAATTGTGCCGTCAACAACTTCATATAATCTTCGCGCGTCAAATCGCGGATCAAATGGTTGTTGTTGGTCACCGTCACGCCACCAGTTTCTTCAGAAATCACAATGGTCAACGCATCCGTCACTTCACTGATCCCAACGGCTGCGCGGTGCCTGGTCCCCAGTTCTTTAGGGATCGCGTTGGATTCTGACAGCGGCAAGTAAGCCGCCGCAACCGCCACACGGTTGTCGCGAATGATCACCGCCCCATCATGCAATGGGGTGTTGGGAATGAAAATGTTGATCAACAATTCGCCGGAAATATCGGCATCGATCGGGATCCCGGTTTCAATGTAATCTTCCAAGCCAGTATTTTGTTGAATGGTGATCAACGCCCCAATACGGCGCTTGCTCATATACTGAATGGCTTTATCCAATTGCGCCACCATGCGTTGTTCTTCCACGTGTTGGTTGGATTTGGTCCAAGGCAACACGGAACCGCGCCCTAAGTGTTCCAGCCCACGCCGAATTTCTGGTTGGAAAATGATCACTAACGCTGGCACTGACCAGGTGATGATCATGTCTGTAATGTAGCCCACGGTTTTGAGCTGTAAGTACCACGACACAATTTTGATGATCGCGATCACGAAGACGCCTTTAAGCAGTTGCACGGCTTTGGTGCCGCGAATCAACATGATCAAGCGGTACAGCGCGTACCATACCACCACAATGTCGATGGCATTGGCGACGGTTGACCACGTCAATAAATGCGTCAGGATTGACTGCATACCACGCCCTCCTAATTATTCGATTCCGCCGGTTAATGGTGGAATTGATTTTACGCACTATTATACCACGAAACTGGAACGAGACTTGAAAATGCTTGCCTGTATTGAAACAAAAAAACTTCTGTATCAGTACCTGTTTTTTGAAAACGTGGCCATTTTCAAAAGATTCCGTGATAAAAATCACAAAGACATGATAAGATGGGCATTTTGAAACTGCAGATCAGTTGCGTGAATACACCCATGATTCCCTGTTTCGCGGTGTTTTCACGGTGTTTACAAAGCATTCGGCAGAGGTTACGATAGCATCAGAAATTGAAATAGGAGCTGAGGAAATGTCAAACAATGTCACGCAAATGAATCCCCAAGCACAAGTCGAATCCGCGGTAAACGAACTCGTTGAAAATGCCCAAACTGCTTTTAAAGCTTATCAAACCTTCACCCAAGAACAAGTCGATGCCATTTGTGTTGCGGTCGTTAAAGCCGCCACTGCTCACGCCAAAGACTTAGCCTTCTTAGCTTGGAAGGAAACTGGTCGTGGGGTCGCTGAAGATAAAGCGATCAAAAATATTTATGCCTCCCAATATATTTGGAACAGCATGAAGGATCAAAAAACTGTTGGCTTGATTTCTGAAAGCCCAATGGATCACATTAAAAAATACGCTGAACCCCTTGGTGTCATCGCCGGCGTTACGCCTGTCACTAACCCAACTTCCACAGTAATTTTCAAAGCCTTGATGGCCTTGAAAACGCGCAATGCGATCATTTTTGGCTTGCACCCACAAGCACAACAATGCGGCGCGGCGACTTGCAAGATTTTAAACGAAGCGGCTGTACGTGTTGGTGCCCCAGACAACTTGATCCAATACATTCATGAACCAAGTATCGAAGCTTCCAGCGCTTTGATGAACCACCAAGGTGTCGCCTTAGTCTTAGCCACTGGCGGCCCTGGCATGGTCAAAGCCGCCTATTCAACGGGTAAGCCTGCTTTAGGCGTTGGCCCTGGTAACGCACCAGCTTATATTGAAGCCACTGCCGACATCGAAGCGACGGTCAACGACATCACCTTGTCTAAGTCCTTTGATAACTCCATGATCTGTGCTTCTGAAAACTCGATCGTCGTCGATCGTGCCATTTACCCACAAATCAAAGCCAGCTTTGAAAAACACCACGCTTACTTTGTGCCAGAAAATGAAGTGGAAAAGTTATCTGAAGCCGTCATCGATCCACAACGTCGCACTGTGCGTGGTCCAATTGCTGGCCAATCTGCTGAACATATTGCCAAACTTGCTGGCATCAAAGTTCCAAAAGGTACGAAATTATTGATCGCCAAGCTCGATGGCATCGGGCCAAACTTCTTGTTATCTGGCGAAAAGCTTTGCCCAGTATTGTCCATGTACATCGCCAATGATCATGAATCTGGCTTTGCCCTTTGCCGCGCCTTGCTTGATTATGGTGGCTTAGGTCATACGGCTGCCATTCACACGCAAGACATGCAACTCGCTGATGAATTCGGCGAACAAATGCCTGCATGCCGGGTATTGGTCAACACCCCAGCATCCTTAGGTGGCATCGGTGGTTTGTTCAACAAACTCGCCCCATCATTGACGCTTGGCACAGGTTCTTATGGGAAGAACTCCATTTCTCACAACTTGACGGCCATGGATTTGCTGAACATCAAGACTGTCGCTGGTGCAACACGTCACCCGAACGAATTGATCGGCGAACTGCGTGACTTGATCCACAGCCGTTAATCCGCACGTCATTTGAAAAATTTTGCCGAATTTTTGCAGACCATCACCGTATGGTCTGTTTTTTTGGGGTGAATTTTCAAATTAAGTGCAAAGTCTCATTATAGAAAACTTCGTAGGGTGTTCTCCAACCCA
>NZ_AZEU01000015.1 GCF_001435035.1 Lacticaseibacillus manihotivorans DSM 13343 = JCM 12514
AAGGATAAATTGACAAAAGAAGACCGCTTGTCCTCTAATTGAGCTACCACACAAAATCAGAGAGAAGCGATCTTCCATGTCCTCAATTGTAGCAATTGTCCTTGAAGCTTTAAAGTCCAATGACTCCATTATCAGTGCTGAAAGTCAAATGATGACCGAGCTCAGCCAGTTGGTCTGTGCCGGCGTAGCTCAGGCTTGTGAGCAACTTGATGATGATTTGTGCCTTGGTCATAAGGATTACAGAATCATTCACAAGGATCAGCGGCACATCACTGCCATGTTCGGTGATGTCGTGTTTAAGCGGCGCTTGGTGAAAGATGACAGTGGCCGGCTCTTTTACCCGTTTGACGAAAAGGTTGGCTTAGCTACGGGTCGACGCTTCACACCAATGATCATGGCTAAGGTCGCCGAACTAGCCTCGTTGACTGTGATGCGGACAACCGCGAAGGCCGTTGATCTTCTAACGCCATTCTCGATGTCAGCGATGACCGTGGATAACTTAGTGCGCGAGGCTGGACAAGAGCTAGACACGGTACGTGAAGCCGAGG
>NZ_AZEU01000139.1 GCF_001435035.1 Lacticaseibacillus manihotivorans DSM 13343 = JCM 12514
CAAGAGTTACCTTGCGTCTAAATCATATTCAGTTCCAACAAATTGGGTAAAGGTCAGAATCGCGAAGATTCGTGGCGTTTTGATCGTTATGCCGATTCAGCAGTTAAGGTTTCTCCTTCGATGGTGATGCAGTCACGGCCGGCACGCTTGGATTGGTAGAGATAATGATCAGCGCGTTTAAACACCGCAGTGGCATTGCCATCACTAGATGCGGCCATGGCAAGCCCAAACGACGCTGATAGATGAAATTCACCAAAACTGCCTGACACCTTGGCTTGGCGAATCCGCTTTTGACAAGCACGGACAATTTTTGCGGCGGTGGGCAGATCAGCCCCAGGCAAAATGATCGCAAACTCTTCGCCACCAGTGCGATAAAACTGATATTCAGTATTTTCAGCGTGGAGATAAGCTTGAATGGTTTGCGAGACGGTCATCAAGGCTTGATTGCCGACTAAATGCCCGTGATGATCGTTGATGTGTTTGAAATGATCGAGGTCTAGGGCGATCAACGCTAAGGGGCCATCGTTGATTTGCATGTAAGCATGGTTGAAATCACGCTGAAACATGGTCCAATTCCGGGCTCGCGTGAGGCCATCATACTGAACTTCTCGGGTGAGCTTGGCGATCACTTGTTGATCACGGCGTTGGTAATGATCAAAGTCCCACAATGCAAAGTAAGCCCAAGCAAAGCCCATGAAGTTCACGACAGCTAGACTTGGCGAAAGTGTCGTGTTATTAAGCCAGACGATCCACCAAAAAAACGCGCCGATCACAATTGGTGGCATTAAGTAAAGCAATTCATGTTCTTTGAGTCGTTTGCCATACCAGCGCTCGCCATAGATCCCCAAACATCCAAGTAAATAAGCCGGGGTCGTCAACCAGTTCATCCCGCCGGCTGTGGCAAACATGGTGACCCCAACGGCTTGGATCACCACGAAATCTGCCAAATTGGTGACTAATAAATTGCTGTACATCATGATGATCAGCTGAAGGTTGACCATGACCCAAAACAGCCAACCAGTGGTGCCAGAGCTGATCACCCGCAGTAAGATCAAAAGCCCACAAATATAAATCACTTGCGGTAAGCGCTGTTCAACGGCAGACAAACTGCGATTTTTAGCTAAGCGCAATTTCGTGCCGGTTTCAATTTGACTGTAAACACTGGCAAAGCCAAGCGTTGCGATGACGACCAAAAATAAATTGGCCATTGCGATTCGAATCATTTGACTCGCCATCCTTTCTGAGTTGAACGGTTAATGATGAACGTTTTGCCGATAATAGTCAATGCAATCGCACAATTCGTTATAAAATATGATGAAAAATCTAATTGTGCATAAGCGCATCAACTCTATCTTGAGCCAATGGCGTGGGTTTAGCAAATCAAATCCCTGATTTGTCGCCGTTTAAGCGCGCAAAAAATCCCATTGCGTTGAGGGCGAGCAATGGGATCAACAACAAAGTTTAGGTTAAAAATTGACAACGTTTAGTCGCGCGCTTTTTCATCTAATGAAAAGACGGCAACACAACCGAGTCCAGTGTGGCTAGCAATAGCCGCACCGATATGCCCGATCGTGATCGGGGTATCCGGGAACTGCGCGTGAATGCGATCTTGCACGACAGCCGCGGCATCTGGCGCATCAGCTGTGGCGATCAGCACGCGATGGCTGGGATCATGCGCAATCGCGGCGATGGTTTCATCCGCCAAGGCATGCAAGGAGCGTTGACGTGAGCGCGCCTTTTTCACCACGCGCAAGTGCCCTTCAGTATCCACATCCATCACCGGCTTGATGTTGAGCAAGGTGCCTAAAGTGGCAGAAGTTCTCGACACCCGGCCGCCGTGATAGAGATAATTTAAGTCATCCACGGTAAACCACTGGCGATAGCGCAGGCGGTTGGCTTCCAGCCAGTCAGCAATTTCATCTAAAGATCTGCCAGCTTGTTGTTGGTCGATGGCATCCAATACCATCAAACCTTCACCGTTGGCTGCGGCCAGTGAATCCACTAAGCGGATCGTGGCGTCTGGGTGGTCTTCTAAAATGATTTGCTTGGCTTGTTCAGCAGAACTGAAGGTCCCACTTAAGCCGCTGGAAAAACCTAAGTATAAAATCGGCGTGTTCGCTTCGACGTAAGGGGTGAAAAAATCAACGAATTGGCCGACGTTGACTTGCGCCGTGGTGGGCATCACGCCTTGGCCGATTTGGGCATACAGCTGATCCAATTTAAAGGTTTCCCCAAGATCATCGATATGATCGACGCCATCGACATCCACGTGCATGGATACAAAGTCGACACCAGCGGTTTGTAGCGTTTGATAAGGTAGATCACAAGCGGAATCTGTCAATAATTGAAACATGCGTGGCTCCTTAAAATTTAAGACATATATGGTCATGATACGCCAATCGATGAAAAACGCAATGAAAGCCAGCCAGATTCGTGAGGCCGAATTCATTCAAAAACAGCGCCACTGATCGTCTGATTTGAGACGACAGTCGCGCTGTTGAGGGGTTATTTCACTAATTCATCGGAAACATCCAACTTCTTGCTGATGACGCCTTCTTCATAAAAGCGCAAATTGCAAGAACAAGTTAGCCACTCCGTGGCACGACACCGTGAGGCG
>NZ_AZEU01000140.1 GCF_001435035.1 Lacticaseibacillus manihotivorans DSM 13343 = JCM 12514
AATCCACCAAAGAAGTCGTATTCAAATCAGCAAAGGAGTGGTAAAGTCTAAATCAAGAATAAGGTGGTGAGGACATGAGCGAAACGGTAGTAGTCGATGAACATGCGGAAGTACTCGCGTTAAGGCAAAAGGTTGACGAATTAGAAACTCAGCTTGAGTGGTTTAGAAAGCAAGTATTCGGTCAAAAATCTGAGCACGCAAAGCCTATGGATGTTAATCAGCTTTCCTTGTTTGCCCAACAGGTTGAGCAAGCCCAAGCAGCCTTATCCGTTGCCGAACAAGAAACTCATGTCAAAGCCTATGCCCGAAAGAAAAACAAGAAATCAAATGAGAAGCTTGGCCGCGAAGTCGAAACCATTGAGAAGACAATTGATATTACCGATGAGCAACGCAAGTGTGCGCCAGGCTGGAAGTTAGTGTCAATTGGACGTCGTAAGATGCGTACTAGTGCAACTTACGTTCCAGCGAAGGTAGCCAAAATCATCTACTATGTTCGAACTTATAAGAAAGTTTGCATTGACGGTGAGAAAGATCCAGAGTTTCTTCAAGCAAAGTTGCCTAACGCTGTCATTCCGCGCAGCGTCGCCACGTCCTCGATACTTGCCAAGGTGATTCATGATAAGTATGAGCTAGATGTTCCCTTGTATCGCCAACTGCAAGACTGGAAACGTGCTGGGTTGGCGGTGAGTGAAACAACGTTGAGCAATTGGATGATCGATAGCGCAGAATTGTTAGCGCCGATCTATGATCGAATGCATCAGTGCTTGATCCGGCAGAAATTTCTTCAAGGAGATGAGACCCCAACTCAAGTTCTCAAAGAGAATGGCCGTAAGGCAACAGATAAGTCATACATGTGGGTTGCCCGAACAGTGCGCAAGAGCCCCACACCGATGGTGTATTTCAAGTACGATCCACATCGCAGTCAAAGTGTTGCCCAAGAACTATACGCAAACTTTAGTGGTGTCCTTCAATGTGATGGATATGCCGGATATAACGGGCTAGCGATTGAACGAGTTGCCTGCATGGCCCATGTGCGTCGTAAGTTCTTTGAAGCAGCACGTGTCTCCAAGACGCTAGATACGAGTGTTCCATTGAAGTTACTTGATGCGATGTTTGCACTTGAGGAACAGTGGCAAAAGCTATCACCAAAGGCCCGCCGAAAACGTCGTCGTAGCAAGCTTTCACCATTGATGAAACGGTTCTGGATGTGGTGTGGTACGTGTGATGCTTTACCAAAGAGTAATCTAGGTAAAGCTGTTGCCTACGCAGAGGGCATGCGACCGTACGTTGACCGATTACTAAAGTATGGCGAGGTGGACTTTAGCAATAACGCTTCAGAACGCAACATGAAGAGTTATGTCATGGGACGAAAGAACTTCTTGTTCAGTACCAGCCCGGAGGGTGCGCGTGCAAATGCAATTTTGATGAGTATCATCGAGACGTGCAAAGCCAACGCGATCGATCCGATGACTTATCTGACGGAAGTCCTAGACGAAATGGCACAATATCCCGAGAATCGAAAATTCGAATATCTGGGGCAGTATTTGTCATGGAATTGGAAGCAGTCATAAGAATCTGGCCTTATATCAAGTTCAAAAGCCCGGTATCTGAGAGGAAAAGTCGCCTCTTAGATACTGGGCTTTTGATTATTGAACGTCATTTGGTTGGGTGCTTACGGTATCGGCGTCTATACAAATGAAAGACATCGCCGACTTAGTCGAACGGAACTCATCAAAGCACAGATTCTCTGGGAGCTTACGACTGGCGTGAGGATGGATATTGTCGTCAAGTGCCCTTTGAACGGAGTTCGTGGAGATTCCCAGAAGTAGCGCAATGGTTTTTACTGTGAGCGACTTACTGGCAAGTTTTAAGGCGTCTATTGCCAGTTTGTTTCCAATTGAATGGTTCGCTTTGACAACGGGTGTCGTCGCCGTGCAAGTTGTATGACAATTCAAACAGCGCCACCGTTGTTTGTTTAGTTCAAGAACTACAGGTTGATCTGACGGACCCTCAACGTGGATGTGGGTGAGCTTGTGTCCGTTCTTGTGAAGATCAGGGAAACCGCACTGTGGGCAGTGCGTGAGCGTGTACGTGAGTTCGGCGCGGATCACTAGGTATTTCTTGCGACCAGCCCCCTTGCCGTGGAAGTCTTCGCGAACGTCTTGAATATTAATATTTGTATCTGTAATTCCAAGCAATTTGCGTGTACTCTCTAATTGAGACATCTATTCCTAC
>NZ_AZEU01000141.1 GCF_001435035.1 Lacticaseibacillus manihotivorans DSM 13343 = JCM 12514
CTAAAACATGAAAGCTTGAATCCAGACTGATTCCTTGGCATCACTTGCGTTGTACCGCTAATATTCAATTTTGGGACAATTTAGGCCAAGATGCCAAGCTGCGTCGCTAACGCTTGTGGTAAATGTGTTTCAAATTGTACCATGATGTTATTTAATGCTGAGCTCATCTCAGCTGTTCCCGCCGCTTGAATCAAGTTAAGTTCTTCAAGAAGCCATGCCAGATCTTGCGTTAGCGCAAGATCTGGCATGGCTTCGTTCATGATGTAGAACAAGTCGCCAAGGGTGCGTACGTCCGCTTCTTGTCGCTGGCGCCAGGCAAGAATATCGTAGGCCATCATGACGACCGCAATGTGCGCACAAAGGCCGTCGTAGCTTTGAACCTGTGATCGATCCAAGCGCAGATACTGCTTGGCGATCTTGAAGTAGCCCTCAATCTGCCAGCGGCGCCCATACATTTGGATAATTTCTTCTGGATGTAGACTTTGTTTAGTCGTGGCGAGTACTAAGAAGCGGTCAGATTGGCCGCGATTGGAGACAAATACCAGTCTCACTGGGAAGGATTCAATACTTCCATCCGGCTGTTCAACTTCTGCTTGAACGACACAGGCATAGCGGTAGTTTGCCTTAGTATGATACTTAGAAGACGCAAGACGCTTATACAGCGCAGGGATTGAATAGTGACGCTTCCGATAAAGATAGTGGACCTTACTGCTCTTTTTCACCATCGCGATCGTGTCTAAACCGAGGCGCTTCAAGGCCAAAAACATTCGTGGTGAGCTGAACCAGCTATCACACAGCACATATCCCGCCTTAAGGCCATTTGCCATTGCTTGTTTGATCAACTCAACGCTCACATCAGTCATCTTACGCACAGCTTGTGCGCGGCGCCTGCCGCCCAGCGTGCGCAAATCCTGATTAGTGCTGGCACCGCCGATCCGATTCTTGGCGTCTTTGCTCGACATCAACGCGTAATCGACCGGTACTAAGGTATCGCCATCGCTCCACGCCAGCGTTAAGGCGCGAAAACCTTTCTTGTAGACCTGATCGTCATGGTCGAAGGTACGGGCTAATAGCTCCGTCTTCTTAGCTGTATCACGAGTAAACAGGGTATCGTCAAGGATAAATGCAAGACGTCTGTGCGTATGAATAAAGGGGCGCAGGTACTTGATCAGGGCTTGGGCGATCAAGCAGATCAAACGTTGCCAATTCGTTCGCCCATCGTTGAGATAATTACGCACCGTACGGGTTGTGAAGCGAGGGTTCGGCTGAGCTCGGTACAAAGACCGCCCCAGAAACTTCGTCGTCAGAAGCCATTCGATAATCTGAAGTAGCGAAAACTCACCATGATGGCGACCAAAAACGTGAGTTGAAAGCTTGGAGAATCCCACCAGTTGAGAGAATCCATGAATTGTCTGAGAAAGGTCCAATTTCTCTTGATGATGTTCTATAATAGACATTGCACAAGCACTCCTTTGTATCTTGGTTTTAGCGACTCAAGTATACTGCCAAGGCGTTGCTTGTGTTTAATTTTGTCCAAAAGAAGCCAGGAATGACGCGAAGTACACATCATTCCTGGCTTTCAAGTTTTAGTTAA
>NZ_AZEU01000142.1 GCF_001435035.1 Lacticaseibacillus manihotivorans DSM 13343 = JCM 12514
CGAAGTCCAGGAATTTGTCCGCACGCCCAGTTGGGCAATTCGCTTCGCCGCCTTCACTCTCGGCTGATCGTGCTGGGACTACGTTTCAGCTCCCTGCCAATTACTTCCAGAGTTTCTCCTTGTTCATGCATTACAAATATCCGTTCACGTTCACCTGTGGTAAGATGTTGGTAGGGATTCATAGCTAAGACCTGCCTTTCAATGTTTGTTGTCGTTAACACCCATTGTACAGGATTCTAGCTATGAGTCCTTTTTCTTGCACTTATCATCTTGCACTTAAATTGTAAATCAAAGGGCGAAAAAAATCGTGCGGACTCCCCTCCACACGAAAACGATCACGAGTTATCTTCTATATTAACTAAAACTTGAAAGCCAGGAATGATGTGTACTTCGCGTCATTCCTGGCTTCT
>NZ_AZEU01000143.1 GCF_001435035.1 Lacticaseibacillus manihotivorans DSM 13343 = JCM 12514
GTCGAGCAAAAAAGAATAGTTCAATTAGTGGAACCGAGAAAGACTTGACACATACTATTAACCTCTCCCTATTGACATAATTTACTTTTAGTATAATCATTACAGCGGGCGCGAGCAATTCATATCAGTTGTCAGGTTTCTTAAAACTCGTTAAGCTTAAGTTACCAAAATTTTAATGGAGGCTGATAAATCATGACAAACAAATACGATTACGATGTGTTATACATTGGTGCGGGTCACGCCACGTTTGATGGCGCCGCACCACTCGCCAAGACTGGTGTTCGCGTCGGTGTGATTGAGAGTGGTCTGATTGGGGGCACCTGCCCTAATCGTGGTTGTAACGCCAAAATCACTCTTGATGAACCTGTCAAATTAACGCGGGAAGCAGCACGCCTCAATGATATTTTGAGCAGTGCACCAACCATTAATTGGACGGCCAACGTGGCCCATAAACAAGAGATTATTGATCCCTTACCGGCAGGCCTGACAGCTCGTTTGGAAGATGGTGGCGCAACGATCATTCATGGTCATGCCACGTTCAAGGACGCTCACACCGTTGTCGTTGATGATCAGCAAACCATTACCGCTGAAAAAATCGTTATTGCGACTGGTTTAAAGCCCCATCGTTTAGATATTCCGGGGACCAAGCTCGCCCACAATAGTAGTGATTTTATGAACCTTAAACGGTTACCACAAAGTATCGTCATCATTGGCGCAGGCTATATTGGTATGGAATTTGCCACCATCGCTAACGCAGCCGGTGCCCAAGTGACAGTCATGTTACATGGCGACCAGGCCCTCCGTGATTTTTACCAACCATTCGTTGCACAAGTGGTTGACGACTTAACCGAACGTGGGGTAACCTTCATCAAAAATGCCAACGTGCAAGCATTTACCAAACAGGATGACCAGTTCCAAGTTAGTTATGGCGACCACCAGCAATTAACGACCGACTGGATCCTAGATGCGACTGGTCGAATTCCAAACTTAGATGGCTTAGGCTTAGACCGGATTGGCGTCAAATATGACCGCCACGGCGTTTATGTCAACGACCACTTACAAACCAACGTTCCTAACATCTATGCAGCCGGTGATGTCCTTGCCAATGACTTGCCAAAGGTCACACCTGCAGCCTACTTTGAGTCCAAATACTTGATGCGTTTGTTCTCTGGTCAAACCAGTGCTCCCATTGACTATCCGGTAATTCCATCGGTCGTCTTTACTTCACCACGAATTGCGCAAGCCGGCATGAAAATACCGGCCGCTGAAAAGGCCGGCTTAACCGTTAGTGATAACGATTTAGCAGATTACTGGTATTATCAAGTCTCCAAGGAACCGATTGCCGCTAGTAAACAGGTCCATGACCAAGACGGCCATCTCGTTGGCGTGACTGAAATCAGTGATCAAGCTGAAGATGCCGTCAACGCACTACTGCCAGCTATCGAATATCAATTAGACCGCGAACAAATCGACCGTTTGATTGGTATTTTCCCAACCATCGGCTACGCAGCTTGGCACCGGGCTTAAAACAGAAAACACTGCTGCGACCGCCGCTTGATTAATCCCTTATTAATAACCAGAGCCGCCAATGACGCCCGCTCATTGGCGGCTCTGGTTATGTTCGTTCCATTACTTTAGAAACCAACTCGGGCCTGCACATCAAGCATACTGACCATGCTATAATTGCGCCTATCTCAACGATTGAAAGGTTGGTCCTAACAATGGATGTGGATGCTCAAAAATTATTTACCTTAGTAGATGCTGCTCATAATCAGCCGATTACCCATCAACCATCCGATTCCTACCGCCAAGCACTACTGGCAGCTGCAATCGACCTAAATAACAACGTTTCGCCACAGCAAGTAACCATCCAGCTATATCAAGCCTATTATCGTAACTATATGGTCCCAATGACTCTACCACGCCAGCATCGTGACCTCTACCAATACGTTCACACCCAATTACAGCGCCTCACGCGCAAAGAACAGCGTCATATGGCACTTGGGTATGGTCTGATTGCGACGCACCTAACATTTGGTCCCTTGAACTGAAATCAAGGTACTTACACGCATTGCGCTAGTTATCGTTTAGTATGAAGCATGATTAAACCGTACCATTATCAAGGTCGAAATAGGACGCGCATCGGCTGACGAATAAACAGCCCATCTTTTTAGCACGTTTTAATCATAAAAATAACCCCTCAAAAACATTGAAAGAATAGTCCCCAATATCTATAGTGTAGATATTGGGGGTTATTATTAATTTATCACTATTAATAGTCCTTAAACGGCGGGGCTAAATTGAATTGTTAATCGTTGATTAGTTGCCTGAGCGATCTCAGACAATACTTTAGTCGAGGCATTCATTGATCCATTTTCAATTCTAGCAATGGTTGATTGTGGTTTACCAATTAGACTAGCAAACGCTCGTTGGCTCATACCCATGTTTTCACGAAGATTACGAACTTTAACGGCTACCTCTAAGTTGATATTTTCTTGTTCCACAAGCTTTGCAAAATCAGGATTATTTTTACTTCTTTCAGCAACGTATTCATCAATTTTACTCATTATTGGTCCTCCTTGTTAAAATACTGGCTGCGTCGATTCCGAGCAATCTTCTTTTCACTTTCTGGTGTTTTTTGCGTTTTTTTAGTGAACGCATTAGTGATTAAATACTGAGATCCTTGTACTTGGAAATAGATAGCTCGCTGAATATTTGAAGCTCGCTTAGAACGAATCTCATAGAGATTATCTTCTAGTTTTTTAACCCATAATTGACGTTCTGCAATAATGAGACCGTTATTTTCAATGTTTTGAATGGTCGCAATTAATTTGGCAGCGTCTTTATTAGGCAATTAATCTAAAAATTATTTAAACCCGCGTTTTACAATCAAGTTAGCCACTATCGTTAGCACTCAGACAAAA
>NZ_AZEU01000144.1 GCF_001435035.1 Lacticaseibacillus manihotivorans DSM 13343 = JCM 12514
TGAGTGCGCCTATGGTTAGGTATCTCTATCTCTAGTATTTTTCAAACTTCCTCCAATAAGTTAAGTCGTTTCCATAAAAAATCCGGCGGATACCGCCGGGTCATAGCAATTTAATCTTTTTCATCCACCAGCGCTTGCAGGCGGATCAAAGCTTGGTTCATTTCTGTATAGCGCTGTTGATTGTAGCCTGAACGCACAGCTTCTAAGAGATGCAATTGGCCATACCACATAATGCGAGCCAACAAGTCATCCGTTAAATGGGTGCCGTATGCTTCAAGCCAAGTCCCCCATTGTGCCCGTGGAACATAATTGATCAACACCACGGATAAGTCAAAAGCCGGATCACCAAGGCTGGCTTGATCCCAATCGACTAAATACAGTTTGTGTGCATCAGATAACAACCAATTTTTATGATTGAGATCACCATGACACACCGTCGACGCCACCACTGGCGGCAACGTCTTCAACCGCTTAGCCGTAGCTGCGACTAAAGGATGTTGGCGCAATGGTTTGGGCAGGTCCGCGACATAGCGATCGCGTAATTGCGCAGGCGTTGGCATTGGGGCGCCAACTTTTTTCAACATGCGGTGCAACAATTGCGAATGGTGGACGCGCGCTAAAAGCTTCGCCACCATCGGCGTGTTCATTTGCGCACGCGTCAAGGTTTGGCCGTTGAGCCATTCTTGGGCAGTGAGCACATCGCCAGTTGTCATGCGTTTGGTCCAAATCAGTTTCGGAGTGATTTCCTCAACGGATAAGGCCGCCAAAAATGGGGACGCATTTCGTTTTAAAAAGAATTTCTCATGGGCATGGACGCCTAAAAACGCACCGCCGGTAGTGCCACCGACAGGGCTGAGCGACCACCCTGGGTCAAGATCAAAATCCATAGGCACAACTCCTAATTACAATCGTTACAAATCACGCAATTGTCCGTCTTGTGGTGAAAAACCACATCTAGAATCAGTGTACTAACTGCAGACTTTACAGTCAAGAGCGGGCTTTGGCAAATTGTTGGAGCCGGATCGGTAAATACCAAACCGCTAAACCGATGGCCACCACTAAGCCGCCGACTAATGCAGCAATTGCGGCGATCCAGTGCCCGCTAGCTAATGCCCCTAATGCTAACACGATCGCCGCCAAGCCCAAGAGTTTGCCGATCAAGGCTTTAAAAGCATTCGGCTTTTGGGTGTCAGGTAGTGGATATAAATAACTGAACACGATGTCGTCATGGACTTGATACATCGGCAACAATTGAAACCCGATCAAGTAAACAAACAACGCTGACAACGCCAATGCTAACCACCATTGTTGGACAAACACTAAGCACAAAGCACCGATCACCACTAAGCGCAAATATAAACCTAAAAATTCCGTCCGCCGCAAGAAGCTGCGGATCAATAACCATGCCCAAGTATTTTTTTGCTTCTTGAACACGGTATGCGCGATACCGTCCAAGTATTTCCGCCGCTTGACGGTACCTTGCAACCCTGGCACATCAGTAAACAGATTGTAAAACCGATAAATCTGCCCCATACGCTTGGCTTCAGCTTGCACTAACGCTAACCAATCCAAGTGAGCTGGATCTAACCACACGCCGAGTTGCCAGCGCAAGCCCAGTGCCATCACCAAGCCGACGACTAAGCTGATGGCAGGATGAATGTAAAAGCCAAACCCCAACGCGATCAACGCGATGCCAAACAAGTAGCGGCGCTTGGCCCATTTTGGCGCGCCTTGATAAAAACTGAGGACTTGCAACCACAGATCCGCATCTTTAAACGCCCAAAGTGAAACCCCTAAGGCAATCGCGTCGAAAACTTGCAAGTTGAGGACTTTCAACATCGGAATACCGGCAATCGTGGCAAACGTCAATACCACTAAAGGCAACCCTAAACTGTAACGCCGCGCCTTGGTTAAATATTTCGGAAACTCTGTGGTTTTTGGCAATAAGAAGGTCGCGTCGGTTTTTTGCACCAAGCTCGCCAAGCGCCCGATGCCCAGCAACGCCGTGAACACGATTGCCAAGGCCCCTGGCAACCACCAAGCAGCGGTCATGGTTTTGACGACTTGGGAATAGCCATAAAGAAGCGCCCCTAATAAAATGATCAACACCAAAACAAAGTGGTCATTGAAAACTAACTTTAAATATTTGAATTGCGCTTGCGAGTGTTGCTTCAAGCGCGTTTGCCAAAGCTTCTTCATGCCTGCGCTCCTTCTTCACTCATGGCCATATAAATATCGTCAAGCGAGGCATTGGCGATGCCAAACTTGTCACTCAAGGTTTCGAGATCCCCTTGCGCGCGCACTTGGCCAGCTTTGAGCAACACAAATTCATCCGCGTATTGTTGCGCCGTGGCCAAAATGTGGGTGGACATCAACACCGAAGCACCAGCGGCTTTCTTTTCTTGCACCAAGTCAAGTAAGTCATGGACCGCCAAGGGATCCAAGCCGGTGAATGGCTCATCGATAATAAACAGTTGTGCGTCAGTGATGAAGGCACACACGATCATCACCTTTTGCTTCATGCCTTTGGAAAAGTTGTCAGGAAACCAAGCTAACTTGTTGTCCAAACGGAACTTGGCCAACAACTCATTGGCTTTGGCCCAAGCGGTTTTCTTGTCCAAGTCATACGCCATGATGGTCAAGTCGATATGCTCTTGCAGGGTCAACTCTGGATACAGGACTGGCGTTTCTGGGACATAGGCGATGGCTTGGTGATACGCGTTGGCATCATCATCCAAACTTTGGCCGTTGACCAAAATCTTGCCAGATAAAGGTTTTAATAAACCGATAATGTGTTTAATGGTCGTGGATTTGCCGGCCCCGTTCAAGCCGATCAAGCCGACGATACTTTGATCTGGCACGGTGAAGTTCACATTTTGTAAAACGGGTACCGTCCCATAGCCGCCGGTGAGTTGTTGGATGTCTAACATATTGGTGCCTCCACAGAATTTGGATTTAAACTCGCTTTCATCTATGATAGCATGAATGCAAACCAAAACTTCATCAAGAAAGAGGAATTGACCATGACAGATTGTATTTTTTGTAAAATTATCGCCGGCGACATCCCAAGCGTCAAAGTATATGAAGATGATACCGTCTTGGCATTCTTAGATATTTCTCAAGCGACGCCTGGCCACACCTTAGTGGTCCCTAAAAAACACGTGGCCGACATTTTCGCCTATGACGCTGATCTCGCTGCGGCAGTGTTCTCTCGCATTCCAAAAATCGCCCAAGCGATCAAAGCCAGCGACCCGAAAATCAAAGGGATGAACATTTTGAACAACAACGGCGAAGTCGCTTACCAAAGTGTTTTCCATTCACACATCCATTTGATCCCGCGCTACTCTGATGCTGACGACTTCAACATTCACTTTGGCGATCACACCGATCAATACAATAGTGAACAATTACAAGCCATCGCTGACAACATCAAAAAGCAGGTGCAAAACTAATGGCCAAATTCACTACCGGCTTTTTGCTGGGCGCGGCAGTCGGCACCGCTTATGCGTTGTTGACGGCTAAGAAAACTGGTCCGCAACGCGTCGCCACTGCCAGCCAATATGTCGACTCGTTAACCGAAGCGACTAATGGTGTGCAACATGCCGTCACCCGCTTTGGCAATGCGATGAAAGATCTGCGTCACGAACTGGACAACACGTTAAAACCTGCTGTTGATGATATCCAAGCTAGCGTTGATGATTTCAACTTCCAAACGCAACCGCGCGTTGATGCCATCAATGAACATCTCGATGCGATTTCTAAAGCTGCCGACAGTTTAGATGCGACCATCGACGAACATTAATTTTATTAGGCTGAAACTTTCGCGAGTTTCAGCTTTTTTTGCCCAAAAAACTTAGTCAGCCGACTGAGTTTTACAAGGCTAAATTTGAAAATCGGTGGATACATGCATTTTCTTCACGTCTTCAATAGTTTGGCAACTGGTCAACTGCATCGCACGCATCTTGAATCATGGTCAAATCTGACTTGGTTTGCTTTTTTGCGAAGATTTATCGCCGCAGTCGATGAATTCTTGAGGCTTTTATGATGCTTTTGTGAACTTGCCGATTTCAGCCAAATGTCATGCTATATTAGGTCACGCAATCAATTTAATCGAAATAGGATGTGTAATCATGAAGAAATGGATTCTTGGGATCGCCAGTGTCGCCTTAGCCGTCACGTTGGCAGGGTGTGGATCAAGTACTGTCGCCAACATGAAAGGCGCAAAGATCACCCAATCGGAATACTACGAAGAATTGAAGTCCACCACTAGTGGTCAATCCACCTTGCGTAGTATGATCGTGCTTAAAGCCTTGCAACAACAATATGGCGATAAAGTGTTCTCTAAGAAAGTCACCGCCCAATATAACAAAGTCAAAAAAGAATACGGCTCAAGTTTCTCTTCCGCTTTGGAACAAAACGGCTTGACAACCAAGACCTTCAAAGAACAAATCGAAACCTCTTTGCTTTCTGAAGTCGCTTTGAAAGACTTGAAAAAACCGACCCAAAAGCAAATCGATGCGCAATGGAAGAAATATGAACCAAAAATCACCGTTCAACACATCCTGGTCGCCAAAAAAGCCACGGCGACAACAGTCTTAGCTGAACTGAAGAAAGACTCCAGTGCCGCAAACTTCAAGAAACTGGCCAAGAAGTATTCCACGGATACTGCTACCAGCTCAACTGCTGGGAAGTTGTCAGCCTTTGATAACACGGACACCAGCTTAGACTCCACCTTCAAAACCGCAGCCTTCAAGTTGACCAAAGCCGGCCAGTACACCACCACTGCGGTGAAGACTTCCAGCGGTTATGAAATCATTCGCGCGATCAATATTCCTGCTAAAGGCAAAGAATCAGATCACACGGCTGAATTGAAGAAGCAACTGTACACCAGTTGGGAATCCAACACCACGGTCATGACCAACGTGATCAAGAAGGTCTTGAAGAAGGCGAATGTTTCCATTAAAGATGACGACTTGAAGAACGTGCTTTCTGTTTACTTGAGCTCCAGTTCTTCAACGACCACTTCCACTAGCAACTAAGTTAAGTTTTCATCACGTCTCGCCGCGCGCGAGGCGTTTTTTTATGCCATTACCCAGGTTGACCCCTTGATATACAAGCTTTTTGGGGAAAAAGTTTGACGTTTTCGTGAACATTGGGCAAAGACTTTTGGACTGTGGTATATTAGAACACGTGCGAATGTACCAAATACTTAAATTAGGATGTGTGTACACAATGAAGAAATGGATCCTCGGCATTGCCGGCGTTGTGCTGGCTGCAACCTTAGCTGGGTGCGGTTCTAGTACGGTTGCCAACATGAAAGGCGCAAAGATCACCAAAGACGAATACTATCAAGAAATGAAGTCCACCACCAGTGGTCAATCCACCTTGCGTAGCATGATCGTCTTAAAGGCGTTGGAACAACAATACGGCAAGAAGGTTTCTGACAAAAAAGTCACCGTCCAATATAACAAAGTTAAGTCGCAATACGGCTCAAGCTTCTCTTCCGCATTACAACAAAGCGGCTTGACCACTAAGACCTTCAAGGAACAGATCAAGACTTCCCTGTTATCTTCTGTTGCCTTGAAAGACTTAAAGAAGCCAACTGCTAAGCAAATCGATGCGCAATGGAAGAAGTACGAACCAAAGATCACGGTTCAACACATCTTGGTTGCTAAGAAGTCTAAGGCTGAAGAAATCATCGCCGCTTTGAAGAAGGACCCTTCTGAAAAGAACTTCGCGAAGTTAGCCAAAGCCAACTCCACTGATACCGCCACTGCTTCTGACGGTGGTAAGTTAAGTGCTTTTGACAACACAGACACTAGCTTGGATTCCACTTTCAAGGCCGCTGCCTTCAAGTTGAAGAAATCCGGCGACTTCACCCAAACCCCTGTGAAAACCCAATATGGTTACCACATCATCCGTGCCATCAAAGTGCCTGCTAAAGGTACCAAGGCCCAACATAAAGCTGAATTGACTAAGCAACTTTATACCAGTTGGGAATCTGACACGACGGTCATGACTGGCGTGATCAAGAAGGTCTTGAAGAAGGCTAACGTCTCCATCAAGGATTCTGATTTGAAGAACGTGCTTTCAGTTTACTTGAGCAACTCGAGCTCAAGCACTGCAACTAGCGCCGCTAACTAAATCAACTTTAAGCGTAACGTTTCGACGTTACGCTTTTTTGTTGCACTCAAAAAGCCCGCTGACATTTAAAATGCCGACGAGCTTCTGCATGATCCCTATTTTGGATCCGCGTATCCTTTGCCATGTTCTGGGCGGTAGAAACGCCGATTGTCCATTCCAAACAACCGTTCAGTGAACGTCCCTGGTTCGATATGTTGATAAGCAGTCGTCAACATATTGATCTGCGCATCCATATCGTCGAGGTTGTGTAAGATCTGAGCTTCAAGTAACCCTGGCCGCACTGGTGAACCATATTCCAACAAGCCGTGATGGGATAAGATCATATGCCGCAACATGATCATATCTTCTTGATGGATATCGATTTTCAATTCTTGCGCCGCTTGGACCAAGGCTTCATCGACTAAGACGATATGCCCGATCAAGTTGCCTTCCATGGTATATTCCGTGGACACTGGCCCAGAAAGTTCGATGGTTTTGCCCAAATCGTGCAAAATCGCCCCAGCAAACAACAAGGACTTGTTGACGCTTTGGTACTGATCTGCCACACTTTGCGCCAAGCGTAAAATGCTCAACGTGTGAAAAGCCAAACCGCCAGTAAAGGCATGGTGATTAGATTTAGCCGCCGGATAAGTCAAAAAGGCTTCTTTGTGATCGGCTAACAGCTTGCGAACAATGCGATTCCAGTTGGGGTTGGTGATTTTGAAAATGAAATCGTTGAGTTCATCCCCCATATCATCTGCCGTTTCTGGTGCATGTTCTTGGTAGTTGGCGGGATTATTGCCTTCTTCTTGCGTTGCCAAGCGCATATTGTAGATCTTGATTTGGGGATTGCCTTGATACAATTCGCGCTTGCCGTGCAGTAATACCACGACGCCGGCTTTGTATTGGTCGATATCAGCTTCTTGGGCATCCCAGAATTTTGCTGAAATATGGCCAGAAGCGTCTTGAAAATTAAACGCGATGAACTTCTTGCCATTTTTGGCGATACGCACTTCAGCCGACTTGATCAATACCGGAATGGTCAGATCTGCGCCGTTTTGAAAATCAAATAGTTGTTTTGCCATATGGGCCACCTTTTCTATGGGACATTGCTATGTTTCATGATAGCGATTTTCTGCCTAAAACGCAATCACGACACCCGATCACACGTAGACTTTTGCACTGATGACGTCCAGCATCTCCAGTATATTTTCATTGTTTCGGTTGGCTGATCATGAAACGCAATGTCGCTTTGCGGGCTGAGCGCTATGGGATAAACTGCTAAGAGTCCTACGTGACGTTCAGCTCGCTTCTACGCTTTTTGTCGCCATCGACAGATTCCCTTCATTGGTATTGCTAGCTTACAAAGCTAACCCACTTATGTTGAGCCAGCACAGATCCACGCTCAATATCGCCTCAATGTTCGTACCACCCGTTTCGTAGCCATCTGGTGCCAGTGGTCTGGTGGAGTGTCGGAACTGAAATCATCGAACGTGGCAGAAATATGAGCTAAGACAGCGGGTTTCTGGCTTAGCTCATATTTCAGGCAAATTTCGAGACAAGCGATTTTCTTGGCTCGAAATTTAGGTGGAAGAGCATTGGCTCGGGTTTGGCCAATCTCTGGAGCCGGCCGGCCACGAGAGATGATTTCAATTCCGATACGGAACCAGACCACTGGCGCCAAATGGCGGCATGAACTCGACTGCATAGAAAAAGGACTCAAGCATAGGTTTGAGTCCTTCATGTTGCTTATTTGCCTTGGTAGATATCAACGATTGGTTGGGTGATGGCGCGGTTGAGTTCATCCATCATTTGGGATAAAGCTTGTTCCTTGACCATCAAATCGTTGATCGGTTGCATGTTTTGCATTTTTTCACCGATGGTTTGGATATCTTTGATTTCATCTTCAGTGGGTTGTTGGCCTTGCATTTGCTTTTGTTGCAATGCCATTTGTTTTTGTTGGAATTGTTGGAACATCGCATAAGCGACAGCATCGAGTTTCAACATATCAAAGGCATGTTGCATTTCCTTGAATTGTTGAGATTCTTTCAAATCTGATGCCAGTTGGTTGGCGGTGTCGTATACGTTAGCCATAAATAGGCGCCTCATTTCGTTGTTTTAGGTTAATTGAATAACCCTTTAATATCATTATACCATTGATTGACGGTGCTCTTAGCAGAATCGATCCCACTTTGCACGCCATCTTGAATATTGGACCAAACGTCACTGCCGGAACTGGAACTTGACGCTGGCGTTTGGAGCGTCGCTTCTGATTTCGCATCTTTAGTATCAAACGCACTTTGCGGCGAACTTGGTAACATCGCAGACATTTCAGCTTTGAAAATCGGGGCCACGCCAGATTCGCTGGTGCCCACCAAGAAGTGATCCTTATCCGTAGTCGCAAACCCAGTCCAAGTGGCCACGACCATATCAGGGGTATAGCCGACGACCCATTGATCGCGTGTGCCGTAACCCCAACTGGATGGCACTTCAGTGGAACCAGTTTTCCCAGCAACGGTGTAACCATCAGGGGCTGCCGATACCCCAGTCCCATACTTGAAGGTACCCAACATCATTGACGTCATGGTTTTGGCGACAGAGGCTTTGATGATCCGCTTTTTGGTATTGTCCGTATTATCAACAACGGTTTTCCCTGTCGCATCCACGATTTTACGAATAAAATGGGTTTGCGGCAAGTAGCCACCATTGGCAAAAGCCGAATAAGCGCGCGCCATGATCAACGGACTAAAGCCTGTCGTCACGCCACCTAAAGCGGCGGCTAGGTTTTGATCTTTTTTCTTCAAATCGATGCCAAAACGTGCCAAGCTCTTCACCCCAGTTTGGACCCCGATTTTATTCAACAGCCAAACTGCGGAAGTGTTTACAGAGTTCGCTAAAGCCATATACATCGGCAAACTGCCGGTGTATGTACCAGTGGCATTAGTTGGCGTATAATTATTCGCCCCATAACTTTGCTTTTTATCTTGGACAGTTGAATCGTAATCATAGCCGTGTTCCAAAGCCGGCGTATACACCATCAAAGGCTTGATAGTCGAGCCGGGACTGCGTTGGAGTTGCGTGGCGTAGTTATAGCCTAAGAACACATGCTCGCCGCGCCCGCCGACAACCGCCAAGACCCCACCGTTATTTGGGTCAACTGCGATACTAGAGGCTTGGGCTTTGGTGCCATCTGACGCATTAGCGGGGAAGTTCGCATCATTGTCAAACGTCGATTGCATTTCACTTTGATACGTGGTGTCCAAGGTGGTGTAAACTTTGTAGCCTTTGTTCATGATGTCATCTTGGGAGATGCCATCTTTTTGCGCTTCTTCGATCACGGCATCAAAGAAATACGGATACTTGTTGGCATTGCCATCGGTATAAGTGTCTTTCAAGGTTAAGGTTTCGGATTTCGCTGAATTCGCTTCGGCTTGCGTCAGCTTATCGTTGTCCACCATCAAGCCTAAAATCAAATTCCGGCGTTCGACGGCGTGTTGCATATTGTCGATCGGGTTATAGTAACTCGGACTGCGCAACATCGCCGCGATCACAGCCCCTTCTGAGGCATCAAGTTGCGACGCATGTTTGCCGAAGTACTTTTCAGATGCATCCTCAACGCCCCATACCCCGTTGCCAAAGTAGGCATTGTTCAAGTACATCGTCAAAATATCCGATTTAGAGTACACTTTAGTTAACTGAATCGCTAAAAATAATTCCTGTGCTTTACGCAAGTATGATTGCTGCTGCGTCAATAACGTGTTTTTGGCCAGTTGCTGGGTGATGGTCGAACCCCCACCGGTGATTTGGCCATGGTGAATGATCAAGTTAAACACTGACCGCAAAATACCTTTGATTGAAAAGCCCCAGTTGGAATAAAAGGTACGATCTTCAGTGGACAACACCGCATTTTGAATTTGCGGCGAGATCTTGTCCAAAGTCACATAAGTCCCCTTTTGCCCGTAAAGCGTCCCGGCTTCTTGGTTTTTGCGATCATAAATAATGGTTTTAGTTTGCAGTGATGACTTAATATTTTGCACGTCAGCGGTTTTGGCTTGATAAGTAAACCAAGCACTGGCGATCAAAATAATAGTCAAGCCGATCAAAATCATCCAGCGGATCAATTGAAAACGCCGGAAAAACCAGCGCACTGCCGCCCATGCGGTATGCAAGTAGGGTCGCACCCACTGCCAAAATTGCTTGAGGTAAGCCACAGTACCCCTGCTTTCTATAATGTCCTAAAATGTGTAAGCATCTCGACCATTGCTAGTGTCTGATTTAGTCGATTAAAGGACTGTCATAATCAATCCCGTCAACAAACGCATTCTCGTATCCAAACTAGTTGGGTAACGACAGAGGCGTTCTCTTAGATTATCTGGTAAGTTTGAGATCAATCAAACTTACTCAGCGGTAAGCCCCGCTGCATAAGCAATTAAATTATCAACGGCGTTTTTATCTCGATCAAGATTAGCACCGCAATTAAAACAATGATATAACTGATGTTTTTGATTAATGCTATCACCAGATAGCGTTTGTTTTCCGCCGGTAGCTTCTCGGGTCTTGATGAATCCGCACAGTGAACAGTGCTGAGTCGATGGATAAAAACGATCGGCCTTGATAAACAATTGATGATTCCAATTCGCATGATATTCAATTATTCGGCGTGCCCGACCAAATAACCCACGGTGTAGGTTTTTTGCTAACTTTTTATTCATCTTCATTGCATTCACATTCAAATCTTCAACGCAAATCGTCTGACAATCTGCAAGGAGTGAATGAGTGAATTTCTGCAACATATCCTGTTGCAAATTTACAATGTCCAAATAAGCTTTATTCAACCTACACTTGGTTTTAGCATATTGATGTGACCAATAATTTCTAGGATTCACTTTACGCTTCCGAGCCAACTGCCGATTGTAATGCTTAATCTTGCTGTGCAGGTGTAAAATACGAGTCGTGATTGTTGTCAGACTCATTGCATTTGCATTAAAGTGGCCAATATTCATATCAACTGCCTGAATATCGAAACTTTCAACAAATTGGGGAACCGGTTGATCTGCGACTTGAACTGCAATACTGGCGAAGTACCTTTCACCGCGCTTGGTTATCGTCGCGGTTTTGATATCGCCGGTAAAACGTAAAGGTTCCGCCATCTTGATGAGATCGTAGTTCTGACCAAGAGGTTTGTCCAGCTTCAAATACTTCGAATTCACCACTTTGGCCCTGTCAGTGGTGAAAGACTGCCGTTTATGACGCTTTGACTTAAATGTGGGACGTTTCGAGTGAATCATGTTTGGATTGAAAAAGTTTTGCCACGCCTTCTTGAGATTGAGAATGGCCGTTTGTAAGATTCGAGCAGAGAATGAAAACTGCCAATCCTCCTTCTCGTTCACCAAAATATCACGAATTTTATTGCCATTTGGCTTGAATTTTAAATTTCCTGTCAGCACAAACGATTCATACATAACATTCCAGAGTTCAAGCCCCTGGTTGTAACAATACCGAGCATACCCAAAACCAGCGTCAAGAACCTGGCGCATCTGTGCATTTGGATAAATTCTGACTTTATGAGTCTTGATTGGCATCGTGTTCACCACCTCTGGATAGTAAGCATGAATACTCCCAGCACTTGAGAAGATTGACAATCTTGCAATCGCAGCAAATTGTGCTACTGAATCGCCAACTTTCCATTCCTTTCACTTTTAGTCTTAAATATTGTAACATTGCTTTCCAGCTGGCGTTGGTTAGCTTCACAACTTTAACGTAAATCCAATGAAAAGGAATCCGCCTTATGCCCGAATTTTCACTTACCGCTCCTGTTTTACATGATTATTCCAGCGTCACTGACCAGCTCACTGCTTGGCATGTGCCAAAGTCTTGGCGCTTTTGGCTCAGAAAGCATCAAGGTGTCACCGTCAATGGGGAATATCGCTATGGCAACCTGCCTGTTCATGCAGGCGAAACCATTCAATTGAACCTGTCTGCCGCCGATCCCACTGATTATGTACATCAAGTCCATCCTCTTAATATCATTTATGAAGATAAACAAGTGTTGGTCGTCAACAAGCCTGCTGGCATTAAACCCCATCCTAATCAACCTGGTGAAATCGACACGTTGATGAATTGGGTCGCCGCTTACTTGGCGCCAAATCCAGCCTACATCACCCATCGATTGGATATGTTGACCAGTGGGTTGACGTTGATTGCCAAAGACCCGCTAACGCAAAGCTTGATTAACCAACAACTGGCAACCAAAACCATGGCGCGCGAATATGTCGCACTAGTTTCGAGTGATATTCCAGATACTGGCGTCATCGGTGCCCCAATTGGCCATGATCCTGACGATAAACGCAAACGCATGGTTCGCGCTGATGGCGATCATGCCGTGACGCATTATCAGGTGATTGCCCGAACAAGATCGACTGCTCGCGTATGGTTAACTTTAGAAACCGGCCGCACCCATCAATTGCGCGTGCATCTGGCTTCAATTGGTTTTCCAATTCTCGGCGATCCCTTGTATGGCGACGTTCACGCAGCCCCGCGGTTAATGTTGCATGGCGCCAAACTCAGCTGGATAAAACCACTGAGTAACAACGTACAAACCGTTGAATGTCCAGCAGAATTTTAAAACGACCCAATTGCCCAACGAAAACAATTCGTTGGTTTTTTATTTTGCACTAGTAGGTATTGCAAACCATCTCACAGCGTGGTATCTTCTAGTTGGCAAAGCATACTAGAGGTGATGACATGGCCAGCAACGAAACAAGCCAAATGCTCAAAGGTGTTCTGCAAGGTTGCTTGTTGATCTTATTGGATCAATCGCCTTCTTACGGATACGCGATCACACAACGCTTGGATGACTTCGGCTTTACCGATGTTCCCAAAGGCACTGTTTATCCACTATTGATGACTATGGAGAAAAAAGGCCTGCTAAAAAGTGAATTCCGAGAATCCGCTGACGGGCCGAAACGAAAATATTACTCACCGACTGTAGCGGGAAAAACTGCAAAACACCAATTTTTAACTGAATGGCAACAGCTGAAGACAAACGTCACATCGATCGTAAACTTGGAGGAGTACGACCATGAATGAAGCTGAGTTGATGCAAGAGAATCAAAATCGCAGTCAGTTATTGAATCCCGCGTTTTACAATCAAGTTAGCCACTATCGTTAGCACTCAGACAAAATA
>NZ_AZEU01000016.1 GCF_001435035.1 Lacticaseibacillus manihotivorans DSM 13343 = JCM 12514
TGATTTATTCATTATACCCTCTCTTAAAAGTTGTCTCAGGAATCAGCTTACATCCACTATCGCGAAAATCTTGAATTGCTCTACAATTTTGCTCGATAAACTCCTGAAGTTCTTCCCTGTCCATAATGTCCCCTCGCCTTATGCTTTCTTTGTGTGGTAGCTTGTGCTGAAGCCGTGGCCATGTGATGCGTCAAAAACGATGTCGGTGCCTGGATGCACCAAGTGATCGGTGTCTCGATATTCAATAGATAAATTGCAGTGTTGTTTTAAATCTCGCATTACTTGTCCATATTTTGCCTTATCGTGTTCAAATTCAACTAGGTCCCAGCTATAATGTAACAGGTCCTGATGATGATGGGCTTGGAGGAACAGCGAGTAGCAGCTATAGAAGCGATTATCGACCACGAGGATGCTATATCGCCAGTTGTATTTACGTTGGAAGTGGTGATTCAGGTTCTTTAGCATGAGTTTAGATTCGCGAATCATCTTGAGGCCCCCCCTAACCTTGATGTCCGCCGACTAGACCGGCACGATCGATGGCGGTGCCACCAGCAGTCTTCGAACTTGCTCTTACCAGGGCTTTGAACCCAAAACGATCTCTAATTTGATCGATTGTGTGTTCTAGGCGATCGTTGGCGTCGTGTGTCTTGATTGGCTCGAATAGGCTTATTTGTACTGCGAACGGCTTCTTGACCTTAGTGACGCGAACGCCGATGTTCCTTAGCGGTTGTCCGTTCCACTTCTTTGCGAATAAAAAGTGAACTGCTTGAACAAGTTCGTCTGTCCGATTGGTTGCGTCGATATTCGTCTGAGCTCCAAAATGTGTCTTTCCGTTAATATCCGGCTCAGAAAATCCAATTTCTATGGCCACATTCGATGCTACCAGGTTACGTTTACGCAGCCGGGTAGCAACCTGATCGGTAATCTCGGCTAAGACTGTCTCACAATCGGCTCTGAGCACATAGTCACGCATCAAAACCTGACTATTTCCATATCCGTGTGTGTCGGTTCGCGGAACGTACCGCCTCTGTAGCAAACTATAATCAATCCCCCAAGAATGGTAATAAAGCGCATCTCCTAGGACGCCAAGCTTATCATGTAAGACTGATTGCGGCGTGTGTGCGACGTCGCCAAGGGAGTAGATTCCCATTCGCTGTAATTTAAGCGCCGTTTTTGAGCCAATGGACCAAAAGTCTGTGAGCTTATCGATCGGCCAAAGCTTTTCTGGTATCGTTTGATAAGTCCAAGTGGCTTGCCAAGGTGGTCTGACCTTGGCCTCGTTGTCCAGTGCCAACTTTGCCAGTAGTGGATTGTCCCCTATCCCGACGGTGGCGACGATTCCGGTCGTCTCAAATACCTCATCCTGGATTGCAGTCGCAATTTGTTCGTTACAACCAAAAAGTCCATGGGATTCAGTGACATCCAGGAATGATTCATCTATAGAATAGATGTACCAATCCGAGTCAGTGGTGTAGTGTCGATAGATGTCATTGATCGTGTAGTTGATCCGAATGTAGTCGCTCATATGAGGTTCAACGATTTGGATATCCATTGACGGATTCAATTCGTAAGACCTGGTGCCAAGCTTGACACCGTAGTTTGTTTTGCAAAGCGGTGATGCTGCCAGAATCAAACCACCCGCAGATTCTTCTCGGGAAAGAACTGCATTTTTTGCTGCCAATGGATATTCCGCGCGTCTTATAGCTTCGACGCTCGCATAAAAAGACTTACAGTCAATACACATTAAGTCTCGTTGCGGGAGCTGAGATGGGTCAGCGAACGGTGTTCCTGGCAACGGGTTCGGAAGTGGCCTTAGCGTGTCCTTTTGTACTTGATGGATATTGAGCTGCCGTTGACGATCCCTAGGTCTCTGTAATGTAATGTGAGTTGTGTCTTCAGAGGATTGGTTCCACCACTTCTCTGGTTCAATGATCTTGACATGACGAATCTCGGTCACATCGATTGCTTGAGTTGTGTTGTCATTCTGTAGAAGAACAACCTGATTATCACTGATGCCGATCACTGCACCCTTAATGGCCGGCGAAACTTGATTGTCGTAAAGTGGTGTCAATTGCACAGATACTACTTTGGAATCTGACCAGGCTTCTTGCAGTCGTGCGTCGATGGCACTGGCTGTCATCTCTGGCAAAACTTGTTCTGGCTGTTCGGATTTTGCAGCTTCACTGAGGTAGGCGCTGTGATTGCTAAGTAACCAGCCCATCCATTTGGCCATGCCGCGGTCGGGATAAAGCCAGTTTTCGCGCGGTACCGTTTGCAAATTTTCCTGCTGCTGCACTGCCGCCACGCCCCTTTCTGAGTCCTCTATTGTTTCAGTATACGAACATGTGTTTGTTTTGGCAAGCTAAAAATCAGGGCAATTTGCTAAAAATATGCAAACTACCCTGATTATTAATAATCGACGTGCGTGCGGCGATTCTGGTTCAATTGTTCCTCACTCTCGTGATTAAGAGCTCACTGGTGGATCCAGGATGCGCTTCAGTGAACTTTTTAGAAGCAGCACTCTTTGAAGTTGCGCGAACTTTTCCGTAATCACGCTTAAATTGTTTGGATGAACCGTCTTTTTGCTTACGTTCATAAACGGTCGAAATTTGATATATTCGCAATGGCGCTTCAGATGTTTCTTCAGTTACAACTTCAAAGTCAGCTGCAATAGTATCTGATATTTTTTTTAAGTGATCAAGCGGAATGACGGACTGGAGCAGAGGCGTATCGTTTTTATCCCAGGGGTTATTTGGCGTCAACACAGCGAGATCACCACGATACACGGTTGTGTTTTGAGCTGGAAAGTATCCGCGCCCAGTTCCCTGCCAAATGATTAGCGGTTGCTCATCGATTGGGTAGTAAAAGTCGAAGCCGTCGTTGTTTGCGACCTTTCTTGAAAAGGTATCTGCTGCGCAACGCACCGTTACATTTTCCACAAATCCATAGAGCTCGTGAAGTTTGTCAATGACGACCTGACGATCAGATTCGAGGAAGATTGTGGTATTAGATGCGCCCTTTTTTACGCGATTAAAATCGTAAGCCCATCGCGAAAACTTTTCGTTAGCTTCACTTCTTGGCGCTTCACCAAACCTACGATTCGGATCAAAACGGCGATCGTCAAACTTGCTGAGCTGCGGGCGATAAACCCAAAGTTGATCATGTACAGCTGCCTTGCCAATAAAATCCCCGATTGTTACGTTCTCAGATGTTACGACATACATACTGATTGGCTTGTCGGGTTCGGAATGCCAAGTATTATTATCAGAGTCTAAATACTTGGCGTATGTGTCAAACTGCCGCCACAACTGATCACGTTGTGTCTTATACACTGCCTTCTTTTCGTCAAGCAGCGTTTGCAATTCCTCAAGATCACGAGCCGAGGCCATGTTTTTGACGAAGGACTTTGCCTGACTACGGGCATGATAGATTTTGGTGAGGTTCTTGTGTTCTATGTCCCACTTTTTTGATCCGGCCATGCTACTGCCTCCCCTTACTTATTTCTTTGAAGAAACCTGTACACGTTGGTATAACTCCATTATAGTTTAATCTAATTAACATGTACAGGTTAATTAGATGAAGGACGATATGCCTTTTCAGCGAGGATTGGACAAGTAAAGCGCCGTAACCATTAATAATGATTACGACGCTCAAGATTGACTACCCGTTTAGTCGCTGCAACTTGCTTGTCTTTCCACTCAACAACACCGCGAATGGCCAATTTTTCTATAACGTGCGTATAGCGACTCATTAAGGCGTAATCAGGCAGTCCGCGCGTAGTTACCGGTAATAGTAATTTGTCAGAGCGAATTTTTGCTCGTGAAATGGAGTTACCCCATTCGTATTTGCCTGACAGAGCTTTGTACATACATGCAGCAATGAATTGATAACTATGGCTCTCATCTGGAATAGTGTGTTTTAATTTTAGCCAGAGGTTATGACTATCGTTTGAGAAGTAGTCTTTTGGCTGATAGAAGACAGTGAGGGTCTTACCACCAATAAATAGGGAGTTGCCGTCCATTAGCAGCTTCCTGTCATAATCAATGTATGAACCGATACCGTTATTTTCACGGCTAGCGCCCACGTATGGAGTGCCACCCTGAAAATTCGAAATCTGGGATTTAATGATGTTGGTGGTATTCCTAATTTCAAAAATATCTTCCAAGAAGAATTTAGACCAGCGCACCCCCCCATTTCTGAAATCGCTTACTATGCGTTTTTCTTCATCAGAGAGTACGTAGTCATTAAGACCAGTTGCAACCAGATATGCCTCAAGTTCCTTGATCCGTTCCGCCTCAAGCTCCTTGATATACGCTTCCATATAGTCGAAAGCGATTGATCCATTATGGTGAACTGGTAAAGTTACCACACTTGTCTTTATGCGCTCCCAACCAGCTTTATTGGACCAGTCAAACTTGAATCTTACCGATTTTTGAAGCGCTCCGACTAAGAACAGATACCCCTTGTCAATGTGCTTAGGCTTGTGAATCAAGTCTATTGCATAGGCATCTTGAAGAACCGTGAAGTTTCTTGTTTGGTAAAACATGACACCTGTATTTGCACCGTTTGCAGAGACTGAGATGACATTTTTGAAAATCGTGGCATTTTCGACTGGCACATAATTATTCAGCCCTTGATTTACTATGCCCGCTGTCAATGCGGGTAATGGATTGGTCTGCGTAGGGTGACTGGGTAAATCACCGGCCTTATATTTCAGGTTGTTGAACTTCAATTTTTGGAAAATCGACTGAATTTCGAAATTCGAATTATGAACTTGATATTTTGCCCGGACACGGCTATCAATCGTCGAGTTCGGGCCTAGATAAAATCCGGATTGTCCGCCGATAACACTTGAGAGACTTCCCAACTTAAATAGTCACTGACGGTTTTTTTGAAGTCGGCTTCCGTAGGGGCAATGTCAACCTTCTTGTTGTAGTTCCAGTCTTTACCGCTGGTTGGATTGATGGTCCCCTTGTAGTAGTTGTCGTCCAAGACAAAGTAATTTGTTTTCTTGGTCTTGTCTAAAACAATATCTATAACTTCTTGATAGTGCCCCTTGGCGTCGTTAGTGTCGTGTAGATTAACTTTCGCTTTTTTACGATTGGTTCGGGTGTAGCCATCTTCACGCAGATCGAAGAAGTAAACGTTGTCGTCTTTCTGATGCGGCTTCCCAACCTCAAACAGGTAAATGGACGTTTGGACACTAGCTTTAAATAAGTCTCCCGGCATTTTGATGCTGGCTTTAAGCCGATTGTTACGCAGGATTCGCTTGTTGATTTCAGTGGCCTTACCACTACCGGCGCTATCTTGGATAATAACGGCGCCGAAGCCTTTAGTCTGTTTTTCGAACGCCTTCTCTACGAAAATCATTCCGTTACCTTCAGCTGAGTATGGAGGATTAAGCAGGAATACGTCTGCTGGGAAAGGATCCTCATTGTAGGCATATCTCCCATCATAGCTCGTAAGTGAGTTGTCGTTTACGATATTTGAAGATCCGTCGCCCATTAAAATCATGTTCAGCACAGCCAACATATACACGTTGGCCAGCAACTCAACCCCTAGTAACTGCCGAGTCTTAATGTGCTCTATTTGTTTGCGCTGCTCGGTTAGGTTATTCGAATACTGATTCTTGGCATCGTCGATCATTAGATTCATTGCACTAATGAGAAAACCACCAGATCCTAGCGCCCAATCCCAAACGTAACTATTCATATTAGTTTGGGTGAGACGTGCCATAAAGTTCGTTACGTAACGCGGCGTTAGGACAACATCGTTAGCTCCGCCGTCTGGAACGTCAACCCAGGAATTCATCACATTAAACAACTTGCCGGTGAAGTCATTGGTTCCCGTCACGTCATAGACAGGAATTAACCTGGTGTAAACCTCTTGGTAGATGGACTTGATTGGCGTTTGAGTTTCCGTATCTGTGCGTTGGTTCAAGTTGTTGTCTACAAAGTTTGTGCGCAATAGATTAAGGATTTGCTCCTGCTTCTTTTGGGGGAGTTCCCGTTCTTTCAAAAAGTTCTTGATTTTGTTAACGATCTTTTCGCCATCTGTATTTCCGTCTTCAGTAGATCCTGTAAGTTCTCCGGGGGTAAGCCGTGCAACTTTCCAATCGCCATTGGTGTCTTTCACCCCAACCGCAGCCATTAACGCACCTGCGACGACGTTGATTCGCTGACTGGGAATAATCTGCTGCTCATCATGAAGCTTTTGGTTAAGTTCTTGTAACACGGCCTCAATTTTTGCGTCATCACGAATGGCTCTCTGTTCTAATTCCTTTGGATCCGTTTGTACGTCTGCAATTTTCTGGAAAAATAGAGATTTTGCTGGCTCGGAATTTTTCAAAAAATCTAAATTTTCGAAGTCATCAACATAGATTGGTAGCTCAGGCTCCGAAGCGTTGATTACGTAAGTTCGAACTTCGTAGTGAATCTCATTGGCTGCGTCTTTAGTGCCGTTGATCCCAACCACTACGACTTCCTTATATTCAGTATCCTTAATAATATTCGCCGCATAGTAAGCCGCCCCATTGACCGCATATTTGGGAATTGCTTGTTTATAGTCAAACTTCCCTGTTGCATCGCGTAAAACAACTAAACCTTGTCTATCAGTTTTCTCAAGCTTGCCTTTGGTACCTTTGTATTCAATAATTACCGGTAATAATTTTTCCCCGCGTTTTACAATCAAGTTAGCCACTATCGTTAGCACTCAGACAAAATA
>NZ_AZEU01000145.1 GCF_001435035.1 Lacticaseibacillus manihotivorans DSM 13343 = JCM 12514
TCAGACCGGCCAGATGCGATTTCATGTCCCAAATACCGAGGTGAATAATCCAGGTACTAAAAAGCAGTCGTCTTGACTGCTTTTCGCCTGATTCTTAACCGGTTCTTACACCGTTTTTAAGCTAAGCTACACCCCGGCATTGAAAGCTTCCAAGTGTTGATACAGTGCCCCTTCGCGCAACCCATATTGGGAGAAGGTCAAACGGTCCGAATCTAAAAAGCGGATCATCATCACCACTGGCACTAACCCACCGACGATGATATCTGCGCGGTACTTGGCCAGCCCACCAATGGCTTTGCGTTCTTCTAAAGAGCTGGAAATTACTTGCTTAAAAATCGCGTTGACTTGCTCAGTGCTCATGCGATAACCATGAATATCTTCGAAGTTCGCCACGGCATCTTTGCGGCGTTGGATCTTGGCAAGTGTTCGGTTAGAGCCGCCAAGTGCGACAATCGGCAAGTTTTGGGCTTTTTTCAGCCACCAAATGCCATTGAAGGTGCGATTGACAGAAGTGATCACGTCAAATAATTCCGCCGCACTGACCGTATCGCCGTGTAAGTAGCGCTCTGATAAGTTGACGGAACCAAACGGAATTGAGATCAGATGTTGAAGTTTGCGGTTTTGTACTAAGATCAATTCGGTCGAGGCGCCGCCTGTATCCATGATCAACGCATTTTGAATCGGTAAGGTGTTGATCACGCCTAAGAAATCCAGCTCCGCTTCTTTGGTGCCTGGGATCACTTTGATATCGACGCCAACCGCTTTTTTGACCCGCTTCAAAAATTCTTTTTGATTGGCCGCCATGCGCGTTGCCGCCGTCGCATACGCTTCAAGGGTCAAATCATGCAAGCCTTCGTATTGCTTTTTAAAGCCGACAAGGGCTTGAATCGTGCGCGCCATCGCGGGCTCTTGCAAGATGCGGTCTTCACCCATGCCTTCTGATAGGCGCACCATTTCTTTGAGTTTTAAGACTTGTTTGACGCTGGAATCTTCATTGATCTGCCACACGCTTAAGCGCGCTGAGTTACTCCCAAGGTCGATCACACCGAAATGTCTCATCATTTTGCCTCCGTATTGTCCGGCTCAAGTATACCAAACTCAACGGAATTGGGCGAAAACAAAAACCGGCGCGCCATTATTTCAGGTACGCCAGTTGGAAATTCCTTTATGATTTTCGCATTGTGGCCTTAAACGCGTTGCGGCTATTTTTTAGCGCTTGACGTAAACGCTGAAAGAACGGCTTTGTTTGCGGCACCTCATCGTACGAATGAATCCCACGCTTACTTTTTTCCAAAACATCTAGATATTCGGTCATTGTTAATGGTCGATCGCCAGATTGTGCGCGCATTTGATTGACTATTTCTAAATTACTTGCATCAGTCATAGGCTGCTTTAAAAGTTCATGAATATGCGCCACTGTGGCTTCACGACTGTCTAGCCAAGAGGTTTGCGTCATTGCTATTTCTCCTTATCTGCGTTGGGCCTGATGATCACGCAATTGTTGTTGCAACTGCGTGATCCGCTCATGGTTGAAGTTTTCAAAATGCCGTCAATACTTGAGGCAATCTGCTAATTCAACAGCACTCGCCTCACTTCTGAGGCAAAAGTGTTTAATACCTCATTGGTAAACAAATAGTCTTGATTCCCTAGCAAGAAACCATAAGGATCCAATACATGTAACAATTCAATGAGGTCAGACTCCATCACGATCCTCAATAAGGCACCATTTAATTGACCAACATCTTCACCTTGTTGCCGCAATTCGTCAATCACACTAAGGCCTTGCTCTAACTGCTGCGTCACTATCAACACTTTTCCTCGAATCGCGCTAGGATAGCTCACCATCACTTCATAAGTGCGGCGAATCTGATTTGCGCGCACATCTTGCGCCCGAATCGCGGTATTGCGACGATAGGTCACGACTCCAATCAATCCTGATATCATCCCTAAAACAAAGCCGAATAACACCAAGACTTCCTTAAGCCCCACCCACCAGGGCAATTCGTACCAGTTCGTCAATGTCTTGACTGCACTCATCATAACATCTCCTCATGCCTGTGCCAACATCCCCTTCACTATATATATTTGCAAAACAGGTGCCTTTTGATACTTTTGGAAAAACTATTTTTTTGCGAAAGCTCCTGATGATACAAAAACGCCTCTGCCGCACGATTCCAAAAAGAATCATGAGGCAGAGGCGCTGGTCATATTGCAAACCGTTGATGCAGCGACTGTTTGTTGGATTATCAGCAATCAGTCCTTTCATATGAAAAGACGCCTCAGCATCTCTGCCAAGGCGCCTCTTTGACCTACCGTTGTGCTAACGTCATCACTAACCACAGGCACAGCCCGTAAACACCTAGCAAGCCTGCCGAAATCAATTTCACTTTAACGTTCGCTTTAACATGTTGAACAGTTTGCTTACCACTAAAGGCTAAGGCGAAGGTGCCAGCAATTGCAACTAACACGTTTGACACGAACAGTTGTGATAACACCACGGCACTGATGACCCAGCGAAAGGTGGTGCGATCTGCCAAAATATCCTGACGCGCCATCCATAAAGTGTAGCCGACTAGCATATCTAACCCTGCGATAATACTTAATGCTGCAATCAATGGTTTGGCTTTTAACACAGCAATGATGCTCATGCTTTCCATCGTTGCATTCACCGCCAAAAAGGCAAGAAAGGCCACTGGCAAAAGCATCAACACGGCGACAACGCCGTAAAACAAACGCCGTTGATCAAGGTGCAAAAAGCGTGCCAGTTCGTGCAAATATCCAGATGCTTTTTGTTTGATTGTGGTCTCCATCGTCTTTCCTCCTATGATTTACAATGCAGCAGCAACGCCAAACGCATTATCGATCGTGATCGTCACATTGTTGGCGTTTGTGGTAACGCTCGTAATGTTGATCCCTAATGCCAGGAAGGTCGCTTCAGTTTCAACTTTTGACACATCTTTAACAGTGATCGTGATGGTGTCGCTAGTGGCAGTGATCGTATCGACATTATCGCGACCACCAAGCGTATCACCAATCAGCAATGCGGCTTCTTGTTCCGGTGTGCTTTGGGTAACCGCAGCACCATTACCAGATTCTGCCATCAAACCTTGCATCGATTCCAGTACTTGGGGAACATCCAAGCCGACGATCACTTGAATCGCTTTGCCGTGATGCACCACATTGACGGCTTTGTTCGCTTTGAATTCAGCATCTGGTGCCAATTGATTTTCATCATCAACAGTCACGCGCAGCCGAGTGGCACAAGACGTCATTTCTTGAATGTTTTCTGCGCCACCTAAAGCAGAGAGATAAGCACGTGCCCGGTCGATATAAGGATCGGCGCTGTTTTCAGCAGCTTTAGCGGCTTTGTATTGTTTCTTATTGATCAGCTTGGTTTCTTCTTCGTCTGCTTCACGACCTGGTGTAATGAAGTTAAACTTCAAAATCAAGAAGCGGAAAGCAAAGAAGTAAATCGCTACGAAAATCAACCCAACCACAATTTGAATCAAATACGTCTTCCATTGGTTGGCCCACAATGGGATCCAGTTTTCACTGGCCCAACCGATCAAGCCACCAGAGAATTCGCCGACCACGCCTAAAGCATACATCAACGCATCCATGGTCGCAGCCAAGAAGGAATGAACAAACCAGAGTACTGGCGCGGCAAACAAGAATGTAAATTCAACCGGTTCAGTGATCCCAGCCATCATCCCAGTTAAAACTGCTGGAATCATTAAAGCGGCAGTGGTTTTCTTCTTAGATGGCTTAGCAGTGGCATAAAAGGCTAACCCGATGCCGAGCATCCCGAAGACTTTTTCAAACCCGTAACCTTCAAAGCCCATCATTGGGGCTAATTCTTTGATTGGTCGAGTGGATTGGGCCAAATCATTCAAGTTGGTGAACCACCAAGCCTTCAACCCACCAGAAACGGCAGCGGGACCATATTCAAATGGAACATAGATGAAGTGGTGTAACCCAGTTGGAATCAAAACCCGTTCCAAGAAGGTGTAGACCCAAATGCCCAAGACGCCAGATGCTTTCATGAAGCCTTGCAAGGCACTGATACCGCCTTGGATCTTAGGCCAAACAAAGCAAGTGATTAAAGCCAGCGGAATCATGGCGAGAAAACCTAAAATTACAATATAACTGGAGCCTTGGAACGTCCCTAACCATGATGGGAGTTTCTTATCAAAATACTTGTTGTGCAACCAAACGGTGATGCCGGCAACAATTAACGCCCCAACAATTGACGTGTCCAAGGTTTTAATGCCGATGATATTGGTCAACCCTTGGTTCGTAGAGTTGGCAACAATTTGCATTTTGGCAAAGTTCTTGAAACCAAATGCGCCACCCCAATAAGTGAGCATCGCATTGATCATATAATTCCAAGCCGCATAGTTGACAACGGATTCCATCGCCGCGCGACCACCAGATTTCTTGGCTAAACCAATCGGTAAGCCAACAACAAACAATAGCGGAATAATATTAAAAACGGTAAAGGCGCCGGCTTGCAGGGTCGACCACACGCCATACCAATTCGTAGATGGATCAGCGAGGCCGCCGAAGATCGCAGTATTTGTCATCAACACGCAAATCGCTGTCATGATCCCAGCAAAGGTGAAGAGCAATACCGGCGTGAACATTGCAGCCCCAAATCGTTGAAGTTTCTGCATCATGTCGTTTCATCTCTCTTTCAAATGTAAGCCCTTACTATTTCACTCAGAAAAAAAGCGCGTGGCTCGCACGCGCCTTTAACTCGACGTTTAGTGCAATTCTGGCCAGTATTCTTGGTTGGCAGGAATCATTTCATCCAAAATATCCTTAGCGACCTTCGCATCTGGCACAATCTTGCAGAGGCTCATCGCTTCCCATAACTTCGTGTAAGATTGTTGTTCATACGCATCCACAACTAATTTTTCAACACAGTTTTGTTCGGTGATCAACCCTTTTTGGAACGTAGCGGCATTGCCCATGGCTAAGCGTTCTGGACCATTGGCACCAAACAAGCAAGGCACTTCGACCATTGCTTCTGGATCGATGTTGGCAATCGCGCCTTCGTTTGGAATAATCGCCAACATCCGTTGCTTGGTATCATACGCAATCGCCGTGCACAAATCGACGATGTAGGTGGCATGATCATCGGATTTGAAGTTGGTATCCTTGGCCGTGCCAGCAGTTTTAATGCGAGCACATTCAGTGAAGACATTCTTTTCACGATAAGCTTCAACTTCATCAGTCCGCGTATAATTTGGATCTGCATGTTCCACCACATATTGTGGATAGAGGTAATACTTCAAATAGGTGTTTGGTAGCGTTGATGGATCCAAAGCGTAAACATCAGCTGCCTTTTTAAAGGTCGATACCCAGCTTGCTTCTGTTCCTTTATCCGCATCACCTAACCAATAACCATGTTGCGCCACATATTCTTTTAATTGTGGCATCAGGTCCTTGCCAGTCTTGTCGCGCACATCAGTCCACCAACCGAAGTGGTTCAAGCCATAATAGCGGAAGACCAAATCATTGCGATCTTTTAATCCAACGATGGCAGCCATGCGATCCATGATCCCGATCGGCATATCGCAAATGTTGATGATCTTGGAATTTGGCCGTAAACGCCGAGTCGCTTCAGCCACGATAGCTGCTGGGTTAGAGTAGTTCAGCATCCAAGCATTCGGCGAGTATTTCTCCATGTAATCGACCAAGCCGATAACGCCTGGAATCGAGCGTAAGCCATAAGCGATCCCACCAGGGCCAGTCGTTTCTTGGCCAACAACACCATGGCGCAACGGAATCTTTTCATCGACACTGCGCATCGCATACTTGCCGACACGAATTTGGGCCATCACGAAATCAACATCGGTGAACGCTGTTTCAGGATCCGTCGTTGAAACGAATTCCACTTCTGGGGCGCGTTCTTTGACTAAGATCTCACAGGCATCAGCAACCTTTTGTTGACGGTCGCCATCAATGTCATAAAACTTCAATGCGCGCAGTGGAAACTTATCCAAGTGATCCAACAAGGTCAATACGATCCCCGGTGTATAAGTACTCCCGCCGCCTGCAATTAAAACTGAAAATTTTCTGTCGTCCATGATATCTCTCCTATTAATCCGAATGCCAGTCCTTACCAACTTATCAATTTGTACCCCGGGTATGGTTATAGTATGGGCTGGACCAATTGTTGCTGCAAGCGATTACAATACAGTTGGGATAGGTTTCAATTTTAGTGAACCATTCCACATTTCGAAATATTTTCCAGCGGAAAGTCAACAATTACAAGATTGGCCAAATAACGCGTTCCAAAAAAAGTCTATACCTATCACCTCATCTGCCAATCGAATTTCCTCACAATGTCCGGTATCGTATGTGTTTGTTCAATCATCTCGGCTGGCGGCAAGAGATGATTTCAGGGCCATAACAAAGGGAGATGGCGATATGAAACCCTGACGTTGTCGAACCTCAACAATAAAAAGAGGTTCAGACAAATATGTCTCAACCTCACAAACTTTAGTCACTATAAAGTTTTGATAAATGCCGCATTCAGATATGGCGAGTCATCTGTATAAGCTTGAATCACCGCACTTAACCGAGGATCTTGGGCAATGGCGGCTTGATCTCCTTTGGTTTGTACGCCCACCACGATGCTCCCAGCAGCGATGCCGGCGGCAATACCAGATAAAGAATCTTCAAACACCACCGTATGCTGCGGCTGACAACCAAGATTAGCGGCCGCTTTTAAGAACGCATCAGGCGCCGGCTTACTTGCCAAAGTCCCATCATCATAAACGACTTGATCACGATCAAACCATTTTGCTAAATCAAACGCCTCAAAAAAGAAGTCCAAGTTGCGGGGTCCTGAAGCCGTCGCAATCGTCATCGGAATCCCAGCTTGCTTCAGGCGCTCAAAAAAGGTGACCGCCCCTGGCCGCAAGTGAAAATTAGTGGCATCTTCACGACACAATTGCCGATAACGCCGCTCTTTATCTTCACTTAACGTCGCGACTTCTTCAGCCGTCAACTCACGACCTAATAAATAGCGTAAGGTCATGGGATTGTTTTGGCCATGCACGTGTTGATCAAATTCCACTGGCGTTAACGCTTGGCCGCGATGGGCAATGGCAAACGCCTGCCAGGCTGCGACTTGTTTATCCGCGTCTTCAAATAACGTGCCATTAAAATCAAAAATTACCCCTGCCATGATCGTCCTCTTAATAGGTCAATTGCCCGATTTCATCCCCGTGATCGACTGCTTGTGCTGTCACCGTTGGAAAAGATTTCAACAAGTCCATATTGGTGTACACCACCACAATGGTATCATCACGGCCACTGGCTTTGATTTGTGCGCTATCGATGGTCCCTAAGCGATCGCCAGCTGCCACTGTGTCATCAACTTGCACATCAATCACAAACGGCGCGCCATTGAGTTCAACCGTATCCAATCCCATATGGACCAATACTTCCAAGCCTTCGGGTGTGGTGATGCCAATGGCGTGCTTGGTCGGGAAAACGGTCGTGATTTTTCCTGCAACTGGCGCATAAACCACGCTGTCAGCCGGCGTGACGGCAAACCCATCACCCATCATTTTTTGTGAGAACACATCGTCGCTGACTGCGTCGATTGGGATCAATTGCCCACTGATTGGTGCTACCACCGTTTTGCCTTTAGCCTTCTTAAATAATCCAAACATTATCCTTCCTCCTTAAATAACCTCACCCACGCCGATAATAAGTTCGCGTTTCATATGGGCGCAGTTGCGCTTGCGGGGCATCTGAATAGTTACTGATCAATAGCTCCCTGTCGGTTAAGTCAAAATGACGGGTCACCGTTTCTGCAGTGAAATTACTGATCACCAATAGCTGTTCGTCATTGAGCTGCCGCGTATAGGCATAAACTTGCGCATCTTCTGGATCAAGCAACGTGTAATCGCCATATACGATCACTGGATAAGCTTTACGCAGTTGGTTCAACCGTTGATAAAAATAATACACGGAATCTGGATCTGCTAAGGCTTGTTCAGCATTGATTGTCCGATAATTCGGGTTCACTGCAAGCCATGGCACTTGATTTGAAAACCCGGCATTAGTACTTTGGTTCCATTGCATCGGCGTGCGCGCATTGTCCCGCGAGCGCCGGTGAATGTAGTGCAGCATGGTTTTACCTGGATTATTCATAGAATTTCAAAAAAGCAGCGCAATCCCACGATTCACACGG
>NZ_AZEU01000146.1 GCF_001435035.1 Lacticaseibacillus manihotivorans DSM 13343 = JCM 12514
AAGTTTGAAAAATACTAGAGATAGAGATACCTAACCATAGGCGCACTCAAATAAGGGTGCGCCGCGCACTAAAAAAATTAAGCGAGAACGTCGAACCCGCGGGCTTTAGCGAACTCTACCGCCTCTCGCACCGACATTGACCGTTCTGGACGATCAACGAATTGCTTGGGATTGTAGACTTCGTGATTAGCTAGAATGTGGTAAACAGCGGTCAAAAGTTGCCTTGCGATGGCAATAATGGTCTTCTTGTGACCGCGACGTTTCTTGAGAATCTGGTAACGTTGCTTAATCTCAGGGTACTTATCGCTTTTGATTAAGCCATTGGCGACTTGGACCAA
>NZ_AZEU01000147.1 GCF_001435035.1 Lacticaseibacillus manihotivorans DSM 13343 = JCM 12514
AGACCGGCCAGATGCGATTTCATGTCCCAAATACCGAGGTGAATAATCCAGGTGAACTTCTTCAAACGAATCTACCAAATCACGGCATAACATGACAAAGACGGCTCCCCAAATGGAGAACCGCCTCAAATGATAAATTTATTCTTCAACACCAGTTGACGCAGAGCCACAAAATGCCGGAACAATACCTGTTTCTTTATATCTATTATCGTTATACCCAGGATTGTCAGACTGAGAACCCGCCATCACCCAAGTTCATGACCGGTGCTTCTCATGCAAAACCTCAAGCTGATACCCATGCTGTTTGAGAGCCTCCGCATAGTTGTCAGGCAATTGCTGATCGAAACGAAAACGGATGAGCGGCTTGAATTCACCTTTGTCTGTGCGGGTACCGAAGATGTGATCAGCGCCTGGTTCGCTAGGCACGCGTTCAACAACGGTTTGTTGCAGTTCGCCGCGTTGACGTGCCTGAATCAAGGCGGTTAAGAGCCGATCGAGATTCGTAATGGTCACTGGCTGCACGTGCTCATCTCCCTTGATGATCAACCTATTGTTCAAGCTGATTTCAGTCTAGATGCGTTTCTTCCGGGATGCAAAGCCCATGAAACTAAAGATGCTGACGATGGCGAGACCGATGATAGCTAACGGGTTCTGGGATTCACCGGCTTGTGGCATGGTTTTGCCGGTTGCAGCTTGTTTGGTGGCGTTGGCTGTCGTGCCGTTCTTGGCAGCAGGCGTCTTGGTTTGATTCTTAAGCTTGTTGTCGAGTGTCGCCAGTTTTGGACTCTGTTGACCGTTGTTGCCGTTACCGCCGTTAGTACCAGTGCCGGTTGTTGGCGTCGTCGGTGTGCCGTTGCCGGTAGCCGGGGTTTGGCCGCTACCGTTTCCACCTTGAGTACCACCGTTGTTGCCTTGATTGCCAGCATTGCCGCCCTGATTACCGGCGTTGCCACCAGTTCCTTGCTGATTCGAGTTACCATTGCCTGAGTTGCCGGTACCCGAGGTGTTGCCATTATCACCAGGCGTTGGTGATGGCGTTTTAACTTTAACCACATGGAAGACTTTGGTGACTTTATTGCCGACCATATCGACGGCTGTCACTGTGAAGTAGTTATCGCCGTCTTTGAGGGTGTAAGTCTGGTTGAAATCAGCGGCACCGTATGGGTTAGAGGTTGTCGATAGCGGATCGAGATGGTTGTTGAAGCCAGCCAGATTCTTTTGGTGGACAACGTTATCGTCATTGGTGTAAAGCCGGTAGCCGTTGATGTTGTCGTTGACGGTGCCGGAAACCGTGAACGTGTTATTGGTTGTCGTGATGTCGTAGTTGCCTTGGTCATCAACTTTCAACGTGTCGGCTTGCGGCAGGTCGAGTGTCGGGAAGATGGTGTCGAGGTAGATTTGCAGTTCGCCATAAGCGGTTTTCGTTGATTTCGAGCCATCCGTGGCTGGTTCGGTCAGCCGGTAGCCAACCGATTGCTGTTCGGCGGCTTTGAATGGCACGGTGAAGCTGAACTTGCCATCTGCGCCGATTGCAACGGTTTTAGCCGGTTCGGTGGCATCCGTGACAGTTAACGTTTTACCAGCCGGGTTGTCAACGTGGCCGGTAATAGTTAGCTGGCCGGTTTGCGCGTTGTAGATATCTGCGACTTGGTCAGCGCCAACCAGCGTGAAGGAATTGTCGTTGAATTTATCAAACTTCAGACCGGCAGTTGGCTGGGCGTGCGTCGTGATTTGGGAAAAGGCGCGGCCACCTAGTACTGGCGCACCGCTGGTCTTGGTCGCGTTGGCCGCAGCCTTGGCATTATCTTGCAACGGAACGACAACGTGCACGTTCTTTTGACTGAAGTGGCCGTAGCCGGCCGTACCGTTAGCATCCAAAAAGACAATCATTTCATCGCCGTCTGCACGACCGGCTTCTTCATAAGTCCCGAAGTCTGCGGTCGGTGACAGGACGGTGCCGACAAAATCACCATACGGCGCAGATTCAGTCAAGTTGAAGGTGACAGTCCCGGTTTTGGTGTCGACCGTGCCTGGGAAGACTTTGCCGGTTTGCGCATCAGTGGCATAGACGATCCAATCCACGCCAGCCGGTACCTGCGCGTATGCGGTAAAGCTGGTTTGGTCGGAAACCGCTTGAACGAAGCCTTCAGAACGCCAGTAGTTGTACGGGCCATCGCCGACTTTCCAGGTGAATTGCGGAGCAACATCAGATGTTGGCGTGGTTGTATCGGTTTGATGTGTGCCAGCAGTTGCTTGTAGGCTGGCGCTGGTTTTATTACCGGCGACATCAGTTAACGTCAGGGTCAGGCTGCCGTCACTATTTTCCAGTGCGGCTTTTTGGGCGGCGGTTAATTCAAAACTTAACGTGCCGTCGTTATTTTGGCCGTTGTTGTTTAAGTTGACGCCGTATGCCTGGTTACCGATTTTCAATGCCAAATCGCTGAACTTGGTGAAGCCAGCGCCTTGATCATCGTAATGAACGGAGACGCGGCCGTCTTGATAGCTTAGGCCGGTTAGCGTTGGCGCAACGGTGTCGACGGTGACCGGCAAGTCGTAGTCTTGATTCTGTTGGGCGCCAGTATTATATTGCTCGGTCACCAGCCGGTAAGTGTACTTGCCATCCGGTGCGGTGACGTATTTGCCAGTTGCCTGATCGTAAACTTTGCCATCCCAAGTAAAGGCATTGGGATCAAGGCGCATGTCGGTACTTAAACCGAGATCGGAGTTAAAGCTGTTGCCATTTTGCAAGTAGGATTTGGAGGTGTTGTTTTCCTTGTCCAGGACCCGAACAACATGGCCTTGAGCGTCGAGGATCTGAATGGTGACCGACTTCAGGTTTTGCTTAGAAAAGACGTATGGGAAAACCGTGTCGCTGGCACCATCGCCGTTGGGTGAGAATGAGACTTTCTTGTTGTCGACGTACGTGGGTACCAGCGTCCAGGTGTACTTGCCAGTCGTGTCCGTGTTGACTAGATTGCTGAGGGATGCGGCGTCGGTGACACCAAGCGGATTGTTGTTGTTATCCACCAGATAGCCACCATTGAAAATGGATTCACCGCTGTTGGCCGGTGCGTCAATGACTTGTTCATCAGTGAGATCACCATAGTAGCCGAGATACGGAACGCTGATCGTTTGCGCAGCGTCGGTTGCTTTAAAGGTGAGATAGCCTTCAACTAGTCGGTTGGCGGCAACGGAATCGTCGAGTGAGAGTTTGAAGGTGACTTGCTTGGTTTCGCCAGCTGCTAAAGTGAAGTTGGCGGTATCGGTGTTGACGGTTGCCCCGACAAGCGTTTCATCATGGACGGTGTTGCCGTTACTTGCATCACGAACCTGGGTGAGCGGGCCGCCATTGGTATCAACGGTATAATTTTGCGCGGTTTTGCCGTGGTTCGTCAGGGTCACGGTGAAGGTCGTGGTTTTGCCGATTTTACCGAGTGAAACCGAACCGGCGTCGTTGCTGCCTTCAGCGCTGACGGTCAAATCGCCGGCTTTGGCGACATCAATTTGGCCAGCGCCTTGACGCCGCGGGGAAATGTAGGTGTCCGGATAATTGATATCTTTCATCGGTTCCGCTGCGTTCATGAGGGCTAACTTAACGGCTTTGACGAGATCGGCACCGGTTAAGTTAGGTTGCGTTGCTTTGATTTTTTGCATAACGAGCAACGCGGCACCAGCGTTGAACGGACCGGCCATGGATGTGCCGGATTCGACGGCATATGTTTGCGTGTTGGTAGTGGGGTCGATCGCGGTGGACGTGACGTTATCGCCAGGCGCGGAGATGTCTGGCTTTAAGGTGTAATCAGCCATCGGACCCCAAGATGAAAAGCCGTCCATCTGGGAGTCGGCACCAGTTGCGCTGGTTTCTGCCGCGACGGTCATGGCTGATGCAGCGGCACCGGGATCGCCAATCGTCGAATCGTTTTTAGGTGCATAGGCGGTGGAGATATCATTCGGTGTTTTGGAACCGATGATACTGCCGGCGATGGCGTCGTTACCAGCGGAAATCGAGACGAAAACGCCGTGCTCCGTGGCATATTGCACCGCCTCTTGCTCTTCATCGGTTAAATCCTGCTCGGTAACGCCGATGCCCAGCGACATTTGAATAGCGTTCGCGCCGAGTGCAACCGCATCACGAATCGCCCGGGAAATGTCGTTCGCATTTTCATCCGGGAATTCATCGATGACCTGCATGGCGAGAATCTGGGCTTCAGGCGCGACGCCTTTGACGTAAGTGGATGCTTTTTCTTTGCCGGTTGCGCCGTCTGCGGTGGTACCGTTAGCGGCAATGATCCCGGCAACGTGTTCGCCGTGGGTCGATCCGGCAACCGTTGTGCCAGTATTCACACTGTCGTTATTGACATAATCATAGGCAAATGGAATTTTACTGTTGACGTAGGTGCCATAGCCTAGTTTGGCGATGGCAGCTTCGGCTTTTTCTTTGGTCAGTGTAGCGGTGCTATCGTCACTGAGGCGCAAATCGGCATGCGGTTGCACCCCAGAGTCAATGACGGCCACGACCATGCCTTGGCCTTGGTAGCCTTCGTCCCATAGCCCTTTGACGTTGCCTTTGGTCAGGGTATCTTGGTTGGCTGGCCCGGGATCGGTTGTGGCGGCAGAACTTGCTTGGTTCTGATTGTCAGCTGTAGCCGTGCTGGTTGCAGCTGCCGCGGCGCTTGCTTGGCTAGTGGCCGTTGTTGCTGTACTTGTTGCCGTTTGGTTGGCCGCGCTGCTGGCGTTTGTTTGCGTGGTTGCGCCAGATGCCGGTGCAGTTGTTTGTGCTGTCGCAGATGAGGCTGGCTGGGTCGTAGTTTGCGGCTGACTAGCGCTGCTCTGCGTGTTTTGGGCAGGTGTTGCCTGTGTCTGAGTCGCGCTACTTTTGGCCGCTACAGTTTGAGTCGCATTGCTAGTGGTATCGCTGGCTGTCGCCTGACTGGTCGTCGTTTGTGCGGCAGGTTGGGCCTGCGCACTGGTTGACTGAGCCGTTTGACTCGTTTTTTCTGTCGGCGCCGTCGTTGTATCGGCGGCAACGGACTGGGTGGCGGTGCCACCCAAGACAATCAAACCCGTACCAAAAGTAATGATCGCAGCAGTCATCCATTTGGAGCCTGCTTTATACATCTTGTAATGTCGCTTTGTTTCGGTCGTCGAATTTTTATTCATGTACGCCCGTCCCCCTTAGATTTTGTATTAAGAAAAATGAGACTTAAAACCAAAATGTCCAAATTTTTCACATTTTAAAAACATTTTCTTCTCATTTATTCTTAATAGAAAAAAGTTTATTACCTGAGGTGGCTTCTGTCAAGATGGATTTAGGTCAAGGTTTGAGACAACATCTCTCGATAAAAATTTGGTCAATGCAAAATGCCCTTTAGGTCATTTTGCAGGACATTCCGTGGCCGACGCGTTGTTGCACAACCCATCGACCGCGGAACGTGTTGCTTCAAATTCAACTGGGCTCTTCATGCCTAGCCGTCCATGAATTCGAACGCGATTGTACCAGTGCTCAATGTATTCGAATACGTGACGTCGCGCGATTATCAGGCTAGGATAGTGGTGCTTATTGACGTAATATTCTTCCTTCTTGAAGGTGGCGTGGAACGATTCAATCATCGCATTGTCGTACGGCGTTCCTTTGTGACTGTAAGAGTGTGTGGCGCCGACGTACGTTAACTGACGTTCAAATTCAGCGCTAATAAACTGGCTGCCTAAGTCGGTTTGGACAATCAAACCGTCATAAACATCACGATTCGAAATTGCGTTACCAAATGCGTTCAAAACAAGGTTCACCGTCATGTCTGGGCCATACGCGTAACCGACAATTCGTCGCGAGTACAAATCCATGAAAGTGCACAAGTATGTCCAACCATCCTTCTGGGTGTGAATGTAAGTTATATCGCCTGCCCACTTCTGATTAATAGTGGTTGTTGAAAAGTCCTGGTCCATCAAGTTATGCCGTTCCGCGACGGGATTAGCCGCGGAACTTGCCCGCCATTTGCGCTGAATAATTGAGTACAAACCTTCCTCATGCATCAGCTTCTGAATGTACTTTTGACTGACATGGTCTGTACGCTGTTTGTTAATTGCTGCGGTGAGCTTAGGTGCGCCATATCGCCCCTTCGAGTTAGCATAAGCGACGTGTAGCTGCGCTCGAACCTCATCTCGACGCTTTTCAGTCGGAGTAGGCACGTGGTTGATGTGTCGGTAGTACGAAGCGCGTGAAACAGACAAAGCCCGGGTGGCGAGGCTGATTGGCACGTCATTTTCTTGGATAAAGGCATACAATTCGCGGTTCGACACTATCTTTTCTGCGCGAAGATGCCTAATGCTTTTTTTAGGATTTCGTTCTCCTGTGTGGCAAGGAGAAGATCGGCCTTGAGTTGCGCGACCTCAGCGCTTGATACTTGGCGATTCTCTTCCTGACTAGCATCAGTAAACCATTTCCCAAGTGTCGCCACTGGGACATCGTAGTCTTTACTGAGTTCAGCTGGACCCTTCCCCGCATTGTGCAGTTCAATCAGCATATCCTTGAAATCTTGTGTGTAGCGTTTTGGCATGACGTTTCCCTCCGTACTTCAATCCTCTATGAAGTCATTATACTTGAGAGAGACCTTGTCTCACATATGACCTTACCACCAGTGGTGCCTGGGCTGGTCGGGTCGTTGAGCTGTGAGTGGTGCCTAACTGACTGCTAGTTTTAACTAAGCATCTAATACATTACAACTGCCTTTTCAATGAAGTATAGAAATCCTCATGAGATCCAGCCAACAGCACAATGACTGTTGTTGGAGGACTGATCATATATGCAACGCGGTACTCAGTCTTTTGATACCTAAACCCCATGGTGTATATTCCTGAGAGATCGCCAGTTTTCGCGTCACCAGATTCTGGATCATCTGCAATAGTCGTATAGATCAGATCAACGAATCTTTCTTTAAGCTTCCTCTCTTTAATTTTCTTTAGGTAGCGTATAACCGCATTCTTGAGTTGAATATCACAGGCCAATTTCTTCCTCCAACTCTTTACGAGAAAGGGACGACGTGTCATCATTTGTGGCTAAATTCTTTAACGATTCTGAAATGGCGTGCTTTTGCCGATTAAACTCGCTGACTAATTCATCACCAGATAATCCTTGAGATACTAAAGACTTGAGAATATCAGTAGAAAAATCGAGGAAATCATCTTCATTATCCACGAACCGGTAAAAGATTCCATCGGCTCTTAGTTCGGGGACAACCTTCCGTCCTGGCGCAATATTGTACTCCTTTGGAACCGTCAGTGTGAGCGAGTTGCCTTGTTTTCTTGTTTTAGTTTGCATGGTTTTCCTCCTGTAATTATCCTGTAATTATATTATAGGACATTTTTCTTCGTTTGTACAGAATAATTACTTTTTAACGTCCCAATATATGTTCCATTTGGGTGTACCCTATTGTAACTAAAGTGAGAAGGGAGTATTATTAGTTACATATAAGT
>NZ_AZEU01000148.1 GCF_001435035.1 Lacticaseibacillus manihotivorans DSM 13343 = JCM 12514
CACCGCACTGCGGTGTCACCCATTTATGGGTGCAGTTTTCCCTTATGCTCATTATCTAAAACTCCAAAATTCGGCCCCTGTCGTAATTTTGGAGTTGAAGGGTGAGAGTTGTGATCCGTTGTTTGGATCACAACTCTCACCCTTCACGCATTTTTTGACTTTGTATTTGGCCCGTAAGTTAGGAATTTACGGGCCTCTTTTTTGAATTTTAGTGATCTCGTTACGGCAAATTTCGATTTGCCAAAACAGAAGGAGGAAACAGACTTGGTAGTTGATATTCATATCAAAGGTGTCGCTGATGCGGACGCCGCAATCATCAAACAGTTGGCAGATTCCAAGGGCCTAACGCGTAATAAGTATCTCGCGCGACTCATCCATCAGCACGCAAGAGATTACTACGTCGAAGGTGAGCTAAATGATCTAACTGAACTAACGCGGCAGTCAAAAGTAGTCATTAATAGGAACACGGAAATCATTTCGCGATTGCTATTTGCACTTGGAATTGAAAAGGAGTGAAGATTTTGCACGAACGTCGTGTGGTTTATTTGGATTCACCTAGCACGGGCGAATATGGATGGAAATATATCGATCAATACATGAAAATCCATGGCTGTAAAACTCGCGGTGAGGCATTGGAAGGTTTACTTCGCGAGCATCAAGAAATGAAAAATGAGCTGCTTGGAAACAAGCTCTTGATTCAACAGATTACCTCCGAAGTGAAGAAAATGATTGACCCAATTCGTTTGAGAACTGGTTCTACTGAGCGAAACATCACTTTATTCCGTGAGCTTTTAAATGGGTTCATAGTTCTCCACGGCATGGACGATCAGTTCCCAGTTACTGACGTGCAAAGTGATGCAATTACCCAGGCCGATCAGAAGGTGTCCGATCAAATTAAAGCCCGGCAAGTTTATCGCAATAGTGACAAATACAAGCGTTTGAAACGAGGTGACTAATCGTGGGTAGTAGTGCAGGAATTGTTTCGACAATGCGCTTTGAACGACCAGGAGGCGAGCATTTTTCCGGTTATATCAACTATATTAATCGTTCCGACGCGATGCGTGCTAAGCACTTCAAAGATTGGAACGCGGTTAAGTATGATGGCTACAACCAATACATGGAAAATCCCGAGAAGAGTACCGGTATTTTCACTGCGGGCAAAGATCAACTGAATATTGATGCGCGGCAGCAACTGCGGCAATCATTTGAAAAGGCTGAACGTAATGGATCAGTTATGTGGCAGACAGTCGTCAGTTTCGACAACACTTTTTTGGCTGAACACGGCCTTTATGATCCGCAAACGCAAGAGGTAGATCAACAAAAACTTCGGATCGCGATCCGTACCGGTATGAGTAGATTGCTTGCCAACGAAGGGCTTACGGCATCTGCGGTGTGGTCAGCATCGATTCATCTCAACACCGATAATATTCATGTTCATATCGCAACAGTTGAGCCTGATCCGCAACGGGATTTTAAGGAGTTTGAACGCGATGGCAAAGTTTTTCGGGAGCGCAAAGGTTATTTGAAAGCTAGCACACTAGACAAGTTTAAGTCTGCTGTGGCGAACGAACTACTGAACCGCGATCAATCGCTGGCGCAAATTTCTAGCCTGATTCGAGATCGCTTGCCGGCTCATCAGGAACCATGGCGTAATCTCCCAGATCGGCAGTTGATGAATTACTACAAGCAGATTTATAGCAAGCTACCAGCTGATCGGCGACAGTGGCGTTACAACATGAATGACATGAAAGACTTACGCCCATTGCTTGATGCTTTTGCAAGTCGATACATGCAGCTCTATCACAAGACGGAGCTAGAAGCCTTTGACTCGCAACTGATGAACGAGGTGAAATTCCGGGAATTTCTCTACGGCAAAGGTCAGCCTGGCAAAGAAGAAAATAGATCGCAAGAATACTACGATCACAAGTATGACGAACTCTTTGCTCGAATGGGAAACTCGGTGCTCAAGGAAATGTTGGCCCAGGATCGGCGAAATCAATCCATGCATGAGGATCCTAAGGAGGATACGCCTGATTCACCAAAACGTTCATCCAGTGGCAGCTCGCCGAGTCATGGGATTTTGTCTTCGCTTAAGACAATCAAGAACCTTTTACGTGGGGACGTGCAACAACACTTGCTGAATAAACAAGCTCATGATCGCAGTGCTGCTGAAGAAGAAAACAAACGTAACAATCAAAATCAGGACTTATATCGCTAGCGCGGCCTTTATGGTCGCGTCTTTTTTTGGAGGTGATCTATGTGTCATGGATGGAAGATTTTAAGCGCGCCAAGCAGGCATCAATTGTTGATGTAGTGCAGCGTAACGGCTTTAACTTGGAGCAGGAAAGTTCTATCAGTTGGCGTGGTGTGGAGCATGATTCGCTTGTTATTGATGCTAGGAAGAATACGTTTTTTTGGAACTCGCGACAAGAACACGGGGATCCAATTGACTTTATGATGAAGGTGGTCGGTGTAGAATCAATGCAAGACGCGGTGAAGCTATTAAACGATCCTAGCTTGTCGCGTGCAGAGATTGTGCAGCACAAGACTGAGCCTTTTCAATATAGTGATCGTAATAGTAAGGATTTCACACGTGCTAACAATTACCTGACGATTGCGCGTGGCTTAAATCCACAGTTAGTTGCAACCCTGCACCAAAAAGGTTTTATACAACAGAATCAAAATGGTGATGTGGTGTTCGTTTGGGCAAAGAGCGGTCGACGCGTTGGAGCAGCCACACAAGGGACAACAATTGATTATGATGAGAACGGGCATCGTGGTACAATCAAACGCATTATGAAGAATTCGGAGCAAGACTTTGGGTTCAACTTTTCGATTGGTAGGCCAGATCGGCTACTTGTTTTTGAAGCCCCAATCGACGCGCTGTCTTACCTATCAACTCATCCTGAAACGAACAACACCATGTTTCTATCCATGGATGGTTTGAAGCCAGCAACCGTGACTAAGGGAATTCAGTATATGTATGAGCTTACTGGCGATGTTCCAAACAGTATTGGTTTTGGCGTTGATAATGATGCGGCTGGGCATACCTTTTTTGATCGGATGATGAAAGAGCGCCAATTTGTTATTCAAGAAACGGGTGAGGTCTTACCATATTTTAACTTAATGACGCACGATCGGCAGATTCCACAGGATCGAGCTGCGGTGTTACGGGGTGTTGGCAAAGCTGTTGGTGTTGACTGGCGTGATCTCGCAGCCATTGAAAAAGCCGAGACCAACTTTAGTAGCAAGCGCGAACTTGCTAACGGGTTTGATTTTCATGGTGGGTTCATCGGTGGTTCAGATAACGTTAGTAAGCCCTACACAGGGACTCAATACGCTGATCGGGCGACCGAGATTGCAACGCAAATGAAGCTGGTAACGAAGGAAGAAACGCCGGATTTTGAGCTTCTGGTTCGTCGACTTCAACCTGGTTTGTCTGATGAAGTTCGGACGAAGTTTGCTGGAAAAATTGGCAGCTATGCCCAGCAATTTAGAAAAGGGTACGAACCCGTAGCACGCCCAATCAAGGACTGGAACGACGACTTGAAAGCTATGCGATCTGAGTCACTGTCTGCGGCGCTAGGACGTCACGTTTACGCTAAGGATGGTCAGCAAATTGTTTTAGATCGTACGCCCAATAGCGACGGTACCACACATTATCAAGCCGTTAATCGCTTCGATAAGACTATCGGCTTCTTTGAAGCGGATTCGCCTCAAGAAATGGCTTATCTGATTAAGACCTACGGATATAATGCCGTCGATAAACAAGACGAGCGGGTCATGGGGGCTAAGGCAGAGCAGCCTAGGAGCAAGGCGCAGCCGCGCCAGCAAGCGGCGCAACGGGCACTTGCTAGATAAATTAGGTATCCAAGGCGGCGGTGTGGCTACGACTAGCGACGTGTGCGGGTGGTTTTCCCGTGCCGTCGCATTGCGTTGCCTTGACCAGAACCTTGCGACGACAGATAACGCTGCCGTGCCGCGTGGGCGGGCCAGGCGCCCCACGGCACCCGGCCGGAACGGCCGGCTACGCTGATCCGCCCCGCACAAAACAAAGGAGACAAGCGATGCCATGTGCCTCGCTTGCCTCCTATTTGTTTGCCTTTGATTCAGACTAGATGGTCACCCAATCGTATCTTTTCAGGTAATTCGGTTGGTCAGGTTTTTCGTATTTTGACGGTGCAGCCGTATGCATTAGACGATAGTTTGTGTCTAGCCGTAGCAGCAATTTGGCCGGTGTTCCGGTAACCAGCTCGATTGATTTTGCGACGCTTGCTGAAATGAAAGCTTTGTGATTGAGAACCTTGGATAGATGCTTTTGAGAAACGCCGATACGTTCGGCAAAGTCAACTTGAGTGATGTGGAAACTGTCTAGAATTTATTTAAACCTCCTAATCCATGGCCTCAAGCGTCTGCCAAACAGGGACGCTGTAATCGTAAGTTTTTGACGTTGGTGCCGTCGATCAAATTAGACTAGATGCTATGCAATGCTCGCCGGTCCAATCGTCAATTTGAGTGGGCGACCCAGCGCATTTGCAAGTTTAGTCAACGTATCGATGGAAGTGTTGTTACCATTTTCAATACGAACAATCGTCGTCTTAGGTACACCTGACTTGTCCGCCAGCTTCTGCTGGGACAAACCTGCTTCCTCGCGCGCTTCAAGCAGAGCCATTGCACTTGCCATTTTGTTTTTTTCTTCATTGTAGACTTCACGGTATGAGGAATCTTTCATCATTTCCGCGAAGTAGGCGTCGAGATCACCGGTGTGTTCCATTGTGAATTCGTGCAGGTCTTTACTCATTTGTCGTCTTCCTCCTTGTAGGTTTGATAGAACTCAGCTCGTAGGTCGATTGAATGATCAATTTCTCGCTGTGGCGTCTTGTTTGTCTTCTTGGAGAAGCCATGGGTGATGACATAATCACTGCCAGATACGTGAAAATATAAACCGCGCTGATAAGTTTTTCCTTGTCGTGAGCGTAACTCATATAAATTGGTTGTGAGCTTCTTGACCAGCAACCGTTGAACTGCTTCTTGTAAACCGAGTTCTTCCGTAGTATGGATGGCTAACTGTAATTTTGCTCGTTCCTTGAGTGGTAGCGAGTCGAGAAATTCAATGAATTCCATGTGGCCGTTCGGCCGCTTGTAAGGTCTAAATTTGGGCATTTCCATAATGAAATTATACCATATATTGAACCAAAAACAAATATGTGACCGCAACGTGAGCTAACCAGATTATTGGTAAGAAACCACGAAGGTGCTATTTTTGACTGTCAATGATCGATTCACGAGTTTCCTTTTCCATCTTGTCGAGGTATTCGGTCACATACCGTCGATCTAGCAAGTGCGCAACGTCGGCGGGCTAAGCACCCCCAGAGCACCCGGCCGGGACGGCCGGCTATAATGAGCCGTCCTAGGCAAAGCAAAGGAGGCAATCGAGGCTGTGCGCCTGGTTGTCTCCCTTTTGTTTGCTATTTGTTAGTGTACACGTCGTTTCGTTTCGCAACTTTAACAACCAAAATCTCAAATTTTCCGTCGTTGATGTCGGCAATCACGCGGTAGCTACCGATTCGGTAGCGCCAGAGTGTACCTAAGTCACCTTCCAAGGCTTTTCCCCATGCGCGCGGATTATCGTATCCTTCAATGTGCTTGTCCAACCACCGAACGATTCGTCGTTGAACCTGTTGGTCAAGCTTAGAGAAATTCTTTTCAGCAACTTTATCAAAACTCCAGTGATATTCTTTGCTCATGCGTCCATGCCTAAACGCTTAAGGATTTCAGAACGGCTTACAGTTTCGCCGTGACTCGCGGCGAGGTTGGCTTGTGCGTCTTTGTAGTCTTCTTCGTCTTCCATGCGTTCAAGTACGGCTTGACGCATGTACATTGTGACGGATACACCGTTAAACTCAGCGAGGCGCTTAACCTTGTCATATTGGTCATTTTTGAAACGTAGCGATGTTACAGTTGTGTCTGCCAAAGTAATCACCCTTTCAATTTATTTTGATTGTACCACAGAACAGACTTCAACAGAAGTCTGTTCTGAATGAGTGGCTTATAATTAGGCTAGTAGTGCACCACGGTCGCGGGTTGGGGTGAGTCGGTCTTTAAGGCTGGCTAAAAGCGCCTTATCACTTTCGGTTTTGAGCGGGCCACAACTTTCGGCAATCAGCAGTATCGCTTCCAGAGCCCGCTCGCGATTGTAGTGAGGAATAATATGAGCAAGGTCAGTCATGATTGAGCGTGTTGGGCTATAACGATAGGACTCAAGTGGTAACCAACATGTCGGGTCGTTGCGATTCATGGTGAGGTTGGCGGCGTAGTTCATTCGTGCTAACTGAGTGATGATTTGTTCTAAAATAGTGACGTTGGTAGTGCCAAGTAACTGGAATTGGTGGCATTGAACGTAAACGCCAAGGGCGTCGAAGACTTCACGCGTCACTAGAAAAATGGTTTCGTTGTTAGTCATATAAACCTGGATTATTCATAGAATTTCAAAAAAGCAGCGCAATCCCATGATTCAC
>NZ_AZEU01000149.1 GCF_001435035.1 Lacticaseibacillus manihotivorans DSM 13343 = JCM 12514
CTATGAGTCCTTTTTCTTGCACTTATCATCTTGCACTTAAATTGTAAATCAAAGGTACAAAAAAAATCATTCAATGATGGAGACACCAGTTACCTGGTGCTCGCAAGCTAGACTAAGCTATCACACATGGGATAGCCACCATCTCAAACGCTCCATCGATCAAATGACCAAAGTGTTGTGGCCACGAGGGTCACAACGGTTTTGAAAAGGTGATCACCGTTGCCGGCGAATCACTTAATGTTAATGGTGCTAGGAAGACCCAGCGAATCGATGAATTAAACTAATTCAAGGATAACCATTGGGGCTGCATCGCCGCGGCGAGGTGCAGTCTTCAGAATGCGGGTGTAACCACCATTGCGTTCTGCGTAGCGAGGGGCAACGTCTGCGAACAATTTCTGCAATGCAGATTGAACCACAACCGTGTCGCCATCTTCTTTAACATCAGCGATCTCGTTGCGCAAGTATGCTGCGGCTTGACGACGTGCGTGCAAGTCGCCGCGCTTACCAAGCGTGATCATCTTTTCAGCGGTGGAGCGAACTTCCTTAGCGCGGGCTTCGGTAGTCGTGATCCGTTCATGGATCAAAAGATCCGTGGTGAGATCGCGAAGCAAAGCCTTACGTTGGGAGCTAGTCCGGCCTAATTTACGGTAACTCATGAGTGTTTTGCCTCCTTTTTACAGATTAGTCTTCGGTGCGCAGGCCTAAGCCAAGGTCGCTAAGCTTATTCTTAACTTCCTCAAGTGACTTACGACCTAAGTTGCGGACCTTCATCATATCGGCTTCTGTTTTGTTAGTCAGCTCTTGCACGGTGTTGATGCCAGCGCGCTTCAAGCAGTTGTAAGAACGAACAGACAAGTCGAGCTCTTCGATGGTCATCTCAAGCATCTTTTCCTTGTGAGTTTCTTCCTTTTCAACCATGATTTCAGCGTTCTTGGCTTCATCCGTCAAGTTGACGAAAATATCCAGATGCTCGGTGAGGATCTTCGCAGCTAAGCTGATCGCTTCACGCGGATTGATCGAACCATTGGTCCAAACATCCAACGTCAGCTTGTCGAAGTCGTTACGCCGGCCAACTCGGGTGCTTTCGACTTGATAGTTGACCCGACTGATTGGGGTGAAAATCGAGTCGATCGGCAAAACCCCGATTGGCATGTCATCGACTTTATTTTGATCAGCTGCCACATACCCGCGGCCGGTTTTGACCGTCATCCGGACGTGGAAGCGACCCCCTTCTGCAACCGTACAAATGTACTGCTCAGGATTGAGCACCTCGACATCACTATCAGAAACGATGTCTGCAGCCGTAACGGTGGCTGGGCCGGCTACGTCGATTTCGACCGTCTTGTCTTCATCTGTGTTCATCTTCAAAGCAAGCTTTTTGATGTTCAAGATGATTTGGGTCACGTCTTCAAGCACACCATCGATGGTGGAGAACTCATGGAGTACCCCATCGATTTGGATGTTGCTGACGGCTGCCCCAGGCAATGAGGACAAAAGGATCCGCCGTAGCGAATTGCCCAGTGTGGTGCCATAGCCGCGTTCGAGCGGTTCTACGACAAACTTACCGTAGTTGGTGCTTTCGTCAACTTTGGTGATGTTTGGCTTTTCAAATTCGATCATCTAAGTCTGTACCCCTTTCAAAACGAGAAGTGAAGTTTTGTTTACCTGGCCATAACAAGGCCGCAGGGTAACAATTAAACACGACGACGCTTTGGAGGACGAGAGCCGTTATGTGGCACTGGGGTGACGTCGCGGATCGCGGTCACTTCAAGGCCAGTCGCTTGAAGGGAACGGATCGCAGCTTCACGGCCGGAACCTGGGCCCTTAACAGAGACTTCAACGGACTTCATGCCATGTTCCATGGATTCCTTTGCTGCGGCTTCAGCGGCCATTTGGGCTGCGAAAGGCGTAGACTTACGGGAGCCCTTGAAACCAAGAGCGCCAGCAGAAGACCAAGCAATCGCGTTACCGCGAGGGTCGGTGATCATGACCAGCGTGTTGTTGAAAGTTGAGTGGATATGAGCCACACCAGATTCAACGTTCTTACGAACTCGACGCTTACGAGTTGTTTTACGTGCTGCCATCGGGATGTATTCCTCCTTTACCTAATTATTTCTTTTTACCGGCAATGGTAGTTTTCTTACCTTTGCGGGTGCGTGCGTTGTTCTTGGTGTTTTGACCACGAACAGGCAAGCCACGACGATGACGGATCCCACGATAGGAACCGATTTCCATCAGACGTTTGATGTTCAAGTTAACTTCACGACGAAGATCGCCTTCAACCTTGACTTTGTCAACGGCTGCGCGGATCTTGTCTTCTTGATCTGGGGTGAGGTCTTCTTGGCGGACGTTTTCTGGAACGCCGGCTTCAGCCAGGATCTTTTGAGCGGTGGTCTTGCCAATACCGAAGATATAGGTCAAGGCGATTACGATTTGCTTACCACGTGGTAAGTCGACACCTGCGATACGAACCATACGATGGACACCTCCTAATATAGTAGTTTAGATTAACCTTGGCGTTGCTTGTGTTTCGGGTTTGCAGAGCAAATGATCATGACGCGGCCTTTGCGGCGTACGACTTTGCAGTGCTCGCACATCTTTTTGACGGATGGACGTACTTTCATTGTAAATAGCCTCCTCTAAGGATTCGTGAGCTCACTAACTGCTGGCAATTACTTGAAACGGTAAGTGATGCGGCCTTTGGTCAAGTCGTATGGCGATAATTCAACCGTCACGCGGTCGCCAGGCAGAATGCGGATGTAGTGCATCCGGATCTTCCCAGAGACATGCGCCAAAATGGTCGCGCCGTTTTCAAGTTCGACTTTAAACATCGCGTTGGGTAAAGTATCCACCACGGTGCCTTGAATTTCAATTACATCGTCTTTTGCCACTAAATAATTCCTCCTAAAATTCTGGAACACAACGTGCGAAAAGGGTGAGGCCAAGGGCACTCACCGCACATACCGCGATATTGTACCACATAATTTATGCGTTGACCAGACCGGATCGTGCAAAAGACGAAGTCATCTACTTTGCAACTGCGGCCAGGATCTTTTTGATTTCGGCGAAAACCAAGTCGATATCTTGGTCACCATTGACGGTGTACAAGAGATTGCGCTGCTTGTAGAAGTCCAGCAATGGTGTGTTCATTTCGATGTTTACTTTGAGGCGGTTCTTGACCGTTGCTGGCTTGTCGTCGTCACGTTGGAAGAATTCGTGGCCACCGCAGTTATCACAAGTCCCTTCAACCTTGGTTGGGTTGTAGATCTTGTGGTAAGTAGCGCCACAGTTCTTACAAATGTAGCGACCAGACAAGCGTTCGATCAACTTCTCAGGGGCAACATCGATATTGATCACGGCATCAACTGGCTTGTTGATGTCAGCTGTCAAAGTTTCCAGCGCTTCTGCTTGCGCAATGGTGCGAGGGAAACCGTCGAGCATGTAACCAGCATCAGTATCTGGCTTAGCTAAGCGTTCCTTCACGATACCAACAGTTACTTCGTCTGGGACGAGGGAACCTGCATCCATAAAGGCTTTGGCTTTTTGGCCAAGTTCAGTACCGGCAGCCATAGCTGCGCGGAACATGTCACCAGTAGAAATGTGAGCGATCGGATAAGCTTGTTCGATGCGCTCTGCTTGAGTGCCTTTACCAGCACCAGGAAGTCCCATTAAAATGAGATTCATTGGATTTGCCTCCGTTGATTGGCAGAGGGAAGTTAGCCGGTTGGCCATATTCCCGCTACCATTATCGTTTACTCGTCGAGCTGATTGACGCAACAGCGCCGATCAGCTCTGGGGTTAGTCTTTGATCAAGTCGCCTTGGATGAAGCCGACGTATTCGCGCTTCATCAGCAACCCATTCAACTGCCGAACTAATTCGATGGCCGTCATCACGACGATCAACAAGCTAGTCCCACCCAGCCCGATGGATTGTGGCAGGTTCCAAAGCATTGAAGCCAATTGTGGCAACAAGGCGATGACCCCTAAGAACAATGCACCGACTGTGGACAGTCGCATCAAGAGACCAGACAAATACTTTTCAGTCTCTTTACCTGGCCAAACGCCAGGAATGTAACTTCCTTGCTTGGTCAAGTTCTCGGCGACTTTTTCAGGGTTGACCTGAACAAAGGCGTAAAAGAACGTGAACAAGACGATCAAGACGGTGTAAACCGCGATCCCAGCAGGCTTTTGCATGCTGAAGATGTTGGTCATGATCTGATACCAGGTATCTTCAGAGTGGTTCGCCTGGAAAGCCATCAAAATGGTTTGCGGCGTCACAATGAAGGAACTGGCAAAGATCACTGGGATAACCCCAGCAACGTTGACTTTCAACGGCAAGTAAGAATTACTCCCCGCTGCCGTCACCCGGCGCGTGTATTGGATCGGGATCTTACGGTTGGCTTGTTGAACCCAAGTCACAAAGGTAACGACCAACAACACAATGACAACCAATGCCACTAAGAACAATGCCCCAGTTAACTTATCGTTGTTATTGGTGATGTTGTCTTGCCAAAGTTCTTGGATCCCACTTGGTAGCCGCGCAATGATCCCGGCAAAAATGATCATGGACACGCCGTTGCCGACGCCTTTGTCTGTGATCTGTTCACCCATCCAAGTCAGGAGCATCGTGCCCCCAGTGAGGATGATACCGATGGTGACATAAGTCTGAATCGTCGGATTTTTAACTAAGCCCAACGAGCTTAACTGCTGGAAACCAGCGGTAATGCCGATGGCTTGGAAAAACCCGAGGAAAATGGTCAAGTAACGCGTGACTTGGTTCAGCTTGCGTCGCCCGACTTCCCCTTGTTTGCTCCATTCAACAAACTTCGGCACGATATCCATTTGGAGCAATTGGATAACGATTTGAGCCGTGATGTATGGTGAAACCCCCATCGAGAAAATCGAGTAGTTCGACAACCCGCCCCCACTGACTGTATCCAGCAGTGGAATCAGGCCGGTTGCGCTGATGTTCGTCAAAGCCTTCGCATCAACGCCAGGAACCGAGATCTGCGCGCCTAACCGATAAACCAGCAAAACGCCTAAGGTGAACAAGATCTTATTGCGGATCTCTTTGACCTTGAGCGCGTTTTTGAGGGTTTTCAGCATTAGATCACCTCAATAGAACCGCCTGCTGCTTCGATTGCTGCTTGAGCAGCTGCGGAGAATTTGTCAACTTTGACGTTTAACTTCTTCTCCAACTTACCGTTAGCCAGTAACTTGATACCGTCTTTTTCGTTTTTAACTAAGCCGGCTTCAACCAACACGGTGTTGGTGATTTCTTGGCCGTCTTCAAAACGGTTCAAGTCGTTGACGTTCACAACGGCATAAACTTTGCGGTTGATGTTGTTGAAACCGCGTTTTGGCATACGACGGAACAATGGCATTTGGCCACCTTCAAAACCCAAACGAGTCTTGCCGCCTTGACGCGCCAATTGGCCCTTTTGACCTTTACCAGCGGTTTTACCTTGGCCGCTAGAAGTCCCACGGCCAAGACGCTTACCGTGTTGGCGGGAACCTGCAGGGGCTTGTAATTCATGCAACTTCATGCTTGGCACCTCCTTGTGATGATTTTTAGTCTTTGATTTCTTCTACGGATACCAGATGAGAGATCTGGAAGATCGCACCACGAGTAGCGGCGTTATCAGGCTTGATAACTGAGCTGGAGATGCGGCCAAGGCCGAGTTCCTTGACGATTTTGCGTTGCTTAGGCAGGCGGTGTACGGCACTACGAGTCAACGTAATTTTCAATTGAGCCATAATGTGTCCTCCTAGTCTTTCAAGTGAGATGCAGAAACGCCGCGCAAGTCTGCAACCATTTCGACAGTCTTCAATTGCTTGAGACCTTCGACAGTGGCGCGGATCATGTTGATTGGCGTGTTGCGGCCAAGGGACTTGGAGGTAACATCGCTGATACCTGCAAGTTCCATAACGGCACGGACAGCGCCGCCAGCAGCGACCCCAGAACCTTCAACAGCAGGCTTGAGTAAAACCTTGCCGGCGCCGAAGTGACCGATCACTTCATGCGGGATCGTGGTACCAACGATAGGTACTTCGATCAAGTTCTTTTGCGCGTCATCAACCGCTTTGCGGATAGCTTCTGGAACTTCTTGGGCTTTACCAGTACCGAAGCCAACGTGACCATGCTTGTCACCGACGATCGCGATAGCTGCAAAACGCAGACGACGACCACCTTTAACAACTTTGGTGACCCGGTTGATCGCAACAACGCGATCTTCTAAGTCCAATTGGGATGGATCAATATATGATGCCATGTGGTGTTTATCCTCCTTTGTATTAGAATTCGAGGCCGTTTTCACGTGCTGCTTCAGCTAAAGCTTGCACGCGACCATGGTAGAGATAACCACCACGATCAAAGACGACGACTTTATGACCGGCAGCAACGGCACGTTGAGCAACCAAGGCGCCAACTTTGGCAGCTTGTTCAGTCTTAGTACCTGTTACTTCTGAATCAAGAGAGGAGGCACTTGCTAACGTCACACCCGCTACGTCATCAATTAATTGCGCGTAGATGTTTGTATTAGAACGGAAAATGTTCAAGCGTGGGCGTTCGCTCGTACCAGAAATCTTACCCCGGACACGTGCGTGACGCCGTTGCCGAGTTTTGTTTTTATCTGGCTTGGAAATCACAATATTCACCTCTTAATGTTGACTTAGAAACTACTTACCAGTCTTACCTTCCTTACGACGAACAACTTCATCGACGTAACGAATACCTTTACCTTTGTAAGGTTCAGGGGCACGGACGGCACGGACTACCGCAGCAAATTGACCAACAACTTGCTTGGAGATCCCGCTGATGTTGATTTCGGTGTTGCTAGGAACATCGAATTCGACGCCTTTAGGGGCTTCCATCTCAACGGGATGGGAGTAGCCGACGTTTAAGACCAGCTTAGCGCCTTGCTTTTGAGCACGGTAACCAACACCGACCAACTTCAACTGCTTGGTGAAACCTTGGGAAACACCAAGGATCATGTTGTTCAAGTTGGCACGCATGGTACCATGCAAAGCCTTGTAAGAGTCATCTGGGCGAGTGAAAGAAATTTCATTGCCTTCTTGACTCATCTTGATTTCTGGGACAAAAGTACGAGTTAATTCGCCCTTAGGCCCCTTAACGGTGATGTTGTCGCCATCTTGCTTAACTTCAACGCCAGCAGGGACGGTGATAACTTTATTACCAATACGACTCAAGGTAGTACCTCCTGTTAATGTGTATTACCAGACGTAAGCGAGCACTTCGCCGCCGACGTTCTTGGCACGAGCATCCTTATCGGTGATAACACCTTCGGATGTAGAGATGATGGCAATACCAAGACCATTTAAGACCTTTGGCACTGCATCAGCTTTAACGTAAGAACGCAAGCCTGGCTTGGAGATACGCTTCAAACCAGAAATCACGCGTTCGTTGTTCTTCCCATACTTGAGGAAGATGCGAATGATACCTTGCTTGTCGTCTTCAATGACTTCGTAGTCACGGATGAAGCCTTCAGCTTTAAGGATCTCGCTAATGTCTTTTTTCATCTTAGATGCAGGAACCACCAGAGATTCGTGACGCACCATGTTGGCGTTACGGATCCGGGTCAAGTAATCTGCGATTGGATCGGTCAGGACCATTGATTTAACCTCCTTTTAACTTGGTAGTGTTTACCAGCTAGCCTTGCGCATACCAGGAATTTGGCCGGCATGGGCTAATTCACGAAGGCAAATCCGGCAGAGCTTGAATTTACGATATACGGAATGTGGACGGCCACAACGTTGGCAGCGAGTGTATTCTTGCACTGCGAACTTTGCAGGCCGGTTGTTCTTGACGATCATTGACTTCTTAGCCAAGTGTAACCCTCCTTTATTTAGCGAATGGCATCCCGACTTGCGTAAGCAATTCGAGTGCTTCTTCATCAGTGTTCGCGGTCGTAACGATGACAACATCCAACCCACGGACGTGGTTTACTTTATCGTAATCCACTTCAGGGAAGATCAGTTGTTCTTTAACACCCAAGGTATAGTTACCGCGGCCGTCGAAGGACTTTGCGGAGATACCATGGAAGTCGCGGACACGAGGCAAGGAGACGTTGATCAACTTGTCCAAGAAATCATACATGCGTTCGCCACGTAAAGTGACTTTGGCGCCGATAGGCATACCTTCACGCAAGCGGAAGTTCGCGATGGACTTCTTAGCTTTAGTGATCAAAGGTTGTTGGCCAGAGATCAACTTCAGTTCTTCAACAGCTTCGTCAAGGTTTTTGGCGTTTTGAGTCGCATCGCCGACACCCATGTTCAGCACGATCTTTTCGATCTTAGGTGCTTGCATGGAAGACTTGTAGCTGAACTTTTCGATCAAGCTAGGGGCGATTTCCTTGGTGTAGCGTTCTTGTAAACGGTTCGTCATTGCAGTATTGTCCTCCCTTCGTTATTTTTCGAGTGCGGCGCCGGACTTCTTGGCGATGCGCACTTTTTTGCCGTCCTTGATTTCTACGCCGGTACGGCTTGGCTTGTTGGATTCAGGATCCAGCAACATCACGTTAGAAACGTGGATAGCTGCTTCAACGTCCACGATGCCGCCTTGAGGGTTGGCATTGCTTGGCTTTTGGTGCTTCTTGACAATGTTCACGCCTTCGACGATCACTTTGTCCGCTTTGAGAAGCACTTTGGTTACGGTACCTTCTTTGCCAGCGTCTTTACCACGCATGACACGTACCTTATCACCAGTCTTGATTTTCATGCTTGCACCTCCTCTTACAGAACTTCAGGAGCCAAGGACACGATCTTCATGAAGTCACCGTCACGCAGTTCACGTGCAACGGGGCCAAAGATACGAGTGCCTTTAGGGCTCTTGTCGGCGTTGATGATCACAGCAGCGTTCTCATCGAACTTGATGTAAGAACCGTCTGCACGACGCGCACCAGACTTGGTACGGACGATAACAGCCTTCACAACATCAGCTTTTTTGACAACGCCACCTGGTGTAGCTTGTTTTACAGTAGCCACAACGATATCGCCAATGTTACCGGTCTTGCGGAATGAACCGCCAAGTACCTTGATCACGAGCAATTCGCGGGCGCCAGAGTTGTCCGCCACTTTAAGACGACTTTCTTGTTGAATCACGGGGTAGGTCCTCCTTTCGTCACTATACGATTATTAAATACGAACAGCCTTTTCGACAACGTTCAATAAACGGAAACGCTTGTTGCGTGACAAAGGACGAGTTTCCATGATGCGAACCACGTCGCCAGTGTGAGCGGCGTTATCTTCATCATGTGCGTAGTAACGCTTCGAATACTTAACACGCTTGCCGTAGACAGGGTGTGTCTTGGTCGTGGAAACTTCGACGGTGATGGTTTTGTCCATCTTGTCGGAAACCACAGTACCTTGATAGACTTTACGAGAATTGCGTTCAGCCAATGGTATGTCTCCTTTCCGTTATTTGTTGTCTTGAGCCTGACGAAGGACCGTCTTGATACGCGCAATGTTCTTACGAACTTGCTTCAAGCGGGCGGTGTTTTCAAGCTGGCCAGTCGCTTGTTGGAAGCGCAGGTTGAACAGCTCTTCTTTATACTGCTTTTCTTTGTCGAGCATTTCAGCAGTGGACAATGCGGTAATGTCTTTAGCCTTCATTAGTTTGCGCACCTGCTTCCTCACGAGTGATGATCTTAGTACGAACAGGGAGTTTGTTTGATGCTAAGCGCAAAGCTTCCTTTGCAACTTCTTCCGGCACGCCGGCAACTTCAAACATAACCTTTTCGCGTTTTACGACTGCAACCCAGCCATCAGGTGTCCCTTTACCATTACCCATACGTACGCCGACACCTTTAGAAGTGTAGGACTTTTGTGGGAAAATACGGATCCAGGTCTTCCCACCACGTTTCATGTAACGGGTCATAGCAACACGGGCAGCTTCGATTTGGCGGTTGGAGATCCAAGAGGATTCCAGGGCTTGTAAACCGAATTCGCCAAAGGCAACATATTTGCCGCCTTTAGCAGCACCACGCATCTTCCCACGGAATTCGCGACGGTGCTTAACACGCTTAGGAACTAACATGGATTATTTGCCTCCCTTCGCAGAACGGTTTGGCTTGTCTGGTAAGATTTCACCACGGTTGATCCAAGTCTTGATGCCGATTTGGCCGTAAGTCGTGGTTGCTTCTTCCCAAGCATAGTCGATATCGGCACGTAAGGTGTGCAATGGCACAGTGCCTTCAGTGTAATGTTCGCGACGAGCAATATCAGCACCGTTCAAACGGCCAGCAGCTTGGGTTTTGATGCCCTTAGCGCCAGAACGCATGGTGCGTTGCATTGCTTGTTTCATCGCGCGACGGAATGCAACACGTTGTTCGAGTTGAGCAGCAATGCTCAAGCCAACCAAGTGGGCATCCAAGTCAGGTTTTTTGATTTCAACAATGTTGATGTGAACCTTGCGGCCAGTCAAGTTGTTGAGTTCAGTGCGCAAAGCTTCAACTTCAGCGCCACCCTTACCAATCACCATACCAGGCTTGGCAGTGTGGATAGAGATGTTGACGCGGTTTGCCGCACGTTCGATTTCGATAGTAGAAACGGAGGCATCAGCGAGCTTCTTGTTGATAAAAGCCCGGATCTTGATGTCTTCGTGTAAGAATGTGGCAAAATCTTTTTCAGCATACCACTTAGATTCCCAGTCGTGAATGACGCCAACACGGAAACCCTTAGGATTAATCTTTTGTCCCACGCTTTATCCCTCCTTATGCTTCTTTTTCGGAGACGACCACAGTAACGTGGCTCGTCCGCTTGTTGATTGGTGATGCACTACCTTTGGCACGAGGACGGAACCGCTTGAGGGTTGGGCCTTCGTTAACGTATGCTTCGGAAACATACAAGTTTTGTGCATCTAAGTCAAAGTTGTGTTCTGCGTTTGCAATAGCAGACTTGAGCACCTTGGTAACGACTTCAGCCGCACCGTTTGGGGTGAATTCAAGAATAGCTAATGCTTCAGCAACGTCGCGACCGCGAATCAAGTCGATGACCAGGCGGGCCTTACGAGCAGCGATCCGCACGGTCTTAGCCGTAGCTTTAGCAGAAGTAATTGTTTCAGCCATGTATGATGCGCTCCTTTCTAGCGAGCCTTGGTTTTCTTATCGTCGGTGGCGTGCCCACGGAAAGTACGAGTTGGGACAAATTCGCCTAACTTGTGACCGACCATGTCTTCAGAAATGAAAACTGGGACGTGTTTACGACCATCGTATACGGCGATGGTGTAACCGATGAAACTTGGGAAAATGGTGGAACGGCGAGACCAAGTCTTGATGACTTGCTTCTTTTCGCTATCTGCCTGTGCTTCGATCTTCTTCATCAGATGAGCATCGGCAAAAGGTCCTTTTTTAAGACTGCGACCCATTATGTGACCTCCTTTATTCGGTGTGTTTCAGACTACTTCGTCTTACGATGACGAACGATGAACTTCTCAGACTTAGCCTTATGGTTACGAGTCTTCTTACCCAAGGTCTTCTTACCCCATGGAGATAATGGAGATGGACGACCAATTGGGGCTTTACCTTCACCACCACCATGTGGGTGATCGTTAGGGTTCATTACAGAACCACGAACCGTAGGACGGAAGCCTAACCAGCGCTTGCGGCCAGCTTTACCAATGCTGATCAGTTCGTGTTGTTCGTTACCAACAGCACCGATGGTAGCACGGTTAACAGCAAGGATCATGCGCACTTCGCCAGAAGCCAAACGCACAGTGACATATTTGCCATCATCGTTTTTACCTAACAATTGAGCAGAAGCACCGGCGGAACGAGCCAATTGGCCGCCTTTACCAGGCTTTAATTCAATGTTGTGGATGGTAGTCCCATCAGGGATGTTCTTTAATGGCAATGCGTTACCGACTTTGATATCAGTTTCTTCACCAGAAACGATCTTGTCGCCAACTTTTAAGCCTTTAGGTGCGAGGATGTAGGACTTGACCCCATCTTCGTAATGTAACAATGCAATGTTAGCGGTCCGGTTCGGATCGTATTCGATTGCTACTACCTTAGCAACGATACCGTCTTTTTGACGCTTGAAGTCGATAACACGGTAATGTTGTTTGTGACCGCCGCCACGATGACGAACGGTGATGTGACCATAGCTGTTACGGCCAGCAGTGTGACTTTGATCTTCCAGAAGAGTCTTTTCAGGGCGCTTCTTGGTGATTTCGGCGAAGTCGGAGCCGGACATGTTCCGGCGGCCGTTCGTCGTTGGCTTGTACTTGATAATCGCCACGAGTATTTCCTCCTATAAATGAATTTCTGGAACTAGTCTTCGAACAACTTGATTTCTTTAGAATCAGCTGTCAAAGTAACGATCGCCTTACGACGCTTGCGGGTGTAACCCACGAAGTTGCCTTGGCGCTTCTTTTTGCCGCGAACGTTGGCAATGTTGACACTAGCAACCTTGACGTCGAAGATTTCTTCAACGGCACGGCGCACAGCAGTTTTTTCTGTGTGCAAGGCAACTTCGAAGGTGTACTTCTTGTTGTCCATGCCGGCCATGGATTGTTCAGTCACGATCGGGCGTAAAATAATATCGCGTGCTTCCATTATGCGAGCGCCTCCTCAATCTTTTGGAGCGCAGATTGGGTCAAGATCAGTTTGTTGTATTTCACAACATCTAATACGTTGATCCCGTCTGCGGCAACAACTTTAACGTTTGGCAAGTTGCGAGCTGCTAAAGCGGCGTTGTCGTCACCATCTAAAACCACGAGGGCTTTTTCGGAAACTTTCAATGCGGCCAAGCTTTGAGCAAATGCCTTAGTCTTTGGTGCGTCGAATGCAAAAGCATCAACGACAACCAATGCGTTATCTAACACCTTTTGAGAAAGGACGGACTTGATTGCCAAGCGACGAACCTTCTTGTTGATGGTGTAGGAATATGAACGTGGATGTGGGCCAAAGACGATACCACCGCCACGCCATTGTGGGCTACGGATGGAACCTTGACGCGCACGACCAGTACCCTTTTGACGCCATGGTTTGCGACCACCACCAGAAACTTCGTGACGGTTCTTAACCTTAGAAGTACCTTGACGAAGGGAAGCACGTTGCATGATCACTGCGTCAAAGACGGCGTTTTCGTTGGGTTCGATTGCCCAGATCGCATCGTTTAAATCAACAGTGCCGTTTTCTGAGCCGTCTTGTTTGTATAAAGTAACGTTAGCCATTAGTTATTTTCCTCCCTTCTTGAATTACTTTGCTGATTTAACAGCGGTACGGATGATGACGTTAGACTTGTTAGCACCTGGGACGTTACCCTTGATGAGGATGACGTTGTGTTCTAAGTCTGCGGAAACAACCGTCAGATTTTGCATAGTGCGGGTGTGGTTACCCATGCGGCCAGGTAACTTCTTGCCTTTGAACACCTTGTTGATGATCGCGCCAAGAGAACCAGGACGACGATGGTAGCGAGAACCGTGGGCCATAGGACCGCGAGACTGACCATCTTTTTTAATGTTACCTTGATAACCGTGACCTTTGGAAGTACCAGTGACATCCACGATGTCGCCAGCTGCAAATTCGTCTGCTTTGACTTCTTTGCCTACTTCATATTCGCTAAGCGCTACATCACGGAGTTCCTTAATGAAGCGCTTAGGGGTTGTGTCAGCTTTTTTAGCATGACCAACGCTTGGCTTGTTGCTAAGGACTTCACGCTTGTCGCCATAGCCTAATTGCACTGCTTCGTAACCGTCAGATTCAACAGTCTTAACTTGCAATACAATGTTTGGGGTTACGTCAACAACTGTTACGGGAACAAGTTCGCCGTTGTCAGTGAAGACTTGCGTCATGCCAATTTTCTTACCTAAGATTCCTTTACGAGTCATGGTACACCTCCAATTCTTTAAAATTATAACTTGATTTCGATATCAACGCCGCTTGGCAAGTCGAGCTTCATTAAAGCATCAACTGTCTTAGGGGTTGGGTTAACAATGTCGATCAAACGCTTATGAGTGCGCATTTCGAATTGTTCACGCGAATCCTTGTACTTATGTGGGGAACGCAATACCGTGTAAAGAGTGCGTTCAGTTGGCAGCGGGATCGGACCTGAAATTTGTGCGCCAGTGCGCTTTGCAGTATCAACGATCTTGTCTGCGGATTGATCAAGAATCCGGTGTTCGTAGGCCTTAAGGCGAATACGAATTTTTTGTTTTGCCATTGTGTTACCTCCTTCGTCCATTATCATTTAGTAGACTAGCTCCGTGGGAATTCCCGACGCGCTGCCGTGGCAAAGCGGCCGGGCGTGTCGCAACCTCTCACATCCTCGCTTTTTGATTCACAGTGAACCAAAAGTGCATAGTAACCCGACTAGATTACACAGCACTTGACTAGTATACAAAAATCCCGCGACTAGCGCAAGAGTTTTCTGAATATTTATTTTCTTGTGACCGCGGTACGACGGGCTTCGTGGCGTTTTTCACATGAGTACCCCTTGTCTTGACTTTTGCCCTGCCACAGCGTATTCTCAAAGCAACCGATGTCGCAACGTACTAGGAGGTTGATTATGACAAAAGCATTATTGATCATCGATTACACCAATGACTTTGTAGCAGATTCAGGCGCCCTCACCTGTGGGGCAGTCGGGCAGGTTTTGCAACAGCCGATCGCAGACTTGGCGCAAAACTTCCTATTAAATGGTGACTTTGTTTATCTGCCGACAGACGTGCACACGCCGCATGACCCTTATCACCCAGAAGCCAAGCTGTTCCCACCGCATAATGTCCGCAACACCTGGGGCCGTGAATTATTTGGCGCTGTCGCGGATTGGTACGCGCAAAACGCTGACAACGATCACGTCCAATTGTTTGATAAAACGCGCTACTCGAGTTTTGCCGGCACGCCTTTGGATCTGTGGTTGCGCGAACGCCATATCGACGAACTGCATTTAACTGGGGTGTGCTCAGATATCTGCGTCTTACACACTGCCGTTGATGCGTATAACTTAAACTATCCGTTGGTGATCCACCAAGACGCCATTGCGACGTTCACCCCTGGTGGGCAAGAGTGGGCCTTGAATCACTTTAAGACGGTATTGAATGCCAAAGTGATTTAATTGCCGGTGTTCATTGTAAAAAGCGTGCGACTTGTTTACCATTAAAGGTATTCTAATGAAAGTTGGCCCGCTATGAGCAAGATCGCAATTGTTACCGACAGCACCGCCTATTTGACGCCTGACCAAATCAAAGGCCTGCCGATCCGCATCGTCACCACCCCATTGATCGTTGACGGCGAAACCTTTGAAGAAGGCGTCGACATCACGCCTGCGCAATTCTTTGCCAAAATGCGTGCCGCTTCAGACTTCCCGCATACCTCACAGCCACGCCTGGCTGACGTTTTAGCCATTCACAAAGATTTACTAGCGGAAGGGTATGACACGGTGATCAACATCTACCTTTCCAAAACGATATCTGGCATCAATGCCACCATCACCGCTGCCGCGCCTGAAATCGAAGGCCAACACGTGGTGGTGTATGATTCGCAGATCACCGTGATTTTAATGGGACAAATGGTGCTCACTGCCGGCCTGATGGCACAAGCTGGCGCCAGCTTAGATGAGATCATCGCGCGCTTAGATCAACTGCGCGCCTCAACCGATGAATACTTTATCGTCAACGACTTGATGCACTTAGTTCGCGGTGGGCGCTTGTCCAACACTGCTGGCATGCTTGGCAGTATGCTGCACATCAAGCCGCTGTTGACCTTTGATGACGAACACAAAATCGTCGTCTTTGAAAAGATCCGCACCTTAAATCGGGCCTCTGCTCGCGTGGAAGCTTTGTTTGCGGAAGCCCTTGAACAAGCCGACTACCCGATCAAAGCATGGGTGATCGATGCTGGTAACGAAACGCCCGCTGATCAATGGCAAGCAGAACTCCAAGAAAAATTCCCGCAAGCCAATATCGGCCGCTCCTTCTTCGGCCCTGCCATCACCACCCACATCGGTGAAAAAGCCATCGCCTTAGCTTGGATGCGTGACCCAGATCGTGACTCAAAATAAAAAAGCCTTCAATGCGATAATCCCTTTATGGTTGTCAGATGAAATACAATAATTCATCTGATGATTA
>NZ_AZEU01000150.1 GCF_001435035.1 Lacticaseibacillus manihotivorans DSM 13343 = JCM 12514
TTTATTTTGTCTGAGTGCTAACGATAGTGGCTAACTTGATTGTAAAACGCGGGGATTTATATCATTATTACACTGCCAATACTAAACGGGGTTATTGGGTGTTGGTGGACGACTTAGATCAAGTATTGGCCGGGTGTGGGTTTGCCGAATATCAAGGCGATACGGCAGAACTTCAAAAGTTGTACGTCAACCCTGACGCGCGTGGTCATGGCGCGGCGCATCAATTGATGGCCCAAGTTGAAGCTGGGGCCAAGGCGGCAGGGTACACGCAGTTATATTTAGAGACGCATCATAATTTGAAATCAGCCATTCAACTGTACACCAATGCCCATTGGACGCCATTGTCTGGTCCGATGCATGTGGGGCCACACACTACGATGGATCATTTCTTCGTCAAGGCGCTTTAACAAACTTACATTAAATACTTGACTTTAATTTATCAAGGCGTTATCGTGTTTGCGATATCCATGAGGAGTGAGTGGCTTAGCGCAGGTCACCCGTACCACAACGCGTTGGGCGGAAGTGCCCGCTAAACTATGAAGACTATCCCGTAGCATGGTTCTCGGCGCACTGTCGAGCGCCGCTAGATCTTCAGTTCCAGAGTGCCGGCATAGAAGGGTCCCCGTTGTGGACTCAAACCAAGCAACCGCCGGGTGAACCACCCTCACGGTAACGTGGGAAGCCAGTCGACGTCTGTGCGCGAACGGCAGAAAGCCTATTAGCGACCAAAGGGTACGGTCGACCGCGACGCCAAGGCTCGCAGAAACGTACTTGAAATAGTTGGAACGGCATGAACGTAATCAAATAGGCGTTAAAGCCGCAAATCCACGAAATGGGTAACTGTTTTGTGGGTTTGTTATGCCTTTAACCAGAATACAGCAAAAAGCCGGCCCGAAATTTTTTCGAGTCGGCTTTTTGAATGCGGTAGAAATTGTTTAAACTAACATCGCTTGTAAGGCAGCGGCTAACAAGCCACCAACAATCGGCCCACAAATCGGCACCCAAGCGTAACCCCAGTTGGCGTCAGCCTTGTTTGGCACTGGGAGGATCGCATAAGCCAAGCGCGGGGCGAAATCCCGGGCTGGGTTCAGTGCAAATCCAGTGGTGCCGCCAAGCGTTTGGCCGACGACCATGATCAACAACCCGACGATCAAAGGCTTCAAGCCTTTGGTGAAGTCACCGAGGTTCAACAGCGTGAAGATGAAGAAGAAGGTCGCAATGGTTTCGCTTAAAAAGTTAAACAATGGATTGGGGATTGCCGGTCCGGTGGCAAAGATGCCCACTGAGTTACCGTCATCAGGGCTTTTTGCGGCTTTAAAGTGCGGATAATATTGCACGATCACGATCGCTGCGCCAACAAATGCGCCTAAGAATTGCCCCAGCAAGTATGGCACCACATCCGCCCATGGGAAAAAGCCGAACGCTGCAAAGCCTAACGTGACGGCGGGATTCAAATGCCCATCAGCGCCGAATTGTCCGGCGACATAAACCCCGAACGTCACCGCCATACCCCAAGCCAAGGAAATGAAAGTCCAGTTTTGCTTTTGCGAAAAGGTGCCTTTGAGACTGTTACCAGCCCCGCAACCGACCCCAAATACGATCAACACCATGGTGCCGAGAAATTCGCCAAGAAATCCATTCATGATGGGTCCTCCTTATTTGATCACCAAAGGTTTCAATTGTTTTTCCACATCAGGTAAGCTGACCCCGGCTTCTAACAGCGTCGCGGCAGTATAGGCCCCTTCGATCAGCGCCGTATTATATAAGTGCACCGGCTTGTCTGCCATTTCGATGGCCATTTCCAAGTTCATTTTGGCTGAGCCTAGATCATAAAATGCTAACAGTTCATCCGCAGTGTTTTCATCAAAGGCACTGCTGATTTTGAGCATGCTGGTGCCGATATCGTTATCATCAGTGCCGCCAGCATGGGTGATGTCGATATGCGCCGCGACTTGCGTCAACAACTTTGGCAAGCCCGCGGCGATTTCTGGGACATGGGAGACGATTACAATGCCATAAGTCATAGCGTGCCCTCCGTTTCCAGTAACGCTTTAAACAAATAGCCCGTGCTTTCGGCGCCTGGATCGCGATGACCGATGCCGCGTTCACCTAAATAGGCAGCGCGGCCTTTTTTCGCGACTAAAGGTTCCGTCGACGCGACCGCTTCATCGATCACGGCTTGCGACAAGGTGCCGTCATGCGTAGCTTTAACCAGTGGGGTCCAAGCGTCGACCATGGTTTTATCGCCAACTTCGGCACCGCCGCGCTTGATCACGCCAGCTAAAGCGGCATCTAGTAAGGTTGGTAAGTCAGCAGAATTTTTCGCCGTCTTGGCCATTTCTAAAAAGGCCGTGCCATATAATGGGCCGCTAGCGCCACCGACTTTTGAAATCAAAGCCATGGCGCTGGCCTTGAACACCCCGGCTAGATCTAAATCCGGTTTGGCTTGTAACGCTTCCGTTAAAGCGACCATCCCGCGAGCCATGTTGTTGCCATGGTCAGCGTCGCCAATCGGGGTATCTAAATCAGATAAGTGGGCTTTGTTGTCATCGATTAAAGCCGCAAAGTGGTTCAACCACAAACGGGCGATTTCAGGAGTTAACATACAATGCCTTCTTTCTTACCAAGCGATGGTTTCAACTGGCGCGGTTAAAGCGTCAAGCCAAGCCGGATCCGCCAATTCAAAAATCGTTAAGCTGATGCCTGCCATATCAATGGAAGTCATCAAGTTGCCAACTTTGGTAAAGGCTGGCGTGATTTGCTTTTCGCTAATGCATCAAATAAATCGTGGCTGAAAATGTATTGTTCCATCAGTGGCGTCGCGCCCATACCGTTGACTAACACTGCATATTGCTTGGCGGGATCTAAATGCAGGGAGTCATCCAATTTCTCCAACAATTCAGCGACCAGGTCTTTGCTTGGGCGAAGCTTTTCGCGGCGATAACCAGGTTCGGAATGAATCCCGACGCCGTATTCGATTTCATCTTCGGCCAACGTAAATCCAGGTTTGCCAGCTTCTGGCACTGTGGCTGCCGACAAGGCGACGGCCACGGTATTGATACATGGAAGGACTGCCGCAGCCAGTTTGGATAATTCTTCCAGACTGGCGCCGTTTTGGGCGGCGTTGCCTAAAATCTTATGCATGAACAAGGTGCCAGCTACCCCGCGACGCCCTTGGGTGTAGAGCGAATTTTCCACGGCGATATCATCATCGACCACAATGGAAGCCACTTGAATGTCATCCATTTCCGCCATGTCTTTGGCCATATCAAAGTTCATCACGTCGCCTGAATAGTTTTTGACTACCATGAACACACCGCGGCCTTGATCAGACGCTTTGATGGCTTCATAGATCTGATCTGGCGTTGGGGAGGTGAACACTTGCCCACAAACAGCGGCAGACAACATGCCTTTGCCCACAAAGCCGGCATGAGTGGGTTCATGTCCTGAGCCGCCGCCTGAAATGACGGCAACTTTGCCGGTCATCGACGCTTTGTCCGTACGAACCACGGCAGTTGTGTCTGGGATCTGTTCCAGAATTTGAGGATATGCGCGGACCAGACCATCTACCATTTCTGGGACCACTGCTTCGGGATCATTGATGATTTTTTTCAACGTTATCACATGCCTTTCTGTTTTGAGCCACTTTAATTATACCGCGGTCTATGCAAACGTTACCACTTGCAGTCGTCACTAAATATTCGAACAAGATAGATGATGAAAAGGCTTGCACTGCTTTAAATTAAATTTTTAATCACAAAAAAACAAGCTTTTCAGCTTGCGTGGTTGACAATATTAAACTGACTGCCATTTATTGGCTAGATCAAGATCCCGGCTAAATGGTCGCATTCATGTTGAATGATTTGGGCAAAGAAATCGCTGAACTGACGAGTTTGCGGGTGCCACTGTTCATCTAAATACTGGACTGTGATTTGTTCATAGCGGGTACAAGGGCGTTCGCCATTCAACGATAAGCAACCTTCTTCCGTATCAAAGGCACCAGATTTTTGGATGATGCGCGGATTGATCAACACCATGTCGATCGGACCCATTGACGCGATGATCATGGCGCGATTGACGCCGATCATGTTGGCAGCCATGCCGACACAACGCTCGCGGTGAGCGGCTAAGGTATCATGCAGATCTTTGATCAAGCTGGCGTCTTTAGGAGTAGCCGGTTTGGCTTTTTGTTGTAGAAATAACGTGTCGTGGTTGATCGGTCGAATCATAATCGTCCTCCAAAGTTTGATTAGTTTAATTATACCCGTGAAAGTAATGAGAAAACGAGGGTCTGCTCAGAAACGTTAATATCAAAATATTAATCGAAGCCAGTGCATTCAACTCGCGATTCGTAAATTCCGAACCTTTTCTAAAAATAATCGGCATTAATATCGGTTTTGTGCAACTCGTTAACGAAAATGTGAGGCTTCTCTCACAACTATTGCGTCAAATTCCAGACTCTTCTACGATTGCAAACATTGACAAGCCTAATGGAGGATATCATGAAGAACTCGACACAACAACCGGCTGGGGCGATATTTGTCACCATTGTCGGCATCGTGTTGGCAATTATTTTTGCCGCCAGCACGGCATATTCTGGAATGAAAGCGGGACTGACAGTGGCTGCCGGCATTCCAGGTGCCATCATCGGCTCCGGATTAGTCAAAGCCTTCGCCCATGCGCAAGGGATGCGCGGGAAGAATTTGATTCAAGGCATGTCCAGTGGTGGGGAGTCCATCGCCAGTGGCATGATCTATGTGGTGCCGGCGATCATTTTGATTGGCGGGAAGGTGAATTTCTTTGTTGGCATCGCTGTTGGCGCCTTAGCTGTGCTGTTTGCCGTTGGCGTCGCCAGCATCGTTGAGCATTATATGGTGGTGGAACAAGATGGCCAACTCGCTTACCCGGAATCACAAGCCATCGCCACAGCGTTGACTGCCGGGGATGGCAATCGCGACTCCTTGACCAAAATGGCTTGGGGCTTTGGCGTCGGTGGTGTGCTCACTGCGTTGTCCACCCAAGTGCTGGGTTGGGTCAACACCACGATGACCTATTTTGGTAATGCCAGTTATCGGTGGAAATTTGCCTTAGAGGTCAATCCGATGTTAGCCGGGATCGGTTTTGTGGTCGGCTTAGAAGTTTCGGTGACGATGTTTGCCGGTAGCTTGTTGGCCAACTTTGGGATCACGCCATTAGTCGCGTACTTTGCGCATATGGCTGGCGATTCTGCCACGGTATGGAACGCAGAAGCTGCGGTGAACGCACTTGGCGTTGATGCGTTAGCTGGGGCGTATTCCAAATACATCGGCGCTGGGATGATGCTTTGCGGCGGTTTGATCGGGGCGTTGAAGTTATTGCCAGTGATCAAAACTTCCTTGCAACAAACCCTACATGCCAAAGACGCCTCCCAAAAGGACACCTTAGGGTTGATTGGTTTAGCCATCGCCAGTGTCGGCGTTTTTGGTATCGGGTTGATCGTTGCAGATAATTTGTGGTTAGCGCTGTTGGCAGGCTTTTTATCTTTGGTCTTGGCGTTGTTGTTTGTCATTGTCAGCGCGCGGATGGCGGGGACGATCGGTTGTTCCAATGCGCCAGTGTCCGGGATGACGATTGCCAGTTTGGTGATCATGACTTTAGTGTTTGTCTTGTGTGGTTGGAGTGACGCGCATCACACCCAGTGGCTGTTGTTGTTCGGTGTGTTTATCGTCACGGCAATTTCTGTGGGTGGGGCGTATACCCAAACGCAAAAAGTGAATTATCTGGTCAAAGGTGATCGCCAACGGATGCAAAAATACTTTGTGATCCTCAATTTTCAAGTCAAGTGCAACGATGATAACGAATCCTTGATAGTGGTCTAGG
>NZ_AZEU01000151.1 GCF_001435035.1 Lacticaseibacillus manihotivorans DSM 13343 = JCM 12514
TTCGCCTCACGGTGTCGTGCCACGGAGTGGCTAACTTGTTCTTGCAATTTGCGATTTTTATTTTTATTGGGATTCCCACGATTATGTATTTCATTAAGAAAGCAATTGCGAATAGTGAGAAGAAAGCCGCGGAAGAAAACAGAGAATTACGACAAAAGCAGATCACAGAATGGGAAGCGTCACGCGGAAATTCAGACTTCTCGTATTTAGTTGTTCGCTTTAATGCAGACGATGCGCGAAAAACTGGGAAGTTGCACTATGATGAAGAGATACCAGAAGTTTACTTGGTGAAACTCGCTAATGGTACTGTGCACTTTTCACAAAGACCAGGCGTCGTGATGTATGACTTCTTACTCATGGACATCCAGTATCAGGGAAAGTATACGCATGAGACCACCGGAAATATATCTAGTCGTAGCGGGTCAGCGTTTGTTGGTGGTGCGCTTCTCGGCTCAACTGGTGCAGCAATGGGCGCATCTGGATCACGACAGGTATCGACAACGACAATTGATCAGGAGATCGCTGACTGGGGTATGTTGGTACTGGAACGAGTAGATAACGGTGAACAAGTAGCGGTACAGATTATGCTTACGAAAGAATTGTATCAAACATTGTTCAAGGATTTTATGTGGCGCGGTACTGTGAAACCGACTTCGGCGATGTCTAAAGTAGAACAACACAGCGAACAGGATAAAACGAAACCTGTGGAAAAACATACACCAAAGGTAACACACTCACCAGCTTGGTATCAAACGCACGAGAAGCCATCCGTAACTCGTACACCAGAAGAATCCAGCAAACGACTGGAGAATATCAAACAGCTAAGTTCGCTGCATGACAGCGGCATTCTAACGGATGCCGAGTATGCAGACAAAGTGCAACAGTTAATGGACTAACAATATTTGCAACAAGCTTTTTGAGCAAACAAAAACGCCTCATAACGAGGCGTCGGCAAGAACAGCGAATTATTTGACTTAGCGCAGTGTTATCGTTTCTCGGAAGTCAGTCTTATTCCGGCATAATCGCCATAGTTGGACCATCATTATCTTCATCAGCACTCAGATGTAGATTGCTAGTTCCTTCCTTTGAGTCGAAATCGCCCGTATATGAATAACGATACTGGTCTGGCGCCTGATCGTCCTCTTCATCGAAATCAATTTCAATTGTGTCATCGTCGATATCATAGGAAAAGAAAGCCATGGTCTCCCCATCTCGCTCTACGATACCCTCGCCATCATTGAACTCAAAGATATCGCCTTGTTTTGCACCACTGTTCATTGGGCCTTTAAAAAAGGTAAGTTTCCATTTAGCATCAGACGGGTCAGTAACGCCATCCGATGGCCCTCCAGTAGCAGACGATGAACATCCTACAAGAATACTCCCCAAAAAGATACCTAAGAATAGAACAATGCTCTTCTTCATCGATAAGTTCCCCCGAACCCTAAAATTATTTGCAGTGTATTACCACGCTTATTTAATTTACCATAGATTCTTTATTCAGAATACTATTCAGATTTAGATCAAACTGACTTGGAATCTTTACTCATTGGATACAATCGCCCAAAGATCGAAAGTAAATCAAATATTCTTCGCATTTGAGTAATAGGCTCACGTTTGGAAAAACCATGCTAAGCTTTCAACGTATCGAATTGCAACAAACACACACCTAATCGCAGCGGCTGCTACCCGTTGCGATTTTTTAGTGTCTGAAAGTATCAAACGCCCCTCTTTTTGCATATATATATAGTGAACGCAAAAAAAGGGAGGAATGAAAATGTCAGATCTCACCGATGTGGTGGCGGAATATGCCACTGATTTGATCGACTTGCTACCAGTCGTCAGCTTAAAAGACTTCCTGCACTGGTATCAACTCCAAGTCGACCCAGAATTTCAACCACCACCAGCCAAAGCCAAGCGCGCGTTATTTGCTGAAGTCACCTTGAATTTAGTGCAAGCTGAACCCGCCAACCTGTTACAATTCTTCGACGCAGAACCTGAAACGATTCCAGAACTTGAAGCCAATCGTTGGCCTTTTGCCATGAGTTATGATCAACGGCGCTTGTTGACGGCTACCGGACACTTGCCTGTTGCTTCAACGCGCCAAGCCCATTTATATGGCAACAATGTATTGGTGCCAGCTTATTCCGTGCTAGAAATTTTCCGACTACAACTGCTTGGCGCAGATGGTCGCAAAGCGTTACTCACCAAAGCTCGCCAAGAAGCCAAGTTGTTGCCGGCTTACCAAGAAGCCCAAGCCCAACGCAAGCAACAACAACTCGAACATCGCCAACAACGTGCCAACTTGAAAACCGCCTTTTGGCAAAGTGTTGAAGCTCTTCGGCAAAAGGTCCCACCAGCAGAGCAACCATTGTTTCAATTGGCCTTTTGGACCCAGCAAATCAACCAAGTGCAAAAATATTGGCAACTACACACCACCGATAAAAGCCACGCCATGGCCGACTACTACCATCTCAAGGGGTTGGCGATCGCGGAATTTTTGGAAAGTGATGATGCGCATATCAAACACGGCTTTTATCGGCCGAAGCAAGCGGATCGCTTTTATGTGTCGCTGTGTACGGAGCATTTTGCCGATTACCAACTGGAAACCGACTACAGCATCCCCGTGTACTTGTACTATCAAGAACACCGCGCGGCCATCGACGCCTGCCCGATGTGCCACGTATCGATCACCAAAGATTACTACGCGCTGTACTTCACCCAAGTCAAAAACGCGGACTTCACCTTCTCGTTTCATACGCCTTACCCATTAGGCAATCACCTTTATGGGCCGGTGAATCAGTATCCGCGCGTTCATCACCAACCAAACGTTGACGGCGACTTCACTTTCGGCCATGCGATGGATCGTGAACTCCTGCGCGCAGTCGGCGAAAAAAATATCCTCGATGAATTCCAACAGGCTCGCTTAGCGTTCGGCGAGCTGTAAAACGCTGGTACAAAAATATCCCCAGACGCTTGCGCCTGAGGATACATAATTACGAGTTGTCGACATCATGATGCCGCGTTAAGTTGATACGGTGCTTGGCTTGCATCACTTTCAACGGATCTAAGCCAAGCTTGGCGCACATGTCGAAGGTGTAGATCAACACATCGGCCAACTCTTCTGCCGTATGCGCCTTTTCCTCATCAGACAACGGCTCGCCAACATCTTTCCAAGTGAAAATGTCCATCACTTCGCTAGCTTCAACGTTCAAAGCCATCGCCAGATTTTTCAGGTCATGATGCCAGCCGCGACTTTTTCGATCGTTGACTAACGCTTGAATCATTTCAGTAATTGCTGGGTCGCTGGTTTCATCGAGCAACAGCGCTTGGCCATGGTGCTTGGGATCTAAATTGTGGATTTTTCCGTTCATTGGTTTGGGCCCCTTTTAATTCACGATGGGGTCTATGATACACCTTTAGAACTGGGAAAACAGCGTGGAAATTTGGCCGTACTCCGCCGCAGACAAATGCACATCTTGGGCTTTGACGTTGGCTAACACTTGCTTCGGGACCCGCGCGCCTGGGATCACCGTGGCAATTTGTTCATTTTGCAAATACCAGGCCAAAATGATTTGCGCAGTCGTCGCTTGATGCAAGTCTGCCATATGTTTGATTTGCGTCAGCGCCGTCATGATTTGTTGATACTGTGCTGGGGTGAACTGTTTGAACTTGTCGGCGTCGGCTTCCGTGTACTTCCCCGTCAACAAGCCTGACGCCAATGGGAAGTATGGGACAAAGTCGATATTGTGCTCGCTTAAGTATGGCCAAAGTGTGCTTTCAAGTTCGCGATGGACTAAGCTGTAATTGTCTTCCACCACATCGACAAAGCCGTCGAGGTTGGCTTCTTTGACTTGGTCGAGGGAGAAATTCGACACCCCAATGGCGCGGATTTTGCCCGCTTGCTTGAGCTTTTGCAAAGCGGCAACGGCTAAGTTCTTTGGCGTGTCCGCATCAGGAAAATGAATATAAAAAATATCCAAGTAGTCGGTTTGCAACCGCGCCAAGGCGTCATCCACCGCTTTGGTCAAAAAGCTGGGTGTGTTGTTAGGCTTGAAATCATTGGTAGGATCTTGCGCGGCTTTGGTAGCAATCAAGACTTTGCTGCGATCATAGTCTTTGAGCACGTTGCCGATAATTTCTTCTGAGCGACCTTTGCCGTAAATAAACGCCGTATCTAACAACGTGATACCAGAATCCAAGGCTTGGCGAACAACCGCTTCACCGTCTTCATCTTTTAAGTTGGCAAATAAGTTATGGCCGCCGACTTTGTTGGTGCCTAAACCAAATTTGGGTAAGTTGAGTTTTTCTGTTGGCATATATCTTCCTCCCACGAACAATTGTTTTACCTACATATTGTAAGCTTAAGTCATCAGCTTGAAAAGACGTGACAGCCTACTCGATCACTTGTAAGTCATTTTCGCGGGCCCAATTCAAGGCGATCTGACGATAGGTAGCCGCTTGAAACGCATACCACGCGTCTTGAATACCAAGCTCAAGCACCCCATCTTTGAACCGGCGATAAGGTTTGTGGCCGTGAAGTCGATTCAACAACAAGTCGATTTGCTTGTTGTCTTGAAGCTGGTCGACAAAATCAAACATGATTTGGCGATCATTAATATCCCACTGACTCGGCAAATAGATCACGTCTTCTGTTTCCGGATCGAATGCCGGCTCCATGTCCGCAAAGAAATCCTCATCATCCATTTCGACAGTTCCAGTTTTCACCCGATAAAAGTACCCGCGGTCGTCGCCAATGAAATCCATGCCTTCTAAAATATCACTTAATTTCACTTGCATATTGCCACCTCCATTTCCTGTTATTGTAACCATTTTCTGGTAGGATAGCGATGGAGGGATACTGATGCAAAAGTTGTTGAAACAAACCATTCAACCGCTGATGCCAGTGGTGTTGATTGGCACTGCGGCGCAAGCGCTGCTGTTGAGCGTTTTTTCGAAGGATGGATTCTTTGCGCAAGTCTTTGATTTGACAAAATGGTTACCAGGTTTTCACACGCTGCATGATTGTTGTGCCTTGCTGACGACTTACACGATCGGCTTGTTAGGCTTATTGATGGCAGTTTTTGCAGCGCGAGCGTTGACAAAAAACGACAAGCAGTTGGCAAGCCTTGTTGCTGGCATCGGTTATTTGATTTTAAATACCACGCGTATGGCGACTTTTAGTCCGGCCATTGGCGCTGATGGGATCCTTTGGGGGTTATTATTTGGTTGGCTGATCGGCTTTAGCTTCAATCATTTACCGAAAGCTTTGGTCACTGGCGGGACTTTGCTGATTACCCTTGGCCTGCGCTTAGGCTGGGATCGATTGGCAACCGCCCATGTGATCACCCTCAATGCGCCGCGTGGTTCTTGGTTATTGTGGACCAACTCAGTGGTTGCCTGGCTAGGGTTGCCTGCGCCGATCGATGCCATGATGCCGATGTTGACTGGCACCAAAGCCACCGCCAATCTCAATGCCGCACTCGCGCATCATTCTTTACCAAATCCGATTTCGATCGGTACGCTTTATCGCCCTTACGCGATGTTTGGCGGCGTGGGGATGACCTTGGGTTTGATCATCGCAATTTTACTGATCGACAAGCGCTCGGAAAAACGCCGCTTGGCTTGGTGGAGTTTGCCAATGAGCGTGGTAAATTTAAATCTGCCATTAATGCTGGGCTATCGGATTTGGTTAAATCCGCTGATGTTGATCCCTTATTTCTGTGCACCCTTAGCCAGTTGCGCAATTGCTTGGAGTGCGTTGAAACTCCACTTGATCAATACTTCAGTGTACCAAGTGCCGGCGACGACGCCTGGGCCGATGATCGCGTGGCTGACGACGAATGGCAATTGGCCGGCGTTGATTGTCTCAGCATTATGTTTAGTCGTTTCCGTCTTAATTTACTTGCCATTCGTCAAAAAAGTTTCCGGAGGTGAGCAACTTGGCTAAATGGGTTCGTTACCTCAGCTTAGGTGGCTTGCTCTTGATTGTCTGCCTTGCGCTATTCATCCCTGCCACCACGTGGATGCACCACCAAGTTCGCGACGCACAAGTCGTCCATGATTCCCGCATGGCACCGATCATTTTGGTACCAGGTAGCTCCGCGACGCAAAATCGCTTCAACAGCTTGGTCACTACCTTAAACCAGCGCACCAATGGTCACAGTTTACTTAAAGTCACGGTCAAAACTGATGGCACCGTGCAAACGCAAGGCCGCATCGCCCCGCGTGACGTTGAGCCTTATATCGTGATTGCGTTTGAAAACAACCAAGACGGCTACAACAACATCAAAAAACAAGCCCGCTGGTTTGATTTGGCGTTTAACCAACTCGCCACCAAATACCATTTCAATCGCTTCAACGCCATCGGCCACAGCAATGGCGGCTTGATTTTGACATTATTTCTCGCCAAGTATTATCAAAAATCTGCGGTGACAATGAACAAATTGATGACCATCGGCACGCCGTATAACTTGGAAGAAAGCAATCCCCACAACCGCACGCAAATGTTGGCCGACTTGATCAAAGCCCGCAAACAACTCCCGAAGAATCTGACCGTGTACTCGCTGGCAGGAACGCAAACTTATGATGGGGATGGCATCGTGCCACTAGCTTCAGTGGAATGTGGGAAATACATTTTTCAAAATCAAGTCAAACACTATACGCAAATCACGGTATCTGGGGATGATGCCAGCCACTCCGACTTGCCGCAAAATCAAGAAATCGAAGGCTACATTCAACAATACATGTTGGCCAAACCTAACCAGCCAGGCCAACGCATCGGGGCTGGTAAATAAATCATCGGACGTCGCTTGAGCAACAAGCGGCGTCCGATGATTTTTAATCCGTTAAGGCATAATTCACAAAATATTGCTTATAATTGACGTCCTCAAAACGGAAATTCGGGTTCAACGCATTTTCCTTAGTCGTCGCATTCGCCAACATCTCTGCTTTAAGTCCTAAGATCTTGCGCAAGCGATCTGATTCGGCTTGTAAGTTGTCGGTCGGCGGGATCTGAAACGATAACGGCCAACTATAATCTGAAGTTTGAACCCAGCCGGTGTAGCCTTTCAACGAACTGGAGGTGATTTTTTTGGTCGCTTTGGGATAATGCTGGAAGACACCGACCATATCATCGAAGCTCATATCGGTTTTGACGTTTTGCGACAAGGATTTCAACAATTCAGTGAACTGCGCCAAGCCTTGGCCAGAAACCGCCTTTTTCACGACAGCTTTGATCACTTGTTGTTGGCGCTTTTGCCGACCGTAATCTTGCTCAGGATCTTCGTACCGCATCCGGGCATACGCCAGCGCATACTTGCCGTTGAGATGCATCGGGCCTTTGGTAAAATGCAAATTATCAGTATGCGAGCTGGTGAAGGTAAATGGCACGTCCACATCGATGCCGCCTAGTGCATCCACCACTGTTTCCAAGCCACCCATATCGATGGTGACATAATAATCGATCGGCACATTCAACAGCTTCTCCACCGTTGCGCGCGCCATGGCTGATCCGCCTTGATTGTACGCATCGTTGATTTTAAACATCCGGAAATTTTTCATGCCAATGATTCGAGCATTGGTATCGCGTGGAATGCTCAACAAATGAGTCTGATTGGTTTTGGGATCGATGGTGCACACAATGATGGTATCAGACTTACCTTGATCACTGCGTCCAATTGCCCCAGTGTCGGCGCCTAAAAGCAGGATCGCCAGCGGCTTTTGCGCCTTGATTTTCGCAGATGCCTTTTTCCCAGCAGTACTCGGATCATAAATCGAATTGGCAGTGTAGCGGGCTTGGCTATATAAGCGCAGCCCGTAAAACCCTAACGTACAAACGCCGACGATCAACAGCAAAATCACATAGCGCCAAATCGATGGCTTGCGGTTTTGCGGTTTGTTGGCGCGTCTGGTTGTTTTCATGCGTCCTCCCATGGCGATAGTCTTGTAAGCGGTTTATCCATGTTAAATATATCATATTCAGATAGAAAATTGGCGAACACTTCTGTCACACACATCTGGGCATAAAAATAACACCTCGATCATCACGACCGAAGTGTTATCCGATTAAGCCATTAATTTTTTAAAGTGTAAGACGCGATCTAACGCTGCCATGATCGGCGCAGTGATCGCCATGATCACCGCTTCTGATAACATCAAGCTTCCATAGACGCCTAAGAACGCATGGCTCATGGACATATGCCCCGTCCAAACGATTTCGATCGCGATCAAAAACATGGTCAAGGTCATCACGCAAATGTTGAGGACCATTTTCTGCCACAACTTCGGCAAATGTGGTGCCAGATAAGCGACAGCGACTAAGCCGATCAAGCTTTGCCCACCGCCGAACACCACATCGATCCAGCCCAACGAACTGAACAGCGCATTGAAAAGCACCACGCCCAGCACCACGCCGAAGACGTATTTTTTGGAAAATACCACCAAATGATTCAAACCTTCAGAAATCCGGAACTGAATCGCGCCACTGGCTAAGTTGAAAACACCTGGTACCACCGAAAGCACGACGTAAAGCGCGGCGATCAAGGCGCTGACCACCAAGGTTTTGGTACGAGATTGTTGCATGAAAAAGCCTCCTAGTTTTTTTACGTGGGATGGATCACGAACCACGACGTTCAAGTATAACAGATAACGCCCGATCTCACAAAAAAATTGCTAACAATATTCAGCATAACCTGCAACGTCCATACGTGCCATGTTTGATCTGTAAGTTGCAATCTCAACGTAGAAAATTTGTGGGTGGAAGCGTCTTGGCAGAACAAGGAAAACTGGACAATTGCCCGTGGCAGTAGAATCAAGTGAAACGCCGATTTTTGGCGGTTCGCGCAGATTCTACCGGCAAAAATCAAGACAAGCGGGCTTCTTGGCTTGATTTTTAGGCATAAGCTCCTCGAACGGTTTTTGTTCGAGAGCTGACGCCGGCCGCACCGGCAACTTGTCCAGTTTTCCGCAGTGGCGCCAAGGCGATGGAACCCACAAATTTTCGTGCCAGAGGCAATAAAAAAAGCCGCCTAAGCGACTTTCACATTATTTACCGATTGGTTTAAGGCCGATAGACACGGCCAACGCATTATCGACCGCGTGCATTTTAGCTGGATCGAGCACGGCGATCTTATCCGACAAGCGCTGTTTATCGATGGTGCGCACTTGCTCAAGCAGCACCACTGAATCGCGCTCAACGCCATCAACGCCGGCTTTTAAGCCCACGTGGGTCGGCATTTTTGGTTTATTGATGCGACTGGTGATCGCCGCGACGATCACCGTGGGACTGTACTTATTGCCCACATTGTTTTGAATCACCAAAACCGGCCGCATGCCGCCTTGTTCTGAACCGACCACGGGTGATAGGTCGGCGAAGAAAATGTCCCCACGCCTAACGTTGCTGTCCATAATCTGCCCCTATCCAACAGCTAGCGGATCTGGGCATCAGCCTCGTTTTCACAAGCAATGAATTCATGGCAAATTTCGGTGTTCAAGGCTGCCATTTCTTGATAGCCATTGGCCAAGTCGGCTTCGACTTGTTCTTCGCGAGACAAAAAGTCCGTCAAAATGCTATCGATCAATTCGCTTGGATCCGTTACGCATGTTTTGCAATAGCTGTCGAGCCGTGCCCGCAGCGCGTCTGTCATACTCACCTGTAAAAATTCTGCCTGTGCCATGTTGCGCCCTCCCGTGGCTATATTCAAACTTCATCCTACCACAGGAGCCCAAGAAAACAACCTGAAAATAACAAAATGCTTTAGTCGATCACGACTCGCGGTACCCGTTCAGTCAAGCCGCAAGCGATCTCATAGTGGATGGTATCCGCATAGTCGGCAACATCTTGCAAGGTGATTTCTTGATCACCACTTTTGCCAACTAAAACCACATCAGTGCCTGCTGGATATTCATGCGGCAAGCGGATCATGAACTGATCCATGCAAACACGGCCGACGATTTCACACACTTGCCCATCGACTAACACATGGAAACCTTGTAAACGACGTTGCCAACCATCAGCGTAGCCCATCGGCACGGTGCCGATCCATTCTGCTTGTTTAGCATGATAAGTCGCGCCATAAGAAATTGCCGCGCCTTTGGGTAACAGCTTGCTAAAGCTGAGTTTAGACACGACTTGCATGGCTGGTTGCAATTCATAAGGCGAAGTCAGCGCACGCCCTGAGGGATTCAAACCATACATCGTGATACCAAAACGCACCATATCCGAGTGCGTCGCAGTATGCCACATGCTGGTCGCAGAGTTGGCCACATGCACATAACGTGGGCGCTTCGGTAAAGCCGCTAGCATCGCGTTGAAGTGTTGGCTTTGTTCATCAAAATAACTGGAGTCAGCTTCGTCGGCGGTCGCAAAGTGGGTGAAGATCCCTTCAACATCTAACGTTGCACACTGTTCAGCAAACTCTGCCGCTTGTTTGATAACGTCAGGTTCGCGGAAGCCGATGCGCCCCATACCAGAATCGACGGCTAAATGGATCTTCAATGCTGGGACATCTGGCGTAGCTGCTAACTCGCGATCGGCTTGTTGCATCCACTCTTGATCCCCAACTGGTAACGCAATATCATGGACGGCCGCGATCGGCGCCATTTCTGGTGGCACGATGCCTAACACCAAAATCGGCAAGGTGAAGTGCGCCGCGCGCAACGCCAAACCTTCCTCTAAGACTGCCACACAAAAGCCGCTAGCCCCAGCCTCCTGCGCAATTTTTGCCACATTCAACAAGCCGTGCCCATAAGCGTCGGCTTTCACCACGGCAAAAAGCCGGGTTTTATCGTCTAATCGAGCGAGAGCTTGTTGAATGTTGTGCGTAATTGCTTGTTTTGATACCAGCACCTTCGTCGGGCGCAGGTTTGCTGTGACCATGGTCATTGGGTTACCTCCAAAATTACTTCTGTCATCACGAGCGCATCAGTATGTGAAATCGACACATGCGCTATGCCGTCAAAAGGATGTTTGGTGATTACAGGTTTGCCGCGCTCATTGTCTAGGCATTCGACGTCTTGCAAGCCCACCTCGCCTAAGCCGGTGCCGTATGCTTTGGCATAAGCTTCCTTCACCGAAAAGCGGCCAGCTAAGTATTCGGCGGCACGCTTGCCAGCAAAACTGTTGAATTTCAACAGCTCTGCCGGGGTCAGAATTTTTTCAGCAAAGTCTGTGCGCTTTGCTTGGGCTTTTTGAATGCGGGCGATTTCTGTGATGTCGACGCCAAGGCCATAAATCATGAGGCTTCCTCCTGTTTAATCACATTGTATCATTATAGCCCCGATTTACCGAAAATATTGCCTTGCGACCATGAAACCTCATCATGCCGACGTGACGTTTCAAGGCCTTAAGCAAATCAAAAAATCGACCAGGCTGGCTGATCGATTCTTTGTTGGCTAAGGTTTCTGCATCGCTTTGACAAATGCAGCCTTGCCTTGTTTGCAGGCATTGTGGAGACGTTGGAAAAAATCTTTTGGTGCAGGATCACTCCACGGATAAATTCCTTTTTTCATGTTTTCGTGATTTTGCAGGTAGCGTTCCATACTCAACGGTTGATCACCAGACAGTGCGCGCAACTCATTAACTGCCCTTAAATTATCTTCAACCGTATAAGGATATTTCGCCATTTCCTCAAAATGTGCTCTCATACTTTCTCGACTATTTACCCATGATTCTTGAGCCATCGTGTTCCCCTTATCTTGACCGCGGTTGCTTCATCACTTTGAAAAATGACGCCTTACCTTGTTTCCAAGCTAAACGCAGACGTTGAAAGAAGCCTTTCGGTTGAGGATCATCCCATGAATAGATGCCACGTTTAAAATTCTCTTCATTTTCCAAATAGCGCTCCATACTCAATGGACGGTCGCCTGACATTGCGCGCAGTTCATTGATTGCTTCCAAATTATCTTGATCTGTCCAAGGATGCTGAATCAATTCAAACAAATACTGACGTGCGGTTTCAGGGCTATCTAGCCAAGATTTTTCTGCCATTAGGTTTTCCTCACTTTCTTTGCTGATTTTGTAATTGATATTGCAACCGAATAATCCCTCTCATCGACGAAGTGTCGAATACCTCATTAAATGCATTTTGAAATTCAGCATTCAGCAACACACGTTCAACTTCAGACGCAAAAGTGCTCCGCGCCTCCTCAACAAATAAATACTCAGGATAACTCAACAAAAATCCATATGGATCGAGTAGGTGTAATAATTCAACAACCTTGGCCTCTCGGACAATTGCTACTCGTGCCCGCTGAATACGCCTTTCATCCACCCCGTGCCGTCGCATCTCATTGATCAACTCAGCTCCTTCTTGCAATTGCTTGGTCACCAATAACACTTTCTCCCGCACATCGCCGGGATAACTGATCATCAATTCATGCGTACGCTTGATCTTATTGGCTTGAACGTCTTGTGCGCGCACGTCGGTATTGCGACGATAAGTGAAAGTCGCAATCGTTAAAGATACCGCTGCAATCACGGTTCCTAGCACACCTAGCAATTCTTTGAAGTCTACCCACCACACCTCTCGATCGAACTGAACGAGTGTCATGACTAGTTTCATTTTACCAGCTCCTTTTGCGCATCACAAATTCCCCCACACTAATAAATTACGCAAAAGAGGCTCCACTTGATACAAAGCAAAAATATTTATTTAATTATGAATACAAAAAGCCCCACGATCACAATGATCGCAGGACTTCAGTTAAATCAGATTAGTCTTTTTTGTAGCTACGTTTGTAAGAGTTGTCGCGGCCTTTGCCACCTTCACGGCGTTGACGATCGTAACCGCCTTTGTTGCCGCCATCGCGATGACCACGGTAACCACCGTTTGAACGGTGATCGCCATTGCCACGATGATCGCTGGAGTTAGAGCGACGACCCTTGTAGCCGCCACGATAACCGCCACCATTACGGTGACCACCGCGGTTAGGCAATGGGCGTTCTGGGGTGATCTTAACGGGCACAGTGGAAGCATCATCTGGGGAGATGGCTTTCAAGTATGCAGAAACCAATTGTAATGGCGTGTATTCTTCCAATAAGCTTTCAGCCATTGGTTCGTACTTGTCAAAGTCATCAGCTTCAACTTGTTCCTTAACCGTGGACAAGCCAGTGGAGATTTGGCCTAAGAAAGCTTCTTGGGCTGTTGGTGGCTTGAGTGGCATCATACGCTTTTTGGTTAAGTCTTCGATGGTGCGCAAGTAGCCGATTTCGTTAGGCACAACGAAGGTCACAGAGACACCAGACTTCCCAGCACGGCCAGTACGGCCAATACGGTGAACGTATGAATCTGGATCTTGCGGAATGTCGTAGTTGTAAACATGGGTGACGTTTTGAATATCCAACCCACGCGCAGCCACGTCAGTTGCGACTAAGAAGTCCAATTCGCCGGCTTTGAATTGACGCAAAACGCTCATGCGCTTTTGTTGGGTCAAATCACCGTGAATGCCTTCAGCTTTATAACCGCGCGCCTTTAAGCCGCGAGTTAATTCATCAACACGACGCTTGGTACGGCCGAAGATCAAGGCCAAGTCAGGCGCTTGAACGTCGAACAAGCGAGTCATGATGTCAAACTTTTCAAAGTCTTTGGCGCGGACATAGTATTGATCAACTGTGTCAGCCGTTAATTCTTTGGACTTGATTTGAACCGTCACGGGATCATGCATGAAGGTCTTGGTTAAGCGCATGATCGGTGCTGGCATCGTCGCAGAAAACAGCAAAGTCTGACGGGTATCAGGCGCAGTTTTCACGATACTTTCGATGTCTTCGATAAAGCCCATGTCGAGCATTTCGTCGGCTTCATCAAGCACCAAAGTCTTCAAGTTTTCCAACTTCAGGGTGTGGCGGTTGATATGGTCGAGCAAACGCCCTGGTGTGCCGACCACGATTTGCGGGCGATCGGACAATTGGCGAATTTGGCGACGAATGTCAGCACCGCCATATACAGCAGTGACTTTGACTTTTTTGTCGCGGCCTAACTTATATAATTCTTCTTGCGTCTGGATGGCTAATTCACGGGTTGGTGAAATAACCAAAGTTTGCACGGCGCGATCTGCAAAATCGATATCTTGCAAGACAGGTAAGCCAAACGCAGCCGTTTTACCAGTACCAGTTTGCGCTTGACCGATCACATCTTTACCAGCTAAGGCTAAAGGAATCGTTTCCGCTTGGATGGGCGTTGCTTCTTCAAATCCTGCGCGGGTGATGGCCTTAAGTAAATCGTGATCTAAACCTAGTTCTTTAAACTTCAAATGGTTTCCTCCTTGGATTGTGTAACACCTGATTTACAGAGCAATCCTGGAGTCTGCCTTGCAAATCTCGGTCACGTGACTGTTTTTCTGAAAACAGCATCTTTAATATTCTAACACTAATTGAAAGAAAGTACAACCACTCGCACTATCTCTATTATGATTTCTCTTGAAAATCTCTATCATTCAAACGTTGTCCGGCATCGTCAGTGTAAATTTGATTTTTCAGTTAGCGATACCAACCTGCCTCCGGCACGAAAATCAGTGAGCTCCGATGATTTGGCGTCACTGCGGTGAATTGGACAAGTTGCCGGTGCGGCCGGTTTCAGAAATCGGCAAAGCCCGCCGATGTTCTTGCACCTAGATTTTGAGCCAAAGAAAATCACTTTGTCTCAAAATCTGCCGGTAAAATCTTCGCGAACCGCCACAAACCGGCGTTTCACTTGATTTCACTGCCACAGGCAATTGTCCAATTCACCTCCGTTTTGCCAAATCATCTCCGCTCACGGATTCTCTACGTTGGTATCGCTAGCTTACAAATCAAATACGTTGATGTTACGACGTCATTCATATGACTAAACTTGACATCAACTTAGACATAACGTGTTTTGTAGCCATCGGGTGACAGTAGGCTAGCGTAGTGGAGGAACTGAAATCATCGAACGTGGCAGAAATATTAGCTAAGACAGCGGGCTTCTGGCTTAGTTAATATTTCAGGCAAATTCAAAGACGCGGGTTTCGGCTTTGAATGCGACGTAAAAACGTAACATCGGCGTACTTTGCCGATTTCTGCAGTCGGCCGGCCACGAGAGATGATTTCAGTTCCGCAACGGATATAGGCCACTGTCGCCTGGTGCCGGTATGAAACACTGACGATGCTGGACAGCGACAGTAAAAAAAGATTCAGACAGAAATTGTCTGAACCTTTTTCGATTACCCGCGGTCGCCGTCAAGCAGCGCAGCGAGCACATTTTCTAAATGTAAACCATGGCTGGCTTTTAACAACACCATATCTTGGTAAGACACATCTTCTTGCAAGGCATTGATCAAAGCTTGTTGATCACCTTTTTTGAAGTAGTGCAAGGCGTCCGCTGGATAACGTTTGGCCAACGCATCGCGCAAGGTGACAATTTCATCCCCATATAAGTAGACTTCAGATACTTTATCAGGATCAAGCGCTGGCGCCACTGACGCATGCAAGTCACCAGACGCCTCGCCGAGTTCCAACATGTCACCTAACACGGCAATACGCCGCCCGCCACAAGGAAATTCCGAAAAGTCGCGCAAAACAGCTTTCATCGCGGTTGGGTTGGCATTGTACACATCACTTAAAATCGATTCGCCAGCATCGCCTTTTAACCATTGGGTGCGGTTGGCGGTAATGTCAAAATGACTCAACGCGGATTGAATCGATTCAGGCTTCACATGAAAGCGCCGGCCGACCAAGATCGCAGCCAAGGCGTTGGACACATTATATTCACCCATCACTGGGATGGTGAAGTGCAAGTCCGGCCACTTGGATAAATCAAATTCGGTGTGGTCTTCAAAGGCCTGAATGTTGCGGGCGTACAAATTGTTATCTGGATCTAAGCCAAACGTCTTGCTTTGTTGATCGACTTGTTCTGCGCGTTCACGTAATAGCGGTTCGTCGCCATTGTAAATAAACAAGCCATCTTCTTTTAAGCCCGATACAATTTCCATTTTGGCATCGGCGATTTTATCGCGGGTCTTGAAGAATTCGATATGCGCTTCGCCGATCATGGTAATCACCGCCACATCAGGTTCTGCTAAGCCACTCAATGCGGTCAACTGACCTGGGCGATCCATCCCCATTTCCACGACCAAGACTTCGGTGTTGGTATCCATGGACAAAATGGTAAACGGTACGCCGATTTCATTGTTGAAGTTCGCCGGGGTTTTCACCACATGGTATTGGGTGCTTAAAATCGCCGCCGTCATATCCTTGGTCGTGGTTTTCCCGTTAGAGCCAGTGATGGCCACGACTTTGGGATTGACCTTCATCAACAAGTAATAGCTGGCGAGTTTTTGTAAAGCCGTCAACGGATCGGCGACGACTAATTGTGGAATGTTGGTGGTGATCGGCGTTTTGCTTGCGGCGATAAAGGTAGCTGCGGCGCCATGCGCTTCTGCAGACGTCAAAAATTCATGCCCATCGCGCTCCCCAGCTAATGGCACAAATAAATCGCCTGGTTTTAATTTACGGCTATCAAAAGCCACGCCGGTGATCGTCGGGCAGTCCCCTTCTGCCAATGGACAATCTGCCCCAACGACGCGAGCAATTTCGGATAACTTCATTTTCATGATGAATGAACTCCTTACACATTAACGCGTTGCCCCAATACTGCGAGCAACGCTATTGCGTGACTATTGTAGCGCAAGCCAAAGCCACTTGCCAATTATTTCAATTCCAAGCGCCACGCATCGGCTTTGCGATCAAGCACCAATGCACCGATTTGCGTCGCTGATTCCAAATCAGTCGGCTGATCTGGCACGAAGCGATCGGCTAATTGCCACAACGGGATCCGCACGAAATCGCGACTGAAGATCCCGCCAGAAAAATCAAACAACACGCCATCTTCTAAACTCGGCAACAAATCGCCTAACACCGATTCTGGTACCGGCTTGAAGTGCTGCTGGCGTAATCTCAGCCAAAATGGTTGATCATTGGCCGCCCAGCGCAAGTGCTTGACCAACGCAGCCGCTAAAGTATTGGAGAAAAAGCTCACCTGGCGGCAATACATGGTGACCATATCATTGCGCAATGGCAAGAACACCAAGTTGTTTTGAAGCTTATAATAAAATGGCGGTTGAATATGCGTTTTGGCATGGCCTAAGTATAAAAGTTCCGCAATTTCAGTCGGCATCAACTCACGCAAATAAGTGCCATGTTGATAATCCAACCACGAGCGGTTCCGCGCATCCTTGCCCCGCAAGAAATTTGCCACTTGTTCCTCACCGGAAATTTCGTTGAAGCCGGTATGCGGATCGATGAACTCGTCTTCGTCAATGGGCGGCAACAACAACAAATGCCGAATCGGCTTTGGCGTCGCCTTTAACACATCACTCGCTGAGATGCCCGCAGTCAAAAACATATGAGCAAGCGGCTCGTAATGGACATAGATCACTGAATTGCGCACGATAGACCTCCTATATTAACAGTCACGATTATACTTCAAAATGAGCCATTGTGCTCAAAGTTTGGTATGGTGAAACAAAAGAAATTTTTTCTACCATAGAAAGGACGTCAAATGCTTGCTTGGCCGTTAACTGTTCCAGAACCGATTGCCTTGACCATTCCTCAAAATGCGCCTTTGCCTGCCGCTTATTGGCAAGCCCTCACCACTGGACGTTGGCCGCATGCTTACTGGCTGCCGACGCCTGAACCCACTAGCGATGCCATCGACGGCGTGGCCATTCATGCCTTAGCGATCCCAGGTGAACGCACCATGATTGCTGGTTTACCTGGGGATTGGTTCCCGATTGCCCGAGATGGTGACCAGATTTTTGCCGTGGATTCACATGGGCAAATTTATTATCGCGATTTAGAAGTGGATCAACAATTGTGCGTTGGCCAAAATTGGGACGATTTCGTGGCGCAACTGACCTGGCGAGCGCCAGTATTGACCGCACCCTTCAGTCAACAAGTCCTCGCGCACGCCTTATTGGTGAGTGATGCGGACAGTCTACCCCCACTACTTGAAATTTTACGCGAACAAGGCGATTGGTCAATTTATACACAATGGTTGGCATACTTGGTCACGACTTTCCCAACCGTGGTGCAAGAAGAAATCAAGTTCGCGTTGGATTTCTTGCCATTGTCTGCTTTGCAAAAACACAACCTTGAAACGTTATAACAAAAGCCGCCAAATTCTGGCGACTTTTTTATTTCGTGAACATAAAGGTTTCAAGCCATTTGCGATCGCGGCTGACGCCAAAGTAACACCACACGCCCAGCGCCAAAGAGCCTAAGAAGTCTGCTAACAGATCCCCCATGGTATCCATCAACGCCAAGCGGCCGACGAGTCCGACACCATGCGCCATGGTCCGCTGCATGTTCAAGCCTAACAAGCCATCGCCAGTGAATTCATAAAATTCCCACAGCACCCCACACATCGTGCCAAACGCAACAGCGACGATCGCCAACAGTAATGGTTTGGTGGTTTGCAGTTGTTGTTTTGGGGTCAACGCCCCAAAAATTGCCAGGCCTAAGCCAGCAAGCATGGAAGCAGAAAACAGATGCAAGAACTTATCCCAATATGGAATGTTATAAAATTGCATCCCGGTGCCGAGTAACACCGCTCCTAAAATGAACGCTTCCCAAATCACCAGTAGCAATAATGGAAATTTAAAATGGCGCCATTTGCCGATCAAGCCAGGGCCGACAGCCAAGATAATGCCAAACACAACTTGGCCTAACAGCATCGCTTGGCCTGGATAAATGGCATGGCCCATGGCCAACGCGATGCCACAAACCAGTAAGTAGATCACTGCCCCGATCACGTTGATCGCCAACAACCCACGGTATAACTTTTGCATCAGTCCACCTCCGTATATGAGTTTAGTCTAACGGCTCCAAGGGTTGGTTGCAAGGGACTGGAGACTGATAGCCAGGAGTTGGCTTTAATCGCTGGATCATATTAGGTCAGGGTCTCGCGTCGCGCTTTTCAAAGCAACGCGGACACGGCTAGCTACGCCTGAGGATTCAAGCCAAGCCCGGGCTTAAACTAGATCAAACTTTCTCGTCGCGCTTTTTCAAGCAACGGGGACACAGCTAGCTACGCTCAAGCACTCGGGCCAAAGAGCGGCCCAAGCGCTTGAGCTAGGCTACCTGGTCCCCTAAATGCGCTTGAAAAAGCGCTGGGCATAAAAAAACCGCCATTGCTGACGGAAAAGTTTGGGGGAACTTTTTTGGGAGTGTAAGTTAATGTGTAAGCATAAGGCTGACTACCGTTGCCTTACTATGGTTCTAATTATAGTCAGTAATATAACTGATTCATGCCAACATTAATAAAAATCCTTTATTTATTTTGAACTGAATTTTTGCCGCTATCATCAGTAAAACACCCATTATTTACCCAAAACAAGCGGCATTACATGGGTGTTTTCAATAACAACTATACTTTTTAGTAACCCCCAACAGCCACATCTTGGTCATCATTGATCACCAACACATTCACGGGACTTTCGCGCACCACATAAGCCGTGGTCGAACCCGTTAAGAAGCGCTCAATGGCATTGGTCCCAGATTTGCCGATCACGATCAAGTCACAACCATAATCTTTCGGCGCGTCTTTGGCGATCGTAGATTTTGGATTGCCTTCCATCACCACGGTTTGCACTTTAAGGCCTTTTGCTTTCACCATTTCTGCGGCATGGTCCAACATCCCCGTCGCCACGTCAGCCAGTTGATGGTAAACATCATAGTAATTCACATCGCGGGCATACGTGGCATAGTGATCTGAATCCACCACATTTAACAAAACAATTTCGGCATCGGTCAACTTTGCGAGCTCTTCAGCTTTAGCCAACGCGACATAAGCATTGTGCGAGCCATCTAGCGGCACTAAGATCCGGTCAAACATTTTGCATTCCTCCTTTGGTGTGTTTCTACTATTATCATAACAAGTTTCCGCACCACAAACCAATTTGAGCCCGGCGTCAAAAAAGGCCCACCGTTTTCACGATAGGCCGCATCCTTAATGCTGTTTCACTGCGATGCGCCGCTTGGCATGATCGCTCATCGCCCAATACGTGACGCCAAACGATCCAATTCCGATCAGTATGACTAGCATCGTATCACCCGCTTTATAATGGTGAGACTTTGTTGTTGGCGTCTTTGGTCACTTTCATCGCTTGAATGGAAATATAGCCGAGCTTGGTGACCAAACTTTTCTGCACGGCACTGGAATTCATGAAATTCAAGAACGCTTTGGTGCCGGCATCAGGCGTGCCTTTGGTGTACATGTGCTCATAAGACCAGATCTTCCATTTGTTGGTTTGCACATTGGCAGCAGTTGGCTTCACGCCATCGACTGACAACGCCGGCACATCAGCCTTCACATAAGAAAAAGCCAAATAGCTGATCGCCCCAGGGGTGCCGGCCACAATTTTTTGCACCGTCCCGTTTGAATCTTGTTCTTGGGTGGTCATCGCCTTTTGCCCGTTCATCACCGCCGCTTCAAAAGTAGCGCGCGTCCCAGAGCCGGCCGCACGATTGACCACGGTGATTTTTTCGTTCTTGCCACCGAGGGTTTGCCAATTAGTGATTTTCCCGGTGAAAATGTCCCGCAACTGACTCATGGTGACATTCTTCACGCCCACATCTTGATTCACCACTGGCGCCATCCCGACCACTGCCACTTGATGATCTTTAAGCTTAGTCGCATCAAGGCCGGCTTCTTGTTCCGCAAAAATATCTGAATTACCGATGGTCACCGAACCTTGGGCGACTTGCGACAAGCCAGTGCCTGATCCGCCACCTTGCACAGTGATCTTGGCATTCGGGTGATCCGTCGTATACAATTGTGCGGCTTGTTCCACTAAGGGTTGTAAAGCCGTCGAGCCCACTGCAACGACTTTGGTATCTGCCGTTGATGAGGAACTGGAAGGCGTTTTTGAACTTGCAGCATTGCCACAACTGACTAACACGCTGACCACACTTAATAACATCAAGCTTAAGATCAAGGTTGATTTTCTTTTCATGGCTCATTTTCTCCTTTGAGGTCTTCCCTTTCAAAAACACCTTCAGCATAAGGAGTGCATGTAAAAATCAAGCCTCAAGGGCGTAAAAGTTGTGTCGCGATGATGTAAAAAAACCGTCGCAGTTACGCGACGGTTTTCCAAGAACTACCAGAGATAATGTACTGGATTTTTGATTTTTTCATCATAGACAGCTTTCACGATTTGCATTTGTTTATCCGTCAAAGCGGGCAGATCTGAAGCGCTGGTGTTGCGCTCAATTTGGTTGGGATTAGAAGCGCCTGGAATCACCGCAGACACCGCATCGTACATCAGAATATATCGCAAGGCATCCCCGGCCAAGTTCTCAGTGCCCAAGCGTTGTTTCAATTCATCGGCGGCTTGGACCCCCGTTAAGAAATCAACGCCAGAGAAGGTTTCGCCTTTATCAAACAATTCACCATTGCGGTTGTTGGTGCGCTGATCGGTTGGTGCAAAAGTGGTGTTCGCCGTCATTTTGCCAGATAACAAGCCAGAAGCTAATGGCACCCGCGCTAAAATGCCGACATTGTGCTGCTTGGCCAAATCAAAGAATACTTCAGCTGGACGCAAGCGGAACATGTTGAAAATGATCTCCACGGCTGAGATGTCATAGTCCAAGGCTTTGATGGCTTCTTCGACGCGTTGCACGGAAACGCCGTAGTTCAAGATCTTACCTTCACGCTTCAACTCATCTAGCGCGGCAAAAATCGATGGATCATAATAAGCATCGGTTGGCGGGCAGTGTAACAACACACAATCCAAGGCGTCGACACCCATGTTCTTCAGCGAATCATCGACATACTTGCGCAAGTGTTCGGCGTTGAAATGTTCGATTGAATAAGGCGTTTCTTTGTGGCCGATTTTCGTGGTGAAGTGGACATCTGGGTGTTCACGCACGAACGCGCCCACCGCTTTTTCACTTTCGCCATCTTGATAACCATCAGCGGTATCAAAGAAGTTGACGCCGTGATCATAGGCGGCTTGCAAAGTGTCTTGCGCATCTTTTAAGTTGTAAGGCGCGCCCCACTTGCCGCCGAGCTGCCAAGTGCCCAAGGACACTTCTGAGATCTTAAAACCAGTTTTACCAAATTCGCGATATTTCATAACAGCCTCCAAATTTGAAACTTGACGGTATCTATTTTATACTTGGGACTCTAAAGATACTAGCACGCACTAATTTGTGCCTGAAAGGATTCACGATGACTGATATTGTCCGCAAAGACGCCCTCACCCGCCTTGAAAATGGTGATTTCTCTTGTGCCAAAGAATTAACGTTGGCGATGTTTTCCGGCAAATGGAAATTGATTTTGCTTTGCCACTTAGATGAACACGGCGCTTATCGCTTCAACGAATTACGCCGACTACTCCCAACCATCACCCATAAAGTGTTGACCAACCAGCTACGCGAACTCGAACAAGACCGCTTGATCACCCGCAACGTCGCCCCTGATGGCCAAAATAAAGTCAGCTATGCGATCACCCCACTGGGCCATTCTTTGATGCCGATCATCGATGCGATGTGCAAATGGGGGGATGCTCGGATCGCCGAACTTCAAGTTGAGCCCAAATTCACTGCCGATGAAACCATTGTGCCAAAGGAGGCAACCCATGCTTTATAATGCAGCCTTAGTCCTTGAAGGTGGCGCCATGCGCGGGCAATACACGGCTGGCGTGTTGGACTTTTTCATGCAACAAGGCATCCAATTTAAAACTGTCATCGGCGTATCAGCTGGGGCGTTAAGTGGGACGAATTACATTTCTCATCAACCTGGCCGCACCAATGCCGTCAACGTGCATCACCGCATGGATCGCAATTATATTTCGTTGCGCCGTGCCTTGCGTCGCCAAGATATTATTAACTTGGATTATTTATTTGAATCGCACGGTGGCGACTGGGAAGATTTTGATGAGCTGACTTATCGCACCAGTCCGATGGAATTTGTGGTGGTGGCCACGTCCATGGTCAAAGGTCGCGCCGTGTACTTCCACTCGCCACAAGGCCAAGACTTAGTTGCCAACTTAAAAGCCAGCTCTGCCATGCCGTTTATCTCGGCCCCTGCTTACACCGGTTATGGGTTATGTTTGGACGGTGGCGTGGCCGATTCCATTCCGTATGAATACGCCCAAGCCAACGGTTATGACAAAATCGTCGTGATCCGCACCCGTGAGCGCACTTATCGCAAAAACGCCACCAGCGCCGTGTTGCGTCGCGCCTATCAACAAGCCTTCAGCAATTACCCGGCGTTTGTCGAAACGGCGATCGCACGTCCTGAAATGTACAACCGTCAAGCTGAACAATTGCAAAAACTGGAAGCACAAGGAAACACTTTTGTGATTGCCCCAGCCCAACCAGTGACAGTTGGCCGCTTGGAGCGCGATACTGATAAACTTGAAGCCTTGCACGCCACGGGGATGGCGGATGCCGAAGCGCAACTTAACGCGATGCAAGCTTACCTCAACGCTTGATCATTGAAAAAGCCGACTGGAAATTTTTCCAGCCGGCCTTTTTGCGTTCACTAACGGTCTTGTTTGTGCACTTCATACACGACGAAAGTGATCACCCCAAGCAACCCGACAACTAACAAACTCAATACGATCAGCATCACCCAAGATAACATCACGATCCCCCCTTTGTGTGAACGCACAGGTAGGATAACTTGAATGATTGGATGTGGCAATTTTGAAGCATGACTCAGGAGCGAGGTTAATCGATTAAACCCAACTTTAATGCTGCGGCAACTGCTTCTGCCCGAGATTCCACGCCCAGGCGGTTATAAATGCTGGTCAGATGCGCCTTAATGGTACGCTCAGACAAATGCAGCTTTTGGGCGACATCGATATTGCGTGCACCTTGTGCAACTTGTTGTAAAATTTCATGTTCACGTGGCGTTAAGCTGATCGCGGATTCTGGTTGGGCAAAAGCCTTCGTCATCAACTCAGGGGACAAACTCACAGTACCCACTAACGCCTGTTTCAACGTATTCACAATCGTTTCTTTGTCGGCATCTTTTAACAAATAACCGCGCGCGCCTAAGCGCATGGCTTGTTGGATCGGTTCGGGATCGTCAAAAGTGGTCAACACCACCACTGGCAGATTTGGATGGGTTTGATGGAGTTGGCGGATCATTTCAATGCCATCCATTTCCGGCATGCGAATATCACACAACACCAAATCAGGCTGCAGCGCTTCGACTTGTGCCAAGCCAACTCGCCCATTTTCTGCAAAGCCGGCTGCTTCAAAATCTGGCGTTGTTTCTAAAATCAACGATAATCCCATCCGCAACACCGCATGGTCATCAACGATCAACACTTTGGTCATGTAACTGCTCCTTTTTAACCGTCGGCATGGTCAACGTCACCGTTGTGCCTTCACCTGGCGTGCCTACAACTGTTAAAGCACCATCGAGCATCGCCGCCCGCTCATGCATGCCGGTCACGCCAAAATGTCCAGATTTTGATTTCAAGGGAAGCCCACTGCCAAAATCAATCACTGATAACGTGAAAACAGAATCTTGGGTATTCCCATTGATCACCACTTGCAACGTATCCGTATGCTTGACCACATTCATCATCGCTTCAGAGACAATTCTTGTGATCTGTGTCAGCTGCGCATCGGAAAAATCAGGGACATAATGCAAGCGCAAAGTGGTTTCCAAATGGTAGTTTTTCTTAAACGCATCGGCGAGCAATTCCAAACGCGGTTGCAAGCTTTGTTCCGTCGTGGCGCGCAAATCACTTAACGTCAGCCGACTTTGACGTAAGGTGTCGCGCGCAATGCCAGTGGCATCATGCACCACTTGCGTCCCACGGTCAACTTGGCCATTTTGCAAAAAGCTTTCTGCGGCTTCTAACTGCATCACCGTGCCAGCTAGCCCTTGCGTTAAGGTATCATGTAATTCTCTGGCCACCCGTTGGCGTTCTGTGCGAATGGTACTGGCTTCAACTTGGTCATAAGCTAACTGAACTTCAGCCAATAAGTCTTCTGCTTGTTGGCGTTGGGCGGCTTGTTGGAAGTAATAGCGACTGTAAAACACCACCACAAACAACACGAACAAAAAGGCGATCAACACGATAACAGCTTGGAGGATTCCGTTATAAGCGGTGTACGCGCCTAAAATCAGTAAACTTAAAATTCCTAAACTGATCAAAGGCTTCTGCGGTCGCGCATAAAAGTTGATGATTTCAATAGCCACCACTGTGATCACACCAATCGCTACGATCGGCATTTTATGTTCCAAACCGACCGATGTCGTCACCGCAAAGATCAGTTGCGGGCCAAATAATGCCCATGGGTGGCGATCAAACAACCATTGACCAAACCAGATCAAGGCAATTTCTGCTAAGACGCCACCAACGATGATCTGTTCTTGCCAAAAAATCGAAATGGCAGATCCGGCAAACAACCACCCATGGCCGACCATTTGTTCTGGTTCAGATTTCAAAACATACAACGCGACCATTCCGATCAACACTAAAAATAACATCACTGGACGGCGCAAAGGTTTGATATTTGGCTGTTTGCTCATCATTTCTCCTCCATTACTGGGTACTATACGCGCAAAAACCGACTTTGCGGTCGGTTTTTGACGAGATTGACAATTTTTCTCAAGGCTCTTGGTCTTATTCAGCAGCTAACGCATCGATCGGGTTCATGGAAGCGGCGCGCCGTGATGGCATCCAAGCAGCCAGTAAGGCAATGGCCAAGGCAATCACAAAGGTTTCGATCACATTGCCGGCTGTGATTTGAATAATATTGAAACTCGTCATACTTTGCATCGCAGTATTGGCAAGTGCCCCTAACCCATAAGCTAAACCAGTGGCCACACTAGCCGAAGCCAAACCGATCAACAAAGATTCACTCGTGAACAAGCGGCGAATATCTTGTTTGCTTTGGCCTAATGCGCGCAAAATTCCGATTTCTTTGACTCGAGAGGACACACTCATAAACATCGTCACAATGATCATTAATGCAGAAACCACTAAGGAGATGCTAGCAATCGCCGCCAAAACGGTTGACGCTAAATTCACATATGTCTTCACCGTTTTAATGAAGGACGTTAAAGCCGTCGCGGTATATTGACGTTTACCATTTTGCGTGCTGTTATTGATGGCTTTTTTTACAGCGTTAACTTGGTTCATGCTGGTGGCTAAAACACTGGCACCATTGGGTTGGGCGTTGACGCCGGCTTTCGTTTCCGCATTTTTCAGCGTTTGCGTGTTAATGGCAGTAAGATCGGTCATCCCCATCGAGTTCTTAGCATTGGCAATACCTGAGATCTTCACTGAAGTGGTCACGGTTTTGGTTTGGGATTTGAAGCTAACTTTGATGGTTTTGCCGACTAAAGCTTTCCAATTCGAGGAAATCTTCTTCGCATCAGCTTTGTCTAAAACCATTTCACCACTTGAAGGTTTAGAACCTTTGATCAAATTATCGGCATTAGAAGCATTATTCCAGTTCTTTAAAGTCGATAACGTTGTGGTTTTACGCCCAAGTTTGAGATCAACAGCGCTCACCGTATAACTAGGATCAACAGACGCGACATGCTTGATGTTTTTTAAGGTGGCTAAGTCAGTACTGGAAAGTTTGGGTGTGCTGGTGCTGGCAGTGGTACTCATCGCCGCCATCGCACTACTGCTACCGACTGCTTTGACTGGTTTGGTATAACTGGATACAGTCACGATTTTGGGATTTGAAATGCTGGTAACTTGATGATCGATATAACTCGTCACGCCATTGCCGATCCCATTGAATAAAATCACAGAAAACAACCCAATCGTCGTCCCTAAGACAATCAAGGCGTTGCGCCAAAAGTTAAACCGTAAATGTTTGACTGCCGTTTTATAACTCACAGCAGCAGGCAGTTTACGAGACGTCAACGCTTGAGTCGTCATTGGCGAGTAGGCGTCTCGCAATGGCGTATCTTGATCGATTTGCCCATTTTCCATATGAACAATGCGCGTTCCGGCATCCGCCACGATTTGCGAATGGGTGACCGCAATCACCAAGCGACCTTGCGCAGCAATACTGTCCAATAACGCCAGCACTTCTTGAGTGTTTTGCGCATCTAAGGCGCCGGTAGGTTCATCCGCAATGATAATTTTGGGATCACTGGCTAATGCGCGGGCAATGGCCACGCGCTGTTTTTGACCACCAGATAAATGGTTCGGATATTTTTTGGCTTGATCAGCCAAGCCAACTTGGGCCAGTAATTCTTCTGCCCGGGCGATTCGCTGTGTTTTGTTTAAGGTGGTCATGTCCAAGGACACCAACACATTATCCAAAACACTTAAATGATTGATCAAGTTATATGATTGATAGATATAGCCGACGGTTTCCCGACGATAGGCATCAAGCGCCTTTTCATTGTGATGGTCCAGCGTTTGGCCGTCGACCACCACTTGGCCTTCGAAATCACGATCCAACCCACCGATGATGTTCATCAAGGTGGACTTACCACCGCCTGACTCTCCTAAAATTGAAACAAATTCACCCAGTTCAAAGTCTAAATCGATGCCTTTCAGCACTGGAAAGGTTTGTTTGTCCAAATGGTATGCTTTGTGAATGTCGCGTAACGTTAAATAGCTCATGTTTGCCCCTCTTTTGCTTTGATGACTATAGCTTATCGAAACTTCGATAACCTGCCATCGGCTAATGGGGCAGACTTGAACTGCCCTTTCAGGCATATCCTGACGTTCAGCCTGAAAAAGTCGACGTTTGGCGTAAACTTGAGTCACAGAACGCGGCTAGTGACAAACTGAACTTGAATTTCACAAGGAGGCATCATCGTGGAAAAGGTTCAAGCTGCTTTTGCTCAAGTTGCTTTGCATAGTTTGCCGGACAACAATCAACTATCAGCGATCAATGGTCGCATTGTCCAAATCCACGCGCTAAAAGTTGACGATTTACAATTCCCTGAACTCGGCACGTTTGCGCCACTACTGAATGAGCGTAAGCACCAAATTACGGTGACTTTGAAAGCTGGCACCTTGACCTTCTCGAATCAAGGCCAGACGCTTTGGACCTTGACGCCAACCACCGTGGATCTGTTTTGGCAACGACGCGCACCTGCCAGTGGTGTGTTCGTTGGCGGTAAAAACACTCTCGATCCGGTTTTTCACAGTATCCTCCATCTCGTCGCAGCAAGCGCTGATTTCTATTTACGCATTCCAGGCGCCAAAGCTGCCCATTACTTATTGGGTCATCCCAACGGCTTGCCACTTCGCGATGTCCTCAACATCAAACAAATTTCTTATCACGAATCCGAAATCGAATTGACCAAAGCCATCAATGCATTCGGCTATAGCAAGCTGATTGCCAACACCGAACTCGCCTTCTTCGATGATGAGCAGACGATCAGCTTATAATTTAAAAAGTTGTGCCACCTGATTTTGCCGGTCGCACAACTTTTTTAGTTTTGAGGAAATAACGGCGCCATTCGATGATAAAAGCCATGAGCGGCTAATTGCCAGAAATTGTCACTGCGATAACGCTCGCTTAACCAATATTTTGCCAACACGAAACCATGATAATGCTCATCACCATAATCGAATTGCAGGTGCACTTCATCCTTGTGCTGTACGACTTTGAAGTTGCGCTCCGAAATCCGACGAATGGTTTCAAAGGTGATTTGATGACGGAGGATTTTCTTTTCAGTCACATTATCGGCAAGTGCGATCATCGTCGGCGTAAACACTAATACGCCAGTTGCCGTCAGGCTCATTGGCCCCCACCTCGTATCACCAACATCAGCCAACGTTGCGAGTCCATAAGCCGTATCATTCGGGATCCGCCAAGCCGCAAAAAAATTCTGGTCGGGCAGTAACCCAGCTTCTTTGATGACAAGTTCAAGTTCCCAACAATCTGGTACCGCAGTGGCCATAAGCTTTCCTCCGTATGATCGTGACAGCTTCAATTTCACTATACGACGGCGTGACGCGTTTGTATATAGCGCTTACAAGGTAAATCTATTGCCACTCTATCGCATCGAACAAAAGATCGACAAAAGATTATCGGCCCACTCTCACCCAAAATTGACCGCCATTGGTTTCAATCATGTCCAACACCTGGCCTAAGCGCATGTTAAAGTACAGCCAACAACTTCAAAAGGCGGTCGTCATCATGTCAAATACACACGCAAAACTCACCTTGACTAGCATTTTAAGTTTATCTGCGGTCGGCGGGGTGTCCACTTTGATCACTGGGATTATTCCACAACTCCAACACGAATTTCCAAGCGTGCCTACCACCTTGATCGAATGGTCGGTGACTTTGGCCAATTTAAGCGCACTGGTGACTTTAATTTTGAACCCGAAGCTGACGCAAAAATTCGGTGTGCGCCACGTGGTCGTATTCGGCTTATTGCTCAGTGGCATTTTCGGGGCACTGCCAGCTTTAAGCGCAAGTTTTGCTTGGTTAATGGCGTGTCGCGCAATGTTAGGCTTAGGTATCGGGTTATTTTCACCACATGCCATCAGTTTGATTGCGCATGTCTATCACGGCGAATTCAAAACGCGGCTCATGGGTTATCAAACTGGGATCTCGGCGTTAGGTAACGCTGTGTTATTAGCCGTCGCCGGGATCCTGATTGCCTTGAGCTGGCGCGCAGTGTTTGGCCTTTATCTGCTTTTGATCCCATTGGCTGGCTTAGCTTATCGAGTGCTCCCCCAACGCACAAGTCTTACACCGAATCAAAAAGGACTTAAGCTGAAACTACCACGGTTACAAATCAGTCTCTGTTTGTTAGCCTTCGTCACCTACTTGATCATTTGGGGTGTGCAATTAAAATTACCCGCTTTGTTTGTCCAACATCACTTCGGTAACAGCCAATTAGCCAATTGGACTTTGTCGGCCATGAATCTCGGCGGACTGTTGGCCGGCTTGACCTTTGGCCGCGTCCATCGCAAACTCGCCAGCAAAACGTTAACTTTGGGTTATCTAGGCGCAGCGGCGGCCGTCTTAATCATGTTATTCAGCAAACAGCCTGCCATTGCGATCTTCAGTGCCATTTTCTTCAACTACATTTATTCATACACTGGTCCTTATTTGGTTTGGCGTAGCAGTTTAAGTCTCAGCGACCACTTGATCGACTTGGTCAGCAGCACCTTGACCATCGCCACGATCATCAGCGCCTTCTTTGCGCCAGTCGTGTGGAATTGGAGTGGCCAGTTTGGCTTTGGGACCTTGGTTGAAAACGTGCTGTTGTGGATCGCGCTGTGCTTAGGTGTCATCGGCATCGGCAGTCTCATTTGGCGCAAATCAGAGACCCCTTAACGATTCATTTATTCAAACACCATACAAAAATAGCGCCTGCCACGTGAATTCTCACGCGCCAGACGCTGTTTTGTTTGCTTACTTGGTAAGACCGTATTTCTTGTTGAATCGATCCACACGACCGTCGGCTTTGTTGAACTTTTGCTTACCGGTGTAGAATGGGTGGGAATCGGAAGTGGTTTCAACACGGATCAATGGGTAAGTGTTGCCGTCTTCCCATTCAACAGTTTCTGCGGAAGAAACAGTTGAGCGAGACAAGAACTTGAACCCAGTTGAAGAATCCATGAATACAACTTCGTGATAATCTGGATGGATACCTTGCTTCATAGTGTTTTTCTCCTTTGCCCTAAGCCATTGCCTGACCTAGAGAGATATTGTTTATAGTCAACCGCAAAATTATAGCATGCCACATCCGTTTTTGCAACCAAATCAGACGTTCATCGGCTCGTCAGCGTCAACGTCATCAATGATTTCAACATCAGCGCCTAAGCCGTGCAATTTCTGGATCACGCGATCATACCCGCGCAAAATGTGCCCCACATGAGTGATGGTGGTGTCGCCTTCTGCCATTAAGCCAGCGATCATCAAACATGCCCCACCGCGAATTTCAGTGGCTGCGACTTCTGTACCTTGCAGTTTATCGGCGTGGTGCAAAATGATCACATCATTTTCCACGGTGATATCTGCGCCCATGCGGATCAATTCTGGCACGTGGCGCACACGCTTGGGATAAAGGGTATCGACAATGATGCCTTCACCTTGGGCTTTGAGCATCAAGGGCGTGATCGGTTGTTGCAAGTCGGTGGCAAAGCCTGGATATGGCATGGTTTTGATTTGCACCATCCGCAAGTCCCCTGATGGGTAGACGAAAATGCTATCTTCGCCGACATCCATCACCACACCCATTTCTTCAAGCTTGGCTAAGAAAGAATCCAAGTGCTCGGAAATGATGTTTTTCACGTTGACGCCATCGCCCATTGCAGCAGCCATCGACAAATAAGTCCCGGCTTCAATGCGATCCGGAATAATGGTATGGGTGTTTTGGGCGTGTAATTCAGGGGTGCCTTCGATACGGATCACATCAGTCCCAGCACCGCGAATGGTTGCGCCCATGTTATTTAAATAAGTCGCTAAGTCGATAATTTCTGGTTCTTTGGCGGCATTTTCCAAAATGGTTTGGCCTTTTGCCGTTACTGCGGCCAAAATAATATTGATGGTCGCGCCGACAGAAACCATGTCTAAGTAAATCCGCGCACCATGTAGGCCTTCTTTCGGCGCATGGAGCACCATCGCCCCATGTTCGTTAGTCACGGTAGCGCCGAGGGCTTCAAAGCCCTTGATATGTTGATCGATCGGACGCGGGCCGATGTCATCCCCACCTGGCAAGGCAACGTTAGCGCTCCCAAAACGTCCAAGCAATGCGCCCATGAAATAATAAGACGCCCGCAACGACTTGATTTTGCCTTCGGGTAACGGCACTTCTTTAATTTGAGTTGGATCAATGTGGAGCACGCAATCTTCAAAGGTCGAATGGACGTTCATCGCTTCGAGAATGTCCATCAAGTTATAGACATCTTGGATCTGAGGTACCGAATCAAGGGTCACAGGGGTACGCGACAAAATGGCCGCTGGGATCAAAGCGACTGTACTGTTTTTTGCCCCGCCGATAACCACCGAGCCCGAGAGCTTTTTGCCCCCGTGAATCAGCATTTTTTTCATGTAATTTATTCCTCACTCACGCGTTCACTAACAAACTGGCTGAAGCTGACCACAATTTAGGCTTCATAACGTACTTTTTACGCTGGTATCGTTCACTGGTAGGCGTCGGCACAAAGAAATTCATGCGCCGACAATTAAAACACATTCATCGTTTAATTCTAATGAAATGTCGTACAAAAAACAAGCCGTGTTTCGCGAAATCATGCGCTTGCCTTGTTATATTAGAAAATATTTCGCCTTCCCTCAGCGTTACCACAGGAATATCAGGGCCTGCAGGGGCAGAAAATCATGGACAGCTCCGGAATTCCAGCAATGTGAGCGGCGCAAAGTGAGGGTCCTCAGCCGAGCTAACTTTTGATCTTCGCAAAGCTCAGATCAAAAGTGGATCTCGACTTGCGGATGACTGTAGGCGGTACACCGCCAACAGTCATCTCACCATGCGCCACTCACATTGCTTCCATTCCTCCGCCAACCATGATTTTTTGACAGGCACTGAGATTTCGCTGCGATTGCTTGAGAGACTTAAAAATATAAAAGTCAGCATCGTCAGTCAGCGCGCAAAATTAAAATTTAGATGATGTTATTATTGATCAGATTAATGGTCATCAGATATAAATTTCTGATCAGATTATAGGTCAATTCACTGTGACTCAAATTTGTGCATACAACATAAGCTTGCGAGTCATATCCGATCATCGCGTGCTTGTGAAAGCAAATAGCCAGCATCGGAGGCACTTGAATGGCACATGGTGAGATTGGTCTTAGCGACTTGTCGCTTAGGCCAACCCGCAGAGAAAGCTAACTTTGTGCCGTTCAAGTGCCGGAGCTGCTGGTCCTTAGCTGGAACGTCGAGCTTTGAGCAGCAACGTCGACACAGATAGCTACGCATCATGAATCAAACCAAAACCCGGTTCAATTCATGACGCTAGGCTATCTGGCCGACTAAGCCCGCTGCTCAAAAACTCTGGAACAAAAAAACCGAGGCACAAGGCCTCGGTCAAGTTAATGCTTATTTGAAATCGCCAGCAGCTTGGATGAAGGACTTGAACAACCCTTCAGGCTTCGTTGGACGAGATTGGAATTCTGGGTGGTATTGCGCCGCAACGAAGAACTTGTTCTTTGGCAATTCGATGATTTCCATCAAACGGTTGTCAGGCGAAACGCCGGAGAAGACCATGCCGTGTTGTTCCATGGCTTCGCGGTACTTGGTGTTGAATTCGTAACGGTGACGGTGACGCTTTTGCACTTCTGGGACGTTGTCGTAAGCAGCTGCGGCAACAGAGCCTTCCTTGAGTTCGCAAGGATACAAGCCCAAACGCAAAGTCCCACCAAGGTTGGTGACGTCGACTTGGTCTGGCATCAACCAAATAACTGGGTTCTTGGAATCTGGGTCCACTTCAGCAGTGGCAGCATCTTTAATGCCCAATACGTTGCGGGCAAATTCGATGGAAGCCATTTGCATCCCTAAGCAAATACCTAAGAATGGCACGTTGTTTTCACGCGCATAGCGGATGGCCGCGATTTTACCTTCAAGACCGCGATCACCGAAGCCACCAGGTACCAAAATGCCATCAGCATCGCCTAATAATTCTTGAACGTTGTCATCGTTGACATCTTCCGCTTGGAAAGTGGCGATTTCAACATCGGAATCCCAGTAGTAGCCAGCATGCTTCAAGGCTTCAGAAACTGAGATGTAAGCATCCTTTAAAGCCACATACTTACCGACCAAAGCGATCTTCACTTTGTGGTCAAGGTTTTGGACTTTATCCAACAAGTTAGTCCATTCGGTCATGTCGGCAGTTGGCACATCTAAGCCGAAGTGTTCGATGACACGTTGGTCCATACCTTGTGCTTGCATGGCCAAAGGAATGGAGTACAAGGACTTGGCGTCGCGAGATTCGATGATGGAATCTTCTTTAACGTCAGTGAACAATGCGATCTTCTTCTTCATGCCTTCAGTGACAGGCTTTTCCGTCCGCAAGATCAGCATGTTTGGCTGAATCCCAATGTTACGCAATTCCTTAACGGAGTGTTGCGTCGGCTTGGTCTTCATTTCACCGGCAGCACGCAAGTATGGGATCAACGTTGCGTGGATGTAGTAGGTGTTTTCTGCGCCGACATCATTTTTCATTTGGCGAATGGCTTCCAAGAATGGTTGCGATTCGATATCGCCAACCGTCCCACCGATTTCGGTGATGATGATGTCAGAATCCGTGGTTTTGGCTGCGCGCATGATCTTTTCTTTGAGCATGTTGGTGATATGCGGGATCACTTGCACAGTAGCGCCGAGGTATTCCCCTTTGCGTTCTTTTTCCAAAACTTCGGAATAGATTTTCCCAGTCGTGACATTAGAATACTTGTTCAAGTTAATGTCGATGAAGCGTTCATAGTGGCCAAGGTCAAGATCCGTTTCCGCACCATCGTCGGTGACGAAGACTTCCCCGTGTTGGTATGGGTTCATCGTGCCTGGGTCGACGTTGATGTAGGGATCAAATTTCTGGATCGTTACCTTCAAGCCGCGGTTCTTCAACAGCCGTCCAAGACTAGCTGCGACGATCCCTTTGCCAAGTGAAGACACAACGCCACCGGTAACAAAAATATACTTGGTCATGTGATAACTCCTTTTATTTTAATTGACGGGAAAAAACAAAAACAAGCTCCCCATCGTACGACAGGGAGCTTGTAACCGTTTTGGCTTTACGACGAATCGTAAAGCGCCCAAGCAGTATAATAACTAAAATCCCTACTTGCGTCAAGCGATATTGAAAATCAGTCCAAACTTCTTCAGTGATTTTCATGCCAAGGCGTTTCATCCTCAGCCAGCGCCTTTTGATGGAACTCGCGCCATGCTAAGACGATCAACACCACAAGTAACACCCAACGGACCAATTCCGCCCCGGTGCCGCCGAAGAAATGAGCGATCACAAACCGCAAAACATTCGCGCCATTTAACACCAGCCAGAATTCTGCCGCCGTGCGCCCACCTTTGATCAGCTTCAAGGATTTGGTCGCTTGCGCAATGTGCCGCATCCCGAACTGCCACAACAGCCAAATCACTAACGCCAACAAACTGCTACTCAATACCCAATAGCCTGACATATAGGCAAACGGTAATGCTTGAAAACCAAAAACAAGAATCAAATAAGCCACAATCCAAAATAAAATGACGACTCGGCGAAGGTTTTCCATCCCGATCTCCTCCAGCTTCAAGTAAACGCTTACTTGATTATAACCTAGTCAATTTTGAAAGTCAGCTTATCGCCACCCATACTGCGCGAAACGTTTCCGCATGGCGTCATCGGTTAAATATTCACCGGTTTCAAAATCCTTGAAGCCTGATTCAATCAGCTCACAATTGAAAATTGATTTCGACGTAGGCTTCAACAAAATCAAACTACTGTGAACTTCAGCGTGATTCGGACACGATTTTGTTTTGTCGACCAACAGTCCCCGTGAAGAAAAGTTGCGGGTGGAAGTGACTTGGCAAAACAAGGAAAACTGGACAATTGCCCGTGGCAGTGCAGTCAAGTGAAACGCCGATTTGTGGCGGTTCGCGCAGATTTCACCGGCAGATTTTGAGACAAAGTGGTTTTCTTTGGCTCAAAATCTAGGCGAAAACTCCTCGAACGGTTTTTGTTCGAGAGTTGCAGCCGGCCGCACCGGCAACTTGTCCAGTTTTCCGCAGTGACGCCAAGGCACTGGAACCCGCAACTTTTCATACCACTAGGCAATTAACTAGCAAATACAAAAAAGATCAAGCCTGAACTTCGGCTTGATCTCAAAGTGTTCGTTGATTTAGTTTTCGTCGTCAGAATCGGAATCCGTATCGTCGTCTTCTTCATCTTCATCATCGTCGTCAGAGAATTCTGCCAATTGGCCTTCGATCCCATCAGGCAAGCTGTCTTCTTCGTCGTCGCCGTCTGCGTTGGCATCTTCGTCATCATCGAAGTCGTCAGCCGCATCGTCATCAGCGTCGTCGTCAAAGTCATCGTCTTCTGGATCGTCGTCGTTGTAGTCGATGACATCATCATCGTCGCCAGCATCAGCCAAGAAGGCGTTGACCTTCTTGCGCTTCTTGCGGCGCGGTGCGTCTTCTTCATCGTCATGTTGGTTGACTTCTTCATCGACAGATTCGTATGGGTACCAAGCGCGCAGGCCCCAAACGTTGTCGCCTAAAGAAATGAACGATCCGTTTTCGTTTAAATCCGTATAAAATTGCGGCAAACGATCCCGGATCTCACCATCGGTTTTACCCAAATAGGTTTGGATCTCGTTAACGATGTCCACAAAAGCCATCGTTTCGCCTTTTTCGTCGAGAATGGCGTGCGCCACCTCGATCATGGACAGTTCTGATTTAATCGCGTCGGCAAATACTTCGTCTAGTTTCAACCGGTACACGCCCTTTCCACAGTCTATTCCAAATCATACCCGTTTAAGCATGAAAAAGCAATCGCATTCGATAATTTCCCAAGGTTTCCCCGTTAGCAAATAATTGATACTCGATATAAATTTCGCCAGCCAGTGGATCATCCGTGATGCGCACATCCAAGCGCGGCGTGATGGTTTCCACAGGGATCATGCCATAAGGCGTACGGTATTGGGTCAAGATCCGCTTTTCATTGGCAAAATGCAACTTCAATTGCATATCATCATTACTGCCGCCACGGCTGAGTTGCACATCCCCGTCACCGCGCAGCTTCAAGGTCACTGGATAATCCGTGTGCTCTTTTTCATTGATCTCACGATAGCGAATATAAAGCGTGTCATTGAGCTCGACGATCGTTCCTGGCTCGTTAAAAACATGTTCTTCAGTTTCCCCTTCTTGGGTAACATAAGTTTCTAAGTGGATCGAAACTGGGATCCCGTGTGATAAGTCCATGCGATCCTTCCTTTCAGTGGTTTTCAACCTATTATAACGCTTGGCCAAAAACTTCACACTCTATTGTATAATGGAGTCATAAAACTGGCTTGCAGTATGAAAAGTTGTGGACTCCGATAGTTTTGGCGTCACTGCGGTGAGTTGAACAAGTTGCTAGTGCGGCCGGCGCCAGAAATCGGCACAAACCGCCGATGTTCTTTTGCCTAAGACTTGAACCAGAGAAAACCGCTCTGTTTCAAGTCTTGCCGGTAAAATCTACGCAAGCCACCAAAAAACGGCGTCTTACTTGATTTGACTACCACGAGCAATTGTCCAGCTCACCTCCGCTTTGCCAAAACTATCTCCGCTTACGATTTTTCTTCGTTCACACATGATGAGCCTATTCATGAGTCTGATTCACAGATGGCGCAGATAAAGGATCGTCGAACAATCGTTTACAAGAGCCATTGGACAACATTGATACATGTGGCCACGATTTGGCATTGGGACGGAGGCTGGCCGTCGAGACGTGGTGAGATTTGCGTTAGCGGTTTACCGCTTACGCAAAGCCGCAGGAAAAGATCCACTTGGATCAGACGCGCAGCGGATGATTCAAGTTAGCTTTTCCGAGGACCCTCACCACGTCTCGGCGAGCCAGCTGGAGTCCCAATGCCAAATCACTAACCCGCAAGCCAAAAACATTAGGGGGAAAATGCCTTGAACACGATGTTACCAAGAGAAAAAGTCTTTCGCGATCCAGTGCACAACTACATTCATGTGCGCCACCAAGTGATTTTAGACTTGATCAACACACCTGAATTCCAGCGTTTACGTCGGATCAAACAACTCGGGGTGGCCAATACTGTGTTTCAAGGCGCAGAACACTCCCGCTTCACGCACTCGCTTGGCGTTTATGAAATTACCCGCCAGATCTGCGATTCATTTAAAAACAACTACCCTGATCAATGGGACGACTCAGAACGCTTAGTCGCCTTATGTGCCGCCTTGCTCCACGACGTTGGCCACGGGCCGTACTCGCACACTTTTGAGCACATTTTTAATACCGATCACGAAGCCATCACGCGGCGGATCTTATGCAATGAATCCACCAACATCAATCACATTTTACGGGAAGTGGCGCCTGATTTTCCGCAAAAAGTCGCCAGTGTGATCGACCACACTTATCCCAATCCGCAAGTCGTGCAAATGATCTCCAGTCAAATCGACGCCGATCGCATGGACTACTTGTTGCGCGATGCCTATAATACCGGCACCAATTATGGCTTATTCGACTTGACGCGCATCTTGCGGGTAATGCGACCATATCCTGATGGCATCGCTTTTGACGCCAATGGGATGCATGCGGTAGAAGACTACATCGTCAGTCGCTTCCAAATGTATCAACAAATTTATTTCCACCCAGTGTCTCGCGGCATGGAAGTGGTGTTGATGCACTTGCTGGCCCGGGCGAAGACTTTATATGAAGCGGGACGCTTTGATGCCGCCTATAATCCGCGCTTATTGATCCCATTTTTTGAAGGGACTTGGACGCTGAAGGATTATTTAAAACTTGACGACGGCGTACTCAACACCTACTTCACTTACTGGCTGGATTATCCCGATCCGATCTTAAAAGACTTCTCTGACCGCTTCTTATCCAGACGCCCCTTGAAATCTGCGACCTTCACCAGCGATACGGAAAACTTGCTGCCGGACTTGCGCACGTTAGTCGCAGAAGCTGGCTTTGATCCGGAATACTACACCGCAGAAAACGACTCGTTTGATTTGCCATACGATGCGTATGATCCTTCAAGTGCCAATCCGAAGACGCAAATCGAAATCATGCAACTAGACGGGTCGTTAGAAGAGCTTTCCACCTTATCCCCACTTGTTGCCGCAATTTCTGGGCGGATGACCGGGGACAAGCGCTTCTACTTTCCAAAAACGATGCTCCAAAAATCAGGTGACTCCTCCACCTATCAACAGTTCCAACATTATTTGCTAAACGGTGCTTTAATTAACTTGCGCTAAACGAAAGGATAGTTATGTCAATCAAAATGATCGCCATCGACATGGATGGCACCCTGTTAGATCCTAATCAACAACTCACCGCAGAAACCATCGAAACGGTTAAAGCAGCCAAAACTCACGGCATCAAAATCGTCTTGTGTACCGGCCGCCCATTGACTGGCTTGGAACAATTCTTCGGGCCTTTGGGGTTGGTTGACCCAGGCGATTATGCCATCACGTATAACGGCGCCATGGTACAACATGCTGACACGAAAGAAATTTTACTTCAGCATTCATTAAGTTATGACGATTTCGTTGATCTAACGGAACTCGCCAACCGCCTCAACGTCCACTCACATGCCGAAGACGCCGACTACATGTACACCCCAAACGCTGACATCTCCAAGTATTCCGTGCGCGAATCTTACTTGGTCAACATGCCAATGTTCTACCGCTTGCCGGATCAATTCCCGCATGACAAGCAATTCGCTAAAGTGATGTTTATCGACGAGCCCGACGTTTTAGCCGCAGCCACTGCCAAGATCCCAGCGGACTACTTTGAACGCTACTATTTCGTCAACTCCGAACCATTCTTCTTAGAAGCCTTAAACAAAAATGCTTCTAAAGGCAATGCCGTCACTGACTTGGCGCAAAAGCTCGGCTACAGCATGGATGAAGTGATGGCCATCGGTGATCAAGCCAACGACTTGCCGATGATCAAAGCTGCCGGTTGCGGCGTGGCAATGGGCAATGCGATTGACGAAGTTAAAGCGCATGCCCAAGTGATCACTGCGACCAACGCTGAAAACGGTGTGGCCAAAGCCATCCAACAGTATGCGTTCTAGTGACCTGAAAAACTGTGAAGGCCGCAGGTGAGGCATCATTACGGTGAATGGGCCAAGTTTCCGTGCGGCCGGCTTCAGCTTTCGAACAAAAACCGTTCGAGGAGCTTACGCCTAAAATTCAAGCCAAGAAGACCGCTTGTCTTGAATTTTGCCGGTGAAATCTACGCGAGCCACCACAAACCGGCGTCTCACTTGATTTCACTTTCACAGGAAATTGTCCCATTCACCTCCGCGATGCCTCACCCGCTCCGTTCTCAATTTTTCTGGATACCCAGCGCTCGTCTACTGATTGTGTTCCTGAGCTGACGACCAGCTTCAATCATACAAAAATAGCCAGGACTCCTCCTGGCTAAGTCGGTGAATTGGCTGAAACAGTCGCGCGGTGTGGTGAAATTGAGGCCGGAAGCTGGTCGTTGCGCCATAGTGAGAAGCCTGTTAGCGATTTATCGCTTACAGGCTTCCACAGGTGGAGATCCACTCAAATCAGGAGCGAAGCGAGTGATCTGAGTTAGCTCCGCCGAGGACCCTCTCTATGGCGCAGCGGCCAGCTGGAGGCCTCAATTTCACCACACCGCACCCTCCGCTTATTGTTGCAACTTCAACCACTGCGCCACGCCGAAGCGATGGGTTGGGCGTTTGAGTTGAGCGGCAGCTTCGGCAATTGGCATCAACATCAACGTGTTGAAGTCTTCCAAAGGCTCAGCGACCTTTTTCAAGTTGGTACAAGCATAGAAAGTCGCCGGATGGTAATACGCAGTTTTGCGGTGATGAGAATAGAAATATTCCGCCGCCGAGCCGAGCTTTTCGCCGATGGTGACCGTCACGCCGAATTCTTCCAGCAATTCACGGTTGATCGTTTCTTCATCGGTTTCGCCAGGTTCGACTTCACCGCCTGGCAAAAATAGCGCGTGATTCGGTGCGCCAAGGATCAACAACCGTTTGCCGCTAGCATCTGGGATCACGGCATAAACGCCAACGCGCTTGTGATAATCAAGCGTTGGATCTTTCGTACCAAAAACTGGATCATGTGCCATTTTTGTTTTCCCCCAAGTTAAAACTTTGATTTTTTCTCATTATACCCTAATAAAAATGCAATTCAAGTAAGGAAGTGCTCGTTTGGAAACCACTACGCTCTTGGCTGTGCTGCTCCCGTTGATCGTGATGACTGGGATTTTCGTCGCCAGCTTCACCATCGAACCGCGGCGCCTGTTCAACGGTTTGTTATTCAACATTTGGCTGATTTTCGCCGCAGCCACTGCCGCTTTATTGATCCTCGGTTCAAACAACCGCTTATTGATCGCCGTGTTTGCCACCCTATTTGTGATTTTCATGTTAGTGATCTTGGCGATTTTTGCGCTCCACTTGTTGTGGTTGGCATGGAACGCGATCGTGGTGTGGCGGCGTGAAGGCCACAGTCTAGGGAACATGTTGACGTTGTTATTAGCTGTATTTCTACTATTGTTAGAAATCGGCGCCAGCTTCGGTCGGCAGTTCTTACCTGATCCCTTATACAATGGTTTAGCTGTGCTGTTCACCTTGAGCATCGGCTATGTGTTAGTATCACTGTATAACTTCTTGACGGTGCTGGTACTTTACAACTTACGGCCGTTGAAACACAACAAGGATTTCTTAGTGGTGTTAGGCGCTGGTTTGATCAATGGCGATACCGTTAGTCCATTACTCGCAGCCCGGATCAACGCCGGCATCAAGTTCTATCGCAAAGAAAAAACCAAAGGATTACATCCCAAGTTAGTTTTCTCTGGTGGCCAAGGCGGTGATGAAAAGCTGCCTGAAGGGTTGGCAATGCAACGATACGCACTCACTCAAGGGGTACCAGCAGAAGATACCTTGATTGAAGACCGCTCGACCACGACTTTGGAAAACATGAAATTCTCCAAAACCTTGATTGATCAAAACGGTGGCGGGTCAGTGGCATTTTTCACCAATAACTATCACCTGTTTCGAGCTGGGATCTATGCTAAAGCTGCTGGATTGAACGCTAACGGCAAAGGCGCCGCCACGAGTTTTTACTTTTTGCCTAACGCCGTGATCCGCGAATACTTGGCGATGGTGATGTTGCATAAGCGTCGGCATATGATCGTATTTGGTTTGATTGCATTGGCCGCATTAAGCACGATGGGCGTGCAGTTGCTGTGATATACTGATTGTAAAAGGGGGTCAACAACTTATGTGGAAAGAATTTCGTCAATTCATCATGCGCGGTAACGTCTTAGACTTAGCCGTTGGTGTGATCATCGGCAGTGCCTTCACCGGCTTAGTGACCAGCTTGACCAAGAACTTGATCAACCCGATCATTGCGTTATTTACCCGCAGTACGAATCTGGAAGGCTTGAGCTTCACTGTCATTGGGGCTAAGTTTACTTATGGGGCGTTTTTAAATGATGTGATCAACTTCCTGATCGTCGCTTTCGTGGTATTTTTAATGGTGAAAGGTGCCAATAAGCTCCTGCCGAAAAAACCAGCTGCGCCTGCTGGCCCCAGCAATGAAGAAGTGCTGTTAACTGAAATCCGTGATTTATTGAAGGATAAGTAATGAAAAAAGTTCCGTGGTTCGTCCAATTATTATTGATTATGGTGGTGGCTTTTGCCGGCGCCCGTTTATTAATGACCCAAGTGTTGTCCAACGATACCGTTTCTGGTGATTCGATGCAGCCGACGTTAAATGATAAAAACCGGCTGATCTCGATTCGCCACCACAGCATTAAACGCAACGATATCGTGGTACTGAATGCCCCTGATGTCGCTGGTGAATTATACATCAAGCGCGTGATCGGCATGCCTGGAGACACTGTCGCCGTCAAAAACGAAAAGCTTTATGTCAATGGCAAACTCACCCCTCAGCCTTATCTGAAAACCAGTTTCATGCGCAACGAGATCACGGCTTGGGGCAAAGCCTACAATAAGGACACCACAGGCGTTCAGTTCACTGCTGATTTCAATATCAAAACTAACAAGTCGACGCAATCCGCACGGGTCCCTAAAGGCGAGTACTTCGTGATGGGGGACAATCGCTTCGTCTCACATGATGGTCGCGCTTTTGGCTTTATCAAGCGATCCTCAATTCAGTCCGTCGTGGTTTGGCGGTATTGGCCTTTAAATCAAATGAAAACTTACTAAATCACTCGACGCTGGCGCATGCCGGCGTCTTTTTTTGCCAGCTAACGCAAATATTTCAATCTCATAATCTGGTAAGTCGAAAAGATGTTTCGCCTCTTTTTTGCGTAATTTATATAAAAGGGGGCAAAAACATGAACTTTGATCAACCGCAATTACTAGCGTTTTGGCTTCAACAAGGCGCACAACAAGTCTTTGAGCTGACGCCGATTGCCGAAGCCTTAGACTTTACTTTTACTGCCGCTTTCTCGTTACCCGTTGCGCCACCTGAAACGCCACGGTATTTCGCCTTGGTGTCCACTGGCATCACCAAAGAAGCCGCTCGCTTTCAGTTGACGACTTCGCTTGGTCACAGCACGCCGCAACCTGAAACAGGCATCATCACATTGGATACAACTTTGCACGTGGATCTAAATCGGGACTATCGCTGGCTGGAGCTCGCTTTGATCTACAATATTGAGCCATTAGACCAAGAGCACCTGTTACCAGCATTTTTCACCACCACTATTGGGATCAAGGAGGCGAGCAATAATGGCTAACCTCGCTCCTTTGAATTTACAAATCGTCAATCCGTCAGGACATGGTACAATGAGTTCAGGAAACGGAGGTGGCCCACCCATGGATCATGACTACGCCACGAAAACTGAACTGCAAATGCTCAGCAGTAAAATGGAGCTCAACTTCCATGCGTTAAACGACCGCTTCAAATCGTTAGAAGCCCGCTGATGAGCGGACAAAATCCTCAGACGCCCAGTTTCAAGCCCAAATCGCCCGCAGTGACGCAGATGCTAAAGCGTATCAGGCCAGTTTTGACGCACACATGGCACGAATGGATGCCGATGACAAAGCCTGGCAAGCAACGTTTGACGCGCAACAAAAAACTTTAAATGAGCAATTCAAAACGCAGATGGCACGTAGCGATGCTGATGCTAAAGCTTTCACTGAGCAATTCAAAGCACAGATGGCACGTAGCGATGCTGATGCTAAAGCCTGGCAAGAAAAATTTGATGCCCAACAAAAAGCGTCAGATAAAGAATTCAAAGCCCAAATGGCACGTAGCGATGCTGATGCCAAAGCCTGGCAAGAAAAATTTGATGCCCAACAAAAAGCATCGGCTGAAGAATTCAAAACCCAAGCTGAAATCGCAAAAGCGAATCTCAAAGCCCAAATGGCGCAAATCAAGGCTAACGAGAAAGCAGCACAAGCTAATCTTGACAGAATCGACCAAGTGGCCAAAGAACGTAATGAAGCTATCGCTAAGCAGTTCGCCTGGATCAACAAGTTGCTTTATGTGTTGATCGGCATGGCTGGCAGTGTCTGGATCTCTGGTGTGATTTGGTTCGTTAAATTTATTTTCACCCATTAACGCAAAAAATCTACGCTGTGGCAATACGTTGTCGACAGCGTAGGTTTTGTTTTATAACAAGCCAGCTAAGTGCTTTTCAACCTCAGCGACTGGCATTTGCGTGTCAGTCCACAATTCAAAGCTAGCCGCACCTTGCGCGACGAGTAAGGATAACCCATTCAAGCAAGTTTTCACGCCGGCTTGTTTTGCCTGACTTAAGAAAGTCGTGACTAACGGATCATAAACCATATCCATGACCACTTGATCAGCCCGCAACTGCGCACTTGCTGGCATTGGCGTGAGCTCGCTTTGAACTTGCATTCCCAAGCTGGTGGCATTGATCAACACATCCGCTTGTTGCACCGCCGCACAAACTGCCGCTTCATCTTCCAAGCTGATCACTTGCGTCAATGCGCTTAGCCGATCAGCTAAGTTTTGCGCCTTTTCGACATGGCGATTGGCAATGGTCAATTGACCGACACCGTTGTCACTTAACGCTAATGCCGCAGATTCTGCTGCGCCACCTGCGCCAAATAACAACACATGTGCCTGCGATAAATCAGTATGGTGTTTTAAAGCTTGCACCACGCCGACGCCATCGGTGGAATACCCGTACAATTCCCCATCGCGATTAACGATGGTGTTCACCGATTGGGCTTTTTGCGCAAAATCTGAGACATGATCGAGTAGTGGGATCACGGCTTTTTTCAGCGGCATGGATAAGTTCACCCCGCCTAAATGTAAATCGCGAATCGCATTGACCGCAGTAGGCAAGGTTTCTGGCGTCACGTCAAAAGCCAAGTAGCGCGCATTGATCTGGTTGCGATCAAAGGCGAGATTGTGCATCGCCGGTGACAATGAGTGCGCCGCGGGATGCGCTAAAAGTCCATATAGTTTGGTATGACCATCGATCAAAATAATTCCTCCTGAAGTTCGTGGATCAAATTCACGCTGAGTTGACCTGGTGCTGACGCATGTCCCAACGTCGCAAACGTCAATCCTGGCGCAAACGCCCCGCTTGCCACTCGAGTCAATTGACCGAGTTGCCCCATGCCGATAACAATCGCAGGTTGTTTCAATGTTTTACGCGCCCAAGCAGATAAAGCCAGCAAGTTCAGCGTATCCTGAGGGGTTTGTGGCATACAAGCTAGCTTCACCACATCCGCCCAAGTACTTTGCGCCCGCAATTGTGATTTCGCATCAGCTAAGCTTGGCGTGTGGTGAAAGTCATGGGCGCTAGCGACCACCGCGAGTTGATGGTCGTGAGCCAACTGGACACAGCTTTCACGGATCGTTTCAGGCACGCTTGCTTCAATATCCAACGCTTCTGGTGCGATCAAGTTCAGCAAACGCGTGTATTCACATTGATAAGCTTGAGCATCTCCTTGAAATGCCCCACCCTCTGCTTGCGTACGCAAAGTCATCAACAACAACTTACCAGCTTGATGCAAACGCTCAGCCATTTGCTGGATGGCGTCATCTGATAATGCCGCGCTAGTATCCACACGCCATTCGACAACTTGCACCGCCGAGTTTTGACCGATCAAATCAACTTGTTGCAGGAAGCTTTGACCGTCGCTGGCTGAAATCGGCACGGCAATAGCAGGACGTGATTGTTGTAAAGCTTGGACGAATTTCACCACACCAGATCCTTTCACTTGGCTAAAAATGCTGGCAGGTCAGCCAACGCCACCGGATAAAGTCGGGTCTGCCCAAGTTTGGGGAGCGTGACCAACACCACGGTATCGTTTTTGACTTTTTTATCCATGCGGATCTGAGTGACCAGTTGATCGATCGAATAATCAGGAAACTCAGTTGGCAACCCGACGACTTGCAGGCGATCGCGAATCGCATCAGCGGTGCCAGCTTCCGTCAGCCCATGTTGTTCGCACAACTCAGTGATCGCGATCATCCCCATGGCGACGGCTTCACCATGCAAAGTATCAGGCCGCAAAAGTTCGACTGCGTGGCCAAGTGTGTGCCCGAAGTTGAGCAGCCGGCGTGCACCAGTGTCGCGTTCATCATCTACAACTAAAGCCGCTTTTGCCGAAATGGCAAATTGGGAAAGCTCAGCCGCGTGCGTTAACAAGTCCTCTGGTGCATTAATGGTTTGAATCAATTGCCAAAATTCTGGGTGGTCGGACATCGCAGCCATTTTCACCACTTCGCCATAACCTTCGACTAAATTCCGTTGCGATAACGTCTGCAAGTGGTCTGGATCGATCACGACCAAGTCTGGTTGGTAAAAGGTCCCGATCAAATTCTTCCCAGAACCAAAATCGACCGCAGTTTTGCCACCGACAGAGGAATCGACTTGCGATAACAAGCTGGTCGGCACTTGGATATAAGCCAAACCGCGCATAAAGGTGGAGGCAACAAAGCCGGCTAAGTCCCCGACCACACCGCCGCCTAAGGCCAACACCCCATCAGAGCGTGAAAAGCCGGCATTGATCAACTCGGTATACACTTGTTGTGCGCCAGTTAAGGTTTTACTAGCTTCCCCTGCTTGAATAACCGTCGTCGCAGTGGTGAAGCCGGCTTTTTCTAAAGTCGCACAAGTTTCATTTAAATAAAGCGGGGCGACATTTGAATCCGACACCACCATGATCTTACGTCGAGACCACACACTGGAAACCAATTCCCCTAAGCGCTTGGCGCTGCCTGCCTCGATCAAAATGTCATAAGGATGATCGGCTAAGCCAACATGTACCGTACTCATTGCAACGCCTTCCGCACAGCATTCACTTTTTTGGTCATGTCTAAGTACAGATCTGGCGTCAAAGCTTGCGGACCATCAGAGAACGCATGGGCGGGATCATCATGGATTTCGACGATTTCCCCATCACAACCAGCAGCGGCGGCGGCGACAGCCATTGGGGTCACGAGATCAGTCACACCGACTGCATGGCTAGGGTCGGCGATGATCGGGTAGTGGGTCAACTTCTTCAAGACTGGGATCGCAGCTAAGTCGAAAGTGTTGCGCGTGTACTTATTATCAAAGGTTCGGATCCCGCGTTCGATCAAGAAGACATTTGGGTTGCCGTTAGCGCGAATATATTCTGCGGCATTCAACAAATCATCGATGGTTGCGGACATTCCGCGCTTCAAGCCAACCGCGATTTTCGTTTTGCCGACTGCTTTTAACAAGGAGAAGTTTTGCATGTTACGCGCGCCGATTTGGAAAATATCGGTGTACTTGCCCACCATTTCCACATGCGGCACGTCCATAACTTCAGTGATCACATCCATGCCTTCTGCATCAGCGGCTTCGCGCAAGAAACGCAAACCATCTTCTTCAAGGCCTTGGAAAGAGTATGGCACAGTGCGCGGCTTGAAGGCCCCACCCCGCAACACTGTCGCGCCGCCTTGCTTGGCAACCTTGGCCATTCGACGGACATGGTCTTCAGATTCAACGGAACAAGGGCCTGCCATCATGACAAAATGGCCAGCGCCGATAGTGGTATGAGGTAACTTGATGATCGTCGGTTCTGGTTGGAATTCCAAAGAACCTAAGACAAAGGACTTGTCATTGGTAGTGATGCTCTCAATCACGGCGGCTTCTTCAGGGGTTGGCGTGTATTCCTTTACCCCAATGGCGGCCAAATGTGTGCCGACGACTTCAACATGAGCTGGGATCGCGTGCAATTTGGCGGCGACTTGTTGAATCAGTGGTGAGTTTTCTTTGAATTGAATGATCATAATAGTAGGTTCTCCTTTTAATTGAATGACTATGATTTTTGATTAAAACTGTGACGCCACGCGCTTAAGCACGGTTGAATCCAGTTGCAAGTAAACATCTGCGACATGTTGCGGGGTGAAGCCAAAATGCGTCATCACCCGATCAGGATCGCCTGACGCGCCGAAAGTCTCCATACCAACGACGGTACCATCTAAGCCCACAAAGCGCCCCCAACTCAATGGGCTAGCCATTTCGATCGCGACCCGGTGTGTGATTGTCCGTGGTAACACCATTTCTTGGTAAGAGCGCGATTGTTGGGCAAATAATTCAAACGATGGCACCGACACCACTGAGACGAAACGACCAGATTTCGCCAGTTCTGTTTGAGCTTGCATGGCCAAGTGCACTTCAGAGCCACTCGCCATTAAAATCCCATCTTGGCGTTTGCCATCAGGTACCGCAGAAACGACGTAAGCCCCACGGTTGACTGGTGGCACTTTGACGGACAGTTGCGGTAGATCTTGTCTCGTCAACACGATCACCGTTGGCCCGTTTTGACGCGTGAGGGCAACGCGCCAAGCCGCGGCAGTTTCTTGGCCATCAGCCGGCCGCAAAACCACAGTGTTGGGAATCGAGCGCAACATGGTGAGTTGTTCGATCGGTTCATGTGTCGGGCCATCTTCACCAACGGCGATAGAATCATGCGTGAAGACGAAGGTGACTGGCAGATGTTGCATCGCCGCTAAGCGAATCGCTGGTTTCAAGTAATCTGAGAAAACCAAGAACGTGCTACCAAAAACGCGTGACCCGCCATGCAACGCCATGCCATTGAGTGCAGCCCCCATCGCAAATTCCCGCACGCCAAACGCAATGTTGCGACCTTCTGGATGTTCTGGGGTAAACAATGAGGAGTTATCGATCACCGTTTTCGTTGACGATGCCAGGTCTGCCGCGCCACCCCACATTTCTGGGGCGAGCTTGGCAAAAGCGTTCATCGCGATTTTCCCAGCATCACGTCCAGAACACATCTCAGGGATCAAGGTGTTGGGCTGTTCAGGCAGTTGTGGCAATAAGTTCGCAGCGGCACGAGCTAATGCTGCAGATTCAGCCGGCCGCAAGCTTTGCGTTTGCGCGACCCAAGCCGCATGGGCAGTATTACCACGGCGGCCAAGGGTTTCGGCAAAACGTTGACGCACGGCATTTGGCACTTCAAAATCTGGTAAATGCCAGCCTAAAGTCACTTTCAACGCAGCGAAGTCTTCTTTGGCAAGGGGTTTGCCATGCACCGCATTGGTCCCAGCGCCGTTTGCGCCAAAGCCGATCACCGTGCGCACTTCGATCATCGAAGGGTGTTCGAGGTCTTGTTTGGCATTGGTGATGGCTTGATCGATGGCGTTAAGATCATTGCCATCTTCAACTTTTTGGTAAGTCCAGCCTTCCGCTTCAGCGCGCTGTTGCATGTTTTCGCCGAATGAGCGGGATTTGTTCCCGTCAAGCGAGACATCGTTGGAATCAAACAGCACGATCAGCTTACCTAAGGCTTGATGTCCGGCTAACCCCATTGCTTCATGGGAGATGCCTTCCATCAAATCCCCATCCCCACATAAAACGTAAGTGAAGTGATCGACCATTTTCGGAAAGCGGGCCGCCATGTGTCGTTCTGCCATTGCCATGCCCACGGCCATTCCTAAGCCTTGGCCCAACGGTCCCGTAGTGGCTTCAACCCCGTCGACCACGCCGTATTCCGGATGCCCCGGGGTACGACTGCCGAATTGACGGAAATGTTTGAGATCATCTTGCGTGACGTTGAACCCGGCGAGATGTTGCAAACTGTACAACATCGCCGAGCCATGCCCAGCTGATAAAATGAAGCGGTCGCGGTTGAACCAGTGGGAATCTTTTGGCGTGACCGTCAAGTGGTTGCGGTATAAGACGTAAGCCATTGGGGCCGCGCCTAACGGCAGTCCTGGGTGGCCGGAATTGGCCTTTTCGATTTGAGCTACGCTGAGCATGCGGACGGTGTTAACGGCTTGTTGATCTATCGCATCAAATTTCATTTTTATCCTCCTATGTGGGGGCAAGGCACGAAAAAACGCTATCGTTCAGCCGATAGCGTTCATTTTCCCGGTGGAAAAATAAAAGCACACGGCTGAAATTGCTTCATCCGTGTGCTTACCGTGTGATTCGATGATTCCTGGTATGCAGACGAATGTATCCCTCGCGAGTAAGGACACATTCGAGTGCTCTTACTCGCTAGAGAAAATACGCATACCAGGCATAAAAGACGTTTTTAGTCATATCATCGAAATCCTTTCTGAATTTGTTGAACTGAGCTTACCGCCGTAAATGTGACTTGTCAACACTTAAATTGAAATTTGGTGAGAAAGATTTAAAGCACAATGAAAATTGTGCGTGAGTGACTGGGCTGAGGCGCGAGTGAATTGCGGTCGGCGCTGCGTGGAGAGGGCCCTCGGCCGAGCTAACTTTGGCAATTCGCTTCGCTCATTGTCAAAGTGGATCTCGACCTGCGGAGGACTGTAAGCGACAAGTCGCTAACAGTCCTCTCACCACGCAGCACCGACCAGTCTCCATCCCCCCCACAATTCACCCGCATAACACTTACGCATGCCGATATTTTCTTGTGGACAAACTTTAAGCCAAACTGTTAATTAATAAGTCTGCGCGTCGAAACGGTTGTAATACCACAAATAATAATTGTCGCCAGACTTGGTGATTTTGGTCACCGAGGTGTTATCCGGCTCAGGCAAACTCATGGGATCTTGTGGTTGTAGGGCAACCAATGCCGCAGACTTCACAGTGAAGCCGTGTGTTACACAAACCACGTTACCGTTGGGATAGCGGGATTCAACGTCTTGCATGAAGTCAGCCACGCGCGCTTGAACCTGCTCGAAAGTCTCCCCGTCTGTCGCGATCGTCGTGTACGTCGGCAACACATCGTTAAGGGTTTGATCGAAGACTTCAGGATATTTGGCTTGTAAGTCTGCGTTTTGTTGACCGTCCCACATGCCGTATGAAATTTCTAATAGACGTGCATCGAGTTGTGGTTTCAAGTCAGTGTGCAAGTGTGCGGCAGTTTCTTGAGTGCGATCCAAGGGACTGACAAATAAAGCGTCCATGTTCGACACATCAAATTGTTCCGCTAAATGTGCGGCTTGAGCGTGACCTTTTTCGGTCAGGTGCGTGCGGTCATCATTGATCGTGCCTTGTTTTAAACCGGTGGCGTTAGCCGTGGTTTGGCCATGGCGGACAAAATAAAAAGTGGTCATAATCAGGAAAAACTCCTTTTCATCATTTTTTAATCTTGACGGAATATTCGGTGCGTGCTATCTTAGTAAACAACGAAGCAAAGGAGAATTGCAATGACAAAATTCAACCACATTCGCAAATCATCATCCTGGTCTACTACCGTATCTGTGTAGACCAACTTTTGCTTTTCGCCAAGTGGTCTTGCAGATATTCTGTGAGACCGTGATAGAAACACCATTCACGCCTTGCAGACCAAATTCTGTCAGGCGTGTTTTTTTTATTCTTTCTCGTCGTGGTTTTTCTTTTAGGAGGAAAAAATGGTCGTTTATAATTTTGCCGCTGGGCCTGCCGTCATGCCCAAGCCAGTCATTCAACAGATTCAAACAGAACTGCCTTCGCTTAACGGTTCTGGCATGAGCATTATGGAAATCTCTCACCGCTCACCCGCTTTTGACGCGATCATTCAACAAGCCGAAGCACGCTTGCGGCATTTAATGGCGATCCCAGATGATTACGCCGTCTTGTTCATGCAAGGTGGTGGGACTGGACAATTCGCTGCGGCACCATTGAACCTTGCCACCAAGCATCATCACATCGCCGTCTTAGATTCTGGGCAATGGGCCTCTCGCGCGGCTGCTGAAGCCAAACGGTTAGGAATAGCGGCTGATGTGCTCGCCACGACAAAACCGGATCACTATCGCCATTTGCCAACAATGCCTGAAGCGTTGGCGCAAGACACTTATGATTATTTGCATCTATGTTTAAATAACACAGTTGAAGGTACCGCTTATACCACGTTACCTGAACATGGCGATACCCCACTGGTCGCTGACATGTCTTCTAACATCTGTGCGCAACGCTACAACGTTTCTGATTTTGGCATGATTTTTGCCGGCGCGCAAAAGAATCTCGGTCCAGCCGGGGTAACGGTGGTGATCGTGAAACGCGCTTTGCTAAGCGACGTTGAGGCAGTGCCAAGTGCTTTGGACTACACGCTGTTCGATAAGAAAAATTCTTTATACAACACCCCACCCGTGTTTGCGATTTATGCGTTGAACTTAACCTTAGGCTGGATAGAAGACCTCGGTGGCATCGATGCGATGGAAAAACGCAACCGCGAAAAATCCAGCAAACTTTACGCCTTCTTGGATCGATCAAAGCTATTCCATAACTATGTTGAACCGCGTGATCGCTCATTGACCAATGTGGTGTTCAACACTGGCGACGCCGACCTCGATCAAGCCGTTGTTGACGCCGCTGCCGCTCAAGGGTTGATGAATCTCAAAGGCCACCGTTCCGTCGGCGGCTTGCGCGCAAGTTTATATAACGCAATGCCATTGGCTGGCGTTGACGCCTTGATCGACTTCCTCACCCAATTTGAAAAGGAGCACGAATACTATGTACAACGTTAAAACTTTTAATGCGATCGCCCAAGAAGGTTTGGATGAATTTCATGCTGACTATCAACTCAACCAAACGGACGACGCAGATGCGTTTTTGATCCGATCGGTAGATCTGCACGGCTACGACTTCCCTAAAAATTTGAAAGCCATCGTGCGCTGTGGCGCCGGATTTAATAACATTCCTTTGGACGTCGCCACAGAAAACGGCACGGCAGTGTTTAACACCCCGGGCTCTAACGCTAACGCGGTCAAAGAATTAGTGGTCGCGATGTTGATCATCGCCAGCCGAAACCTTTTTTCCGCCGCTCAGTATGCCGCACAAAATTCCGGCGCTGATATTTCCACGCGCACAGAACGTGAAAAGACGCAATTCAATGGCACAGAGCTGACTGGCAAAACCTTGGCTGTGATCGGGGTGGGCCACGTTGGCGCCCGGGTTGCCACTGCGGCTGGGGCGTTAGGCATGCATGTGATCGGGTACGATCCTTACTTGTCGGCTAACGATGCTTGGCACATTCCAACCACCACCAAGCGCGCCGCCACCTTGGAAGAAGCTTTGGTCAACGCAGATTACGTGTCGGTGCATGTGCCTAAGAATTCGGAAACCACCAACATGATTTCGACCAAAGAAATCGCCTTGATGCCAAAGGGGACCGTATTGCTAAACTTTGCGCGCGGTGGCATCGTCGATAACCATGCAGTCGTTGAGGCCTTAGATGCAGGCCATTTGAAACGCTATATGACGGACTTTGGCGAACCAGAGATCCTCAACCGCAAAGACGTCTTAGTCACCCCGCATATCGGCGGCTCCACGTTGCAGGCAGAAGCCAACGGTGCCGTTCAAGGGGCGGATACCATCATGACCTTCCTCGAAACTGGGAATGTGATGCATTCGGTGAACTTACCAAGTCTCGAAGTGCCTTTTGTCGGGAAATACCGTTTGACCATCATGCACCAAAATATCCCGAACATGGTCGGGCAAATCGCAACGCTACTTGCAGGCGCTGACGTCAACATCGAATCGATGTCTAACGCGGCTCGCGATAAAGTCGCCTATTCAATTATCGACACCAACAACGAATTTGATTTTGATGACGTGGTTGAGAAACTTGAAGCCATTGATGCTGTGTATCGCGTCCGGTTGTTGAAGAAATAAGCTCGGAGCCAGAGCTTTGGCGTTAATTTTAAAATTAAATATCAGTTTATAAAAATAACGCTCATTTTATCAATGAAAACAGAATGGGCATTGTTTTTTGTCAGCTTTACCGGAATAAATGAGCAAAAATCCTGGATTATTCACCTCGGTATTTGGGACATGAAATCGCATCTGGCCGGTCTG
>NZ_AZEU01000152.1 GCF_001435035.1 Lacticaseibacillus manihotivorans DSM 13343 = JCM 12514
AGGCCTAAAACTTCCGGCGTTGAAGTGCTCTTCAACACCAAAAATTTTAGACCCCGTCAAGAACTTGCACAACAAAGCCTTGGAAAAAACGCCGGCAGCCAACATGAACTACTTGCAATTCAACACCAAGCGCAAAGATTTGAACAACGTTGACTTACGCCGTGCAGTTTCATACGCTTTGGATCGCAAGCAACTGACTAAAAAGGTGTTACAAGATGGCTCGCAACCAGCCAAAGCCTTTGCGCCGAATGGCTTAGTCACTGACCCAGCTACTGGCAAAGACTTTACTGACGAAACCACCCAATCGATCACTTACAACCAGGCTAAAGCGAAGGCTTATCTCAAAAAGGCGTTGAAAGAAATCGGCAAATCCAAGCTCAGCTTCACGTTGTTAACTGCCGATAACGAAGTCGACAAACAAGTCGGCGAATACATTCAAGGCCAACTGGCCAAAGTGTTGCCACAATTAACGGTCACGGTCACCAGCGTGCCAAAGCAAACTCGCATCCAACGCTCGCTTGATGGGGATTTCGACGCGGTATTGATGAGCTGGAATTCTAATATCCAAGATGCTTCTGATTACTTGGATACCGCCACTGAAACCAACATTTCCAACTTCTCCAAGTTTAAAGATGCCAAGTACACGGCTTTGATGAAGACGGTCGATACCACCACCAACCAAACTGCCGCGCAACGTTTAACTGAAGAACAAGCTGCCAATGCCCGCGTGGTCAACGTTGCCGGCTACATCCCGGTTTTCCAAAGCGCCAATGATCGCTTGATCAACCGCAAAGTCGGGGGCATTCACTACACTTTGTTTGCCGACACGTATTACAAGAACGCCTATTATAAGAAGTAATCTGAAAAAGGAGCCTGCCATGTTACCACAAATCGAATTTTTGAAGCAGTATCTCAGCTTTCAATCAGTATCCTTGCATGCCCATAACCAGATCCAAGCAACGGCCGAATTCCTGCGCAATCACTTTGAAAGCATCGGCGCACAAAATGTGCAGATCTTAACCACCGACGTCACCAATCCTGCGGTGTATGCAGAAATTCCCGCCCAAGTGCCCAGCGATATCACGGTGTTGTTCTACAACCATTACGACGTGCAACCAGCTGAACCTTTGGACTTGTGGGACACTGATCCGTTTAAGTTAGCGGAACATGATGGCAAGTTGTTTGCCCGCGGCATCAACGATGACAAAGGGGAACTCGCCGCCCGGTTGGCCGCCATCGATGATTTGCGTCAAGCTGGCAAGTTACCGGTCAATGTGAAGTTTTTAGTTGAAGGCGCCGAAGAACAAGGCAGTCCACATTTGGAAGTGTTGCTCAACAAATACGCTGAGTTGTTAAAAGCTGACTTTTGTTTGTGGGAATCTGGCGGCAAAGATGAAAACGGCGAGTTGAAGTTCTCGCTTGGCGTCAAAGGCGGAGTGGCCTTTCAACTAACGGCACGCAATGCGGATCATGATCTACATTCAAGTCTTGGGGCCATCACCGAAAACCCAGCATGGCATTTGGTTCAAGCCTTGGCCACTTTGAAGAATGATGCGGGTGAAATTACGATTCCAGGTTTTTATGAAGACATCATCCCGTTAACCCCAACGCAAAAACAAATCGTGGCGGATTCTGAATTTGACTATGCGACTTATGCCAAGAATGCCGGTTTGACCCGGCCAGCCACCACGGATAACCCAGCTGCGGCGTTGGTGGATCAACCAAGTTTCACGATCAATGGCCTATCCAGTGGTTACGAAGGCCCAGGCACTGGCAAAATGATCCTCCCACATGTCGCTGTTGCCAAACTTGATTTTCGGATCGTGCCTGGCCAAACGGTTGAACACACCATTGAACTGGTGCGCCAAGCGTTAGACGCGAATGGCTTTGAAGATATCGAAATTTCTGGGCTGTTAGGCGAACCCGCTTTTCGCAGTGATCCCGATCATCCGCTGGTGCAAGCAGCGCTTAATGTTGCCCGTGACGCTTATCCAGATGGTGTCAGCGTGGTCTTGAATTCTTCCGGCTCTGGTCCGATGCCTTACTTTTATGCCGTCAATCATGCACCGATCATTTCAGTGGGGATCAGCAATGCTAACTCCGCAGCGCATGGTCCCAATGAGAATGTGACGGTAGCCGATTACATGCAATTTATCGACTACTTAAAGGCGATGTTGCCGGCGTTGGCAACGAATTCATAAACCTCGTGCAAAATGACAAATGAACTTGTATAATGAACGTGGTGAGTGAAGCACTTTCCTTATTTCTGCTCGCTCACTGGCAAAGCGTTCCCCCCGGTTCGAATTTGCCCCATCCCGACGACTCGTCGGGATTTTTATTTGCCCAAATTTGGCCAAAAAAATCCCTATCCGTAAAGTTCCGGATGGGGATGGGGAAACATTATGCCTTTAGCGTCGCCAGTTCTGCGGCCATGTGCTTGGCATCATATTGGGCTTCGCGAGCGTTAACTTGATCTAACCCAACAAAGTGATTGAACTTGTCAAAGGTGATCATGCGATCTTCGTATGACTTGGTGGAGCCGGTTTGAATCAAGGTTTCCACCAATTGTTCATCAGCAAACGCGCGAGCATAAGTCATCGCTGTTGGATAAACCACGATGCGGAAGCCCAAATCGCGCAGCTTGGCGGTATCCGTCAAAGGGGTTTTGCCCCCTTCGATCATGTTGGCCATTAAAGGCGTGTTGGGAAAGGCTTCGTGGATCTTGGTCAATTCGTCGAGGTTGCGCGGCGCTTCGATAAACACCATATCGGCGCCGGCAGCTTGATAGCGCTTGGAGCGCGCGATGGCTTCGTCGAGGTCATACACGGCGCGGGCATCGGTGCGTGACATGATCAAAAAGTCATCATGTTTGCGCGCAGCTTTGGCAGTACGAATTTTTGCTTCTAGGACTTCGGTAGGTTCAACGGATTTGTTATCCATATGCCCACAGCGCTTCGGCCAAGTTTGATCTTCCAAAAATAACCCAGCGGCGCCGATTTGTTCATAAGATTGAACGGTGCGGCGGACATTGGAAAGATCGCCGTAACCCGTATCCGCGTCAGCGAACACGGGAACCGTGGTGGCGTTGACGATTTGGCGACATTTTTCTAACATTTCGCCAAAATCTGCCAAACCGCGATCAGGCATGGCCAAGTTGGCGGCAGAAGTGGCATAGCCAGCGGCGAAAATCGCGTCAGCGCCAGCATGTTGCGCCACTTTTGCGCCTAAGGCATCAGGCGCGACCAGCATGCGGATAATTTGATCAGAAAATACCATGTCTTTAAAGGTTTTGCGCATTAAATCTGCTTTAGTCATTAAAAGGCCTCCTTAGAAGTTTCGATCAAGGGCATCGTATCCAGGGTTTCGCGGATGTTCATTGCGGCGTGGTCTTCAAGGTAACCGGTATCCAGCCAACCGTCGATGCCGTCGATCAACGGGGTATCAAAGCGCCAAGTCGCGATCAAAGGTTTTTGATGTGGGGTGTTGGCCAAGGCTTTGAGTTGCGGCAAAGTCCAGTGGGCGATGGCGATCGCTGAAATCGGCAATCGATCCAGCCAAGTGAGTTTATCGCAAGTGTCGCCGATGCCTTGCGTTGGCAAACTTTCCATCAAGGTCCAAATTTGCGTGTTGGGGTTATCGCGTGCATCCAGTGCCGCATGGATCTTACCTAAGAAATCCGCATCAGCAGTGATTGCAGGTGCGCCTTGGGTGTGGGCCGGGGATTTTTGATCGGAAATCAATAACGCATCAGCGCCAGAGCGTTCGAATTCTTGGGCGGTGTAATAAGTGTTCATCGGATTGCCAAACCCGGATTGTAAATCAGCAATTAACGGCAGATCCGTTTGTAGCCGCATGCGACGTAAGTGGGCGGCATATTCACTGGCGGCAAGCAGTCCGGCGTCGCGAATGCCCAGCAAGGCTTCAGCCGTTAAGCTGCCACTGAGAAACAAACCATCAGCCTTAGCCTCTTTGAGTTGGTGTAAGGTCAAACCTGAGCCGAATGCAGGATAAAAATGTGTCATGAAAATGCCTCCTAAAGTATTAGGGTAAACAAAAAGCGCCCCTCGAATTACGAAGGGCGCTAATGCGCGGTACCACCTTGTTTTTGCTACAAAAAGTAGCCTCTGCGGACAGTGTTAAGCTTATCCGTTGGCCTGATAATGGTGGCAGCCAACCGGCACTCCTCGCACCGGACGCTTAGAGCCTACTTTCCAGTGCGTGGCATCGTTCCTTTCACCATTCAGAACGTCTCTGAAATGCCAACAAAGCTGTACTCCTGCTCGTCATTGCTGTTTACTCATTTGAATTTAACGATACTTTAATCTTTTTTGTCTCACTTGTCAACCACTGCTTGCAGAAAATTTTAACGGTCTGGTTCTGACTTCGTGATTTGTTCAGGTTTTGTTCACAAGATGTTCAAGTTTTTCCCCTGAGTTTTCACATTCCGTTTTTTAAACTAAATGAGTAAGTGAAGTGTGAAAGTAGGCAATTTGATGAGACATCCAATTCAGCACACGCTAGCAGTGGGCGTGGGCATCTTAGCAGTGGTGATCGGCGTGTGGGGCGTGCACCACGTCGTCAGCGGTCACGATCGCCAAACCACCAGCGCAACGGTGAACAATACCAGTTCGACCAGTAGTAGCACCAGTACCACCAACGCCAAGCGCTCAGCGATTCAAGCCAAAATTCAAGCGTATCTGGACCAAGTCGGTGCCGATAAGACTGTCAGCGTGACGTTTAAAAATTTAACCCCGAAAGCTGGCTCGACGGCATCAAAGAATGCCCTGTATAACTCAGGCAGTTTGTCCGCGTCAGTCAACGGCGATACTTTGGAAACCTCGGCCAGCACGTACAAATTATTTATTGCGGCTTATTTGTTCAGCCATAATTATTCGTGGACAGATTCCGCCACGACTGGTTTTAACAATATGGTGGTGAACTCTGCCAATGATTTTTCTGAAAGCATTCTTTCAGAGTATGGGGCGTCGACTATCGACAGTTATTTGACCAGTCAAGGTTGGAACAAAGTGTTTGATGATGACCGCGCGGCAGAAACCACCAGTAATACCTTGGCGTCAGTGTTGACCAGCTTACAAGCCGGGACCGGTGCCTTTAGTAACAGTAGTTTGCAACAATGGCTGCTCAGTGACATGAGCAAACAAGTGTATCGCGATGGCATTCCTGCCGCTGCCGGCTCTGGTGCCACGGTGCAAGACAAAGTCGGGTTCTTGGATGATGTCAATAATGATGCGGCGATCGTGACCTTGCCTGATGGCGAACGGTTCATTTTAGTGATCATGACGCATGGCCATAACCAAGCGACGTTGGATTTCTCGCGGATCAACACCATCGCCAAACAAGTGATCAAACTCGCATATGGTGCTTGACTTTTGTAAGTAGCGCAGGTATTATGCAGATAAGCGGTCATAGTAGGGACTTAAAGAGAGTTGAACCATTGCTGAAAGTTCAACAACGCACCCGAATCCAAGCCGCAGATCCGATAATTCAATATTGCTAAGTAAAAGTGTGAAGCGTGGCTTCGAACGAGGATGGTACCGCCCAATTCTGGGTGCCTCGATCGAAGGCACGCTTTTTGGCTCAGGAGGAACGTATGATTCGCAGTCTGCAACATTGTCACCGCATCGTGGTAAAAATCGGCACTAGTAGTTTGATCCACAAAAATGGCAAGGTCAACTTGCAAACCATCGACCGCTTGGCCTACACGCTAGCGGCATTGAACAATCAAGATTATGAAGTGGTGTTAGTTTCTAGTGGCGCGATCGGTGTGGGCCTGGATAAAATGCACCTCACTGAGCGCCCGGCTGCCATCGCCGAACAACAAGCCATCGCCGCAGTCGGTCAAGGTGAATTGTTGCGCTTATACATTCAACGCTTTTCCGATTACGACACCCAAGTCGGGCAAATGCTGTTGACGCATGACACCTTTGATTATCCGGTCAGCCGCCAACACGTGCTCGACACCCTGGAAACATTATTGCAGCGCTCAATCGTGCCGATCATCAACGAAAACGATACGGTCGCAGTTGATGAAATGGATCATCGCACCACGTTTGGTGATAACGATCAGCTGTCTGCTTTGGTGGCCAGTCGCATCGACGCCGATTTATTGTTGGTGTTATCTGATATTGACGGATTGTATGACGCCGACCCGCACAAATTTCAAAATGCTCGCAAACTTGAAGCCGTGACGCATTTGGGCCAAGACATTTTGCAAGCGGCAGGGGGCAGCTCCACGCGCTTTGGCACTGGGGGCATGGTCACCAAGCTCAAAGCTGCGCAAACGATGATGCAAGCAGGCAAGGCGATGGTGTTATGCAGTGGCGCTGATCCGCGGGTGATTTTACGCGTGTTGGCGGGGGAAGATGTTGGCACTTGGTTTGGCAAAAATACCGCAACGCTTAACGCATAGGAGGAAAACTGATGCAAGCAGCTGATTTGATTCAATTGGGGCAACAAGCCCAAGACGCCGCCAGTATACTGGCACAACTGGATAACGCCGCTAAAAATCGGGGCTTGATGGCGATGGCTGATGCCTTGATCGCACATACCCCTGAGATTCTCGCTGCCAATGCCCAAGATGTTGATGCAGCGGCTGGTAGCAAATTCTTAGACCGCTTGACGTTAACTGAAGCGCGCATCCAAGATATGGCCACCGGCTTGCGTCAGTTGGCCAGCTTACAAGACCCAACGGCTAAAGCGGATCAAGCTTGGCGCAATGAAGCCGGCTTGTTGATCATTCAACAGCGCGTGCCATTGGGTGTGGTGGGGATCATTTATGAAGCCCGGCCAAATGTTACCGCTGATGCTGCTGGGTTGACCTTAAAATCTGGCAATGCAGTGATCTTGCGTGGTGGCAAAGAAGCGCTGCGCTCCAACATGGCCGTGGTCAACGTGTTACAAGCTGCATTGAAGTCCGTCGACTTACCAGAATTAGCCGTGCAATTAGTCACCGACCCAAGTCACGAAATCGCCAATCAAATGATGCACCTCAACGGCTACATCGATGTGCTCATTCCTCGTGGTGGTGCGGGCTTGATTCAAGCGGTGGTCAAAAATGCCACGGTGCCCGTGATTGAAACTGGCGCTGGCAACTGTCACATTTATGTCGACAAAGCCGCAGATTTACAAATGGCCATCGACATCACGGTCAATGCCAAAGTCCAACGCCCAAGTGTTTGCAATGCTGCGGAAAAATTATTGATCCATCAAGATGTGGCGGAAGCCTTTTTGCCAGCGATCGCCAAAGCCTTGCAGGACCATGGTGTTGAATTGCGCGGGGATGCACGGGCTTGTGCCATTGTGTCAGACATGATCCCAGCCACAGATGCCGATTGGGATACTGAATACAATGATTTGATCATGGCGGTAAAAGTGGTCGATTCTGAAACCGAAGCGATCAAGCACATCAACGCGCACAACACCAAGCATTCTGAAGCCATCATCACGGAAAACTACGCGGCCAGCCAACAATTCTTGCGTCAAATCGATGCGGCGTGTGTGTATGTGAATGCGTCGACCCGCTTCACAGACGGCTTTGAATTTGGCTTCGGCGCCGAAATCGGGATCTCCACGCAAAAGCTTCACGCCCGCGGTCCCATGGGCTTGGCTCAGCTGACCACGATCAAATATCAAATTTTAGGTGACGGCCAAGTTCGCGCCTAAAACTTCACAAGCGTCAAATTAGGAACGTGTGCCTGCAAGTGGTTACAATTAAGGTAAACCATTTGGAGGGCACTTTTATGAATGAATTCACACCAGGCATGTTGGTGCGTTGTCGCGCCAATGGCAATATGATGTTTGACTTTACCGGACAAATCACTAAAATATATGAGCACTCTGCAATCGTGGAAATCGATCAATGCGATGCCCGCGATTTATTGACCGCGCGGGAGTTGTTAGGGCGCATTGTGATCAGCCTTGACGCGATGCAACCAGCGGCAATCGAGATCGCAGTCGACGAAGCAGTGGGCTAAGTGTGTTATAATAGACTAAATCATTTTTAGGGGGATACACAGTTATGGCAGAAGAAATCGCCGTGGGTGATTTGGTCACCGTGCGCAAAAGCGCTAATGTTCCGCTGAGCTTTAAAGGTACTGTGCAAAAGTTGTACGTCAACTCCGCAATGTTGACCATCGACAGCTTTGATGATGCCGATGCCATGTTGGTCGAAGACCTCAAAGGCAAAACCGTCATCAACTACAAGCACATTTTAAAAGGTGGCAAAGCCGTTATTCCACCAAAGCCAGAAGAAAAGAAGTAATGAAAAAATCCTGCCAGTTGGTAGGATTTTTTTAGTGGGTCGCAAGCATTTTGTGAACGGCATCGCTGAGGCGGACCCAATGTGGTTGGGTGAAGTGATCACACAAAATCAACAGCGCGATGATCAAGGCACTGATCGGGAGTAAATTCGGCGGTAAAAACATGATCCCCATCACGCCGCCAGCCACTAGCGGCGATTCCAAAATCGTGCCGCCTGCTGCGATCGCAAACACGGCGATCGTGAAAATCGGATCGATCGGCAACCAGAAACTCAACGCGATACCTTGGGCAGTGGTGCAAAACAACACGGGAAAAATATCCCCGCCGATCCAGCCAGTATTCAAACAAATCGTCAATAAGCCGAGTTTCAAGCCTGCTGCCAGTAGCAAGGCGCCAGTGCTGTGATGTTGCCAACTGCCAGCTAACAAATGAAAGTTAGCCATGCCGGAGCAATTGATCGCCGGCAGCCAAATGCTCGCGGCATAAATCGCCAGGCCGCCGATTAACAACAAGGCCCAATCGCGGTGGACGCGGCCAAGAATGATTTTGCGCAAGCTGATCATCAACGCTAATTCAAGGCGTCCTAATCCCCGTCCAAAAATAAAAATTGGCAATAACCACAACAATTCATGCCATTGCCAAGCAGAGTGACCAAGATAAACGATCACAGAAGGTTCCCCGCCGAACTTGCAGGTGAGATAAAAACTCAAGACGCCAGCCGCAAAGTAGCCAATGGTTAGCGGCGTCCACAAACTGTGATGTATTTGTGCGGCTGGTCGACTGATTAACTGGTGATTCACCTGAAACATCGCGCGAAGGCGGCCACTTGTGGATAAGTGTCCCCAGTTGGCGTTTAAGTAGCGCAATTTATCCAGCAACCAGATCCCACCTAAACAGGTGGTGGACACTAACGTCGCTTCAGGCCCTAAACTGGTACCAGAGGTTAAAATCAAAGCTGGCAACAGAAATTGCAACGGTAAATAGCGATAATCACTGGTGCCAGTGGCTTTTAAGTCGGCACGAATTTGTCCCAATGGCTTCGGCAGCTGATTAAAACGGCGCTGGATCCAAAAAATCAACACGCCGATGATCGTGATCCACAAGGCGTTAAACACTGGTCGCACCATATGGCCGATGCCGACGATTTCGATCAGCTTGCCTTGCAACAAATAAAATCCGCCCAACCCACTGCCGATCAGGATGCTGGCGAGTACCCCATATCCCCAAATTGTTAACCGTTTGTGCATGAACCCTCCTACAACTTTTAAAAACCACAACCTTTCAAGCGTAAGCGAGGGAAAAACTTGTGTCCAGATGCCTAAATTGGGAGTTATTTGTGCATAACTATCTTCACACCAAAAAATCCCCTTCTAGTTATGCACCAGAAAGGGGATAAATAAATGGTTAACTGATCGTCGCACCAGTGGTATCAACATCTGTGACGAGTAGTTGCCCAGCAGACAAACTGTGCTTCAACAACTCAACAAAACGTGTTGATCGAATCGGCGCTAGGCACACCAAAGCCGGCCCATTGCCAGCCACAAAACAACCGTAACCGCCACATTGGATCACGGCGCGATTGACCATTTCGGCTTGCGGGAAATATTCTGGCGTCACTTGGGTGCGCAAAGGTTCAAGTGGTAAATGATTGCGTAAGTAATTATCATCGGCTTTGGCCAAGGCTTTGGTGAAGCGGGCATAATCTGCTGCGTTGACGTTTTGCTCAGTGTAATGGCTCGGCACGCTGGCTTCCACAAATTGATCAGGGGTATAAATGACCCACTGCAAGGCTTGAACAGCTTGGCGTTCCAAGCGTTCAGTGCGCGGATCGTAAGTTTGCATGCCGCCGTGCAACGCTGCGTGTAAGGCTGCTGGGAAAGGTTCATACCCTAAAGCCGTTTCAATGATCTGCGTTTCGCTGAGGTGCAAGTCGGCGAGTTGATCGGCTAACATGATGCCAGCCAAAGTCGCGGCATTTGACCCACCTAAGCCGACGCCAACTGGTAGATCAGTGGTCAACACCAAGCGATGCGGCAAAAGGCCAGGCGCGACGCTGTCAGCGACAGATACGATCATATTACTTTCGTCATGGGATAACTTGGCCTCATGATGATCAATTTGCCAATCCAATGCTTCTTCTTCAATATCAATATTCAGCCCAGCTGTGATGGCAGTGGCAAGATTTTGTCCTAATGGCGAGCGGGACGTGATCACGCCAGGAACGTGTATGCGCATAAGGTCGTCCTCCTTTCGCGAACGCGTGCTCATCACGCGTCAACTAAAATGAAATTACACATAGTATATCTAATAATAATCTCATTTTCCAGACGTTTTTTAACTTTTGCCGAAAAATATCGATCGGCAAGCGTGTTTTCACCTGATCCCGAGCACACTGAACTTCAAATGGAAAGAAGTCACTGTTTTTTTCTGAAAAATGGTACAATTATTGAGATCGGGAGGTCGTTATGGTCAAACTCATTTTATTGCGGCATGGGCAAAGTGCTGCGAATTTCTCAAATACTTATACTGGCTGGTCAGATGTGCCGCTGACTGATTTTGGCGTGCAACAAGCCCAAGCGGCAGGCCAGGCGTTAGCCGATACCGGCATCTTAGTCGATCACGTGCACACCAGTTTGTTGCAGCGCGCGATCAAAACGGCGTATATCGTGCAAGATGAACTGGACGCCAACTGGTTGCCGATCACCAAATCTTGGCGGTTGAATGAACGTCATTATGGCGCCTTGCGCGGGATCAACAAAGATCTGACTCGCAAGTTATTTGGCGCGCAACAAGTGGCAGTGTGGCGGCGCAGTTTTGATGGGCGGCCACCCTTGTTGGTCAACCCCAGTCGTTCACGGCGGTATCATGCTTATCCTAAAAGCATCGTGCCGCGTGGTGAAAGCTTAGCCGATGCCGTGGTGCGCTTGGTGCCTTATTGGACCGCTGAACTTGCACCACGTTTGATGGCAGGGGAGAATCAACTGGTCGTCGCTCACGGTTCAACTTTGCGCGCGTTGATCAAGTATTTGGAAAACATTTCCGATACTGGCATCGATCAAGTCGAAGTTGCCAATGCCCAACCGATTGTCTACACCTTAGATGACAAATTAAAAATCTTAGATAAAACTGTTTTAGACACGAAAATCGTTCGCTGATGTCAGCGAGCGATTTTTTCTTCTGATGATATCCGTTAGTGTAAGTGATTCATACCGCGTCAGGGCCAGCGGGCGACGAAATGAGTCATGCCGTCGTTGATACACTAAGGATGTTGCAACATGACCGTTTTTAATTGTTCAGCTAGCGATATCAACACAAAAAATTTGTGAATGGAAGTGGCTTGGCAGAACGAAGGAAAACTGGACAATTGCCTGTGGCAGTAGAATCAAGAATGACGCCGGGTTTTGGCGGCATGCGCAGATTCTACCGGCAGATTTTGAAACAAAGTGGTTTTCTTTGGTTCAAAATCTAGGCAAAAGAGCATCAGCGATTTTTGCTGATCTCTGGAGCCGGCCGCACTGGCAACTTGTCCAGTTTTCCGTAGTGTCGCCAAGGTGCTGGCCTTCACAAATTTTCGTGCCAGATGCAGGTCACGGGCAAAAAAATAAACACCGCCGCAGCGATGTTTATTTTCCAAAGGATTAAGCCAAGGCACCCATTGGATCCCAAGGGGCCAAAACAGTTGGTTGCGCGTATTCTTTTTTGATGGTGTCGTTTAATTCAGTGGACAAGAAGGACTTGTTGATGACGATTTGGTAAACAAATTCGTCAAACCAAGCATCAGAAGCGACGAAGTAACCTTTTTCGCCGACTTTATCGCCCCATGAGTTTTCGACCTTCCACTTCGTTGGCTTGCCGTCGACGATATCCACACCGGTCAAAACCATGGCGTGGGTCATCAAGGATTCGCCGTAGTCCAAGCGTTCTGCTTTGGACATGGTGAAGTCGGTGTCAAACAAGGTGTCTTCATCATAAATCGCAGTGTCCAAGATCCCGATTTTACGGTCAGAAGATTGGCCGACATCAGAACCAAACCAGACAGATTCGCCAGCTTCAAGCTGCTTGATGGCCAAAGCTTTGAAGTCGTTGATTTCCAGGTTCAAGTGACGCACTTCACGGCCGCCGATGACGTTGCCTAACATTTCCACCGTGTATAAGTGGTTGTAAGGCTTGTCGGCAGTTGGGGAGTTGATGATGGATTGATATTGATCCAAGTCCCAGCCAATGTACTTGTCGTAGAAGGTCTTTGGCGTCAAGTCGCGATCGATATGATAAGCTTTGTCATCATCGCGGTATTCGAAGTCGAATTCTGTAGGTGGGTTGCCTAAGGTGTAAGCTAAAATGCGATAAACTTCAGACAACATCTTGGATTTGGCATCCGCGATATCTTTTTCTGAAGCTTTGTCAGCAACCAGTTTGCGCAATGCCACTGCGTCATGGCGTAGCTTTAAGTTCAACGTGGAATTGAGTTCACGCGAAGCGCTGGATGAGAAGGTTTCAGGCATGGCAGACTTTGGCACGATGCCGTATTTGTCGATCAATGCCGTCAACATGTCCCATTGGCCACCATCTTGTTGTGGAGTGGTCATCAAGAACGCCACTTTACGGGAATCTAAGGGTTGGTCAGCAGTAGCCAAAACGTTTTCGTAGAAGTAGTTGGACTTTTCGAATTTGTCCCAGAAAAAGGTGAAGTTTTGGGAGAGTTCAAAATCCTTGATCTTAAATTGTGCTTGAATGCCATGGCGCATGGTGTTCAATGCGGCAAACATCCAGCAACGGCCAGATTGTTTTTGGTTGGCAACAGCGCCAGTGGACAAATCAATGGAGAAGGTTTGGTCCATTTTGGTTTGGGATTCGATGGATTCAGCGGACTTTAACACGCCGTTGTTCATCACGGCTTTTTGTAAGGCCTTAGAACCTGGTGTGGCGTCGAGCGCTTTTTGATATGATGCAAGATCTGCAGCAGTAATTGCAGTTGACATGAAATGCCTCCTCAATGAGAAAAATATTAAAACAATGAGACTATTTTACCACATTAAGCCTCAGGTGTGGGGCGCAACACGTCAGCGTATTCTGGATGCGTGTCAAAAGCGTGGCGCGCATACGTGCACAGCGGCTCTAAAGTTTTGCCTTCTGCGCGTGCCTGTTCAACCACGGCTTTGATCAGTTGCCCAGCCACACCTTGGCCGCGCAAGGAATCATCGACATAGGTTTTATCGATGACATAAGATTGGTCATCGATGTCAGGAAAGGTGACTTCTGCCAGCAATTTGCCATTTTGTTCGTTGAAAATGCGATTTGGTTCATGTTGAAATTCCATGATGCACCTCCGATTTACTTTAATTTTAAAGCCTCCAGTCGCTGAATTCAACTGAGCTCGTGGTAAGATACGTATAGTAGAAATTATTTTGGAGGATGTTATGTCGCAACGAGGATTTGAAATTGTTTCAGCGTATCAAAATGCGGGGTTAAAACTCCCAGAACGCCAAACCGCCAATGCCGCCGGCTATGACTTTTTTGCCCGGGAAGATTTCGTGTTGAAGTCCATTTGGCGCTATGACTTTATTCGCTTATTCCGCTTGATCAAAAACGAACACCCCCTGACGCCTGATGATATGCAGCGCGCCTCCAGTATTTTAAAGCCCTTGTTGGTGCCAACTGGCATTAAAGCTTACATGCAACCAAACGAAGTGTTGATCTTAGCCAACCGTTCATCCAATCCCTTGAAGCGCGGGTTAGTGATCCCCAATGGTATCGGCGTGATCGATGCCGATTATTACAACAACCCGTCTAACGAAGGCGAGATCTTTATTCAAATGGTCAACGCGTCACCGCGCGATGTCGTCATTGCCAAAGGCGAACGCATCGGCCAAGGGATCTTCATGCCATACTTGTTAGCCGACGGCGATCTCGGCAATGCGAACCAACGCACTGCTGGTTTTGGCTCAACTGGCGTGAAGTAATCATTTTGTCAAAAATGGTTTGCAGTTTATTTGCGTAATCTATTAATAGGAGGCGAGGGCCATGGCGAAAACCACCACGCGTTATGTTTGTAGCAATTGTGGGCGCAGCTTTGCGTCTTATTTAGGGCGCTGTCCCAACTGCGGCGCTTGGAATACCATCGAAGAAGAAGTGGTTGCCGCCCCGGCTGCCGCCAAACAAGCAGCACCGCGGCACACCAGCGATGGTCACCAAATCCGTCCACAGCGCTTAGATCAAGTTGAAATTCAAAAAGAAACCCGCATCGGTTCAGGCCTTGGTGAACTCAACCGGGTGCTTGGCGGCGGGATCGTACCAGGGAGTTTGATTTTGATCGGTGGCGACCCAGGGATCGGGAAGTCCACGTTGTTGTTGCAGGTGTCCGGAACCTTGGCGCATGAAGGCAGCAAAGTCTTATATGTCTCCGGGGAAGAATCTGCCAGCCAAATCAAAATGCGCGCCGGCCGGCTTGGTGTGGGCAAATCGGGGATGTACTTGTATCCGGAAACCGATATGCCGAGCATTACGCAAGCCATCGACGACATGCATCCGGATTATGTGGTGATCGACTCGGTGCAAACCATGAATGTGCCAGAAATGAGCTCTGCTGTCGGTTCTGTGGCCCAAATTCGTGAAGTCACGGCGGAACTGATGCGCATCGCCAAATCCAACACCATTACGATTTTTATCGTCGGGCATGTGACCAAAGAAGGCGCCATTGCCGGGCCCAAAATCTTGGAACACATGGTGGATACCGTGTTGTATTTTGAAGGCGACATGCATCACACGTATCGCATGTTGCGGTCAGTGAAAAACCGGTTTGGCTCCACCAATGAAATCGGAATTTTTGAAATGCATGAATCCGGGTTGAAAGAAGTGGCCAACCCGAGCGAATTGTTCTTGGATGAACGCTTAGCTGGTGCGACTGGCTCGGCGGTGGTGGTGTCGATGGAAGGTACGCGGCCGATTTTAGTTGAGATTCAAGCGCTGATGACGCCGACGCAATATGGCAATGCCAAGCGTACCAGCTCAGGCATCGATCACAACAAAGTCTCGTTGATCATCGCGGTGCTCGAAAAGCGCGCCAACTTAATGCTCCAAAACCAAGATGCTTATTTGAAAGCCACTGGTGGGGTGCGTTTGGATGAACCTGCAATCGATTTAGCCGTGGCGATGGCGTTGGCCAGCTCTTATCGTGACAAAGAAATTTCGCCGACGGATTGCTTTGTCGGCGAAATTGGCTTGACTGGGGAAGTGCGGCGCGTGAACCATATCGAAGATCGCATCAAAGAAGCGGCGAAACTTGGGTTTAAACGCATTTTTGTCCCAAAGAATAACCTGCAAGGATGGACGTCTCGTGATAAGATTGAGGTAATCGGTGTCACAAGCATTGCAGAGGCATTGCAACGCGTTTTTGCGTGATAGCGACAACAATTTTGAAAGGAGGCTTGCATGATGAAAAAACGCGTGATCGCCTTAGTGTTTGGCCTAGTCGGCATCGGCTTAGGCTTAGGATTTCTCCCGGCATTGTGGGAACTGTTGAATCTTGAAAATTCAACCTGGCTCAACAATGCGCTGGTCGATGCGCTGTTGGGGCTGTTGATCTTTTTGATCTTAGCGGAACTCTCCGCCGGTTTCATCATTCGCGAGTTAAAAAAAGTCGAAACTTTCTTGGGCAAACAATCCCCAAGTTATCTGTTGTTCGGAAGTCTGGGAACCATTATCGGATTGGTGTTAGCCGCCATTATTTCGATTCCCTTTTATAATTTACCCGATCCATTTGGGGCCTTGATTCCGATTATTTTGATGTTGTTCTTAGGTTATATGGGGTTTCGGATGGGGACGACGCGCCGCGACGAATGGCGCAAGTTGTTAAGCATTCGCAAACAACAGCCTAAAGAGCCGACAGAATCAGGCGATATTCTAGAGCGCCACGCTGGTGACAACTTCCGCAAGTACAAGTTGTTGGATACGTCCGTGATCATCGACGGCCGCGTGGAAGCCATCGCCAAAACTGGCTTTATCGAAGGGACGCTGCTGGTGCCAACCTTTGTAGTGCATGAACTGCAATTGATCTCCGATTCGGCAGATGCCTTGAAGCGTGGGCGCGGCCGGCGCGGGTTGGACATTTTGAACCATATGAAAGAAGATCCTGAACTACATGTGGAAATGTATGACGGGGACTTTGAAGATATGACTGAAGTGGACTCCAAGTTGTTGAAATTAGCCAAAATGCTCGACGGCATCGTGATGACTAACGACTACAACTTAAACAAAGTCGCCCAATTCCAAAACGTGCCAGTATTGAATATCAACGCCTTGGCCAATGCTTTGAAGCCTGAAGTCTTACCAGGCGAAGGCATGACGGTCAAAGTAATCAAAGCCGGGACTGAACGGCAACAAGGCGTCGCTTATCTGGAAGATGGCACCATGGTGGTGGTTGAAGATGGGCAATTCTACATCAATCAACCGTTAGCTGTGATCGTGACCTCTGCGATTCAAACTGCTGCTGGCCGGATGGTCTTTGCCAAGCCTGCCCATCAGCAGAAATCATTGAAAGATGGACCAGAGAAGAAACCGGCTGCTAAGGCTGGAAATAATAAGTCAGCGCCTAAGCGTCGTTGATTTTGGGAGAGACTCGACTTGATGTCGGGCCTTTTTTGTTATTCAATGCGTTGCAATCGGCTTGGGGTTCGTGCTAGAATGAAGACATAGAAAAAACGTGGTACGCCAATACCACGCCGGAAAAGTTCTCCTCAGCAGGCAGTTTACAAACCGGCAACCAACAGTACGAATTATTTTAAAGCTAATCGCGCATACTGGTCAAAGTATAATCAGCGCGATTTTTTATTGCCGTTTTTTCGCTTCGACTTTTTTGAAGTCTGACGCATCGCGAGCCAATACGGCGCTGCTGACGAAAGCAACGCCGCCAATGCTGTAATCCAATCTGTTATAGAAACCGACTGGTCGCATTGCTGGATCACGACTGTGGCTGCTAACACAGCCACCGACGTAGAGACACTCCTTTCCCAGATTTTGTTTCTGCCACAGGTTCCATTGGCATCGACTCCTTTCTGGTACTGAAAGGTCACCGCTCTGTTCACTTTTCTGTTTAGGAAAATCATACCAAGGTTTGGCAGTCGAAAGTAGTCCCTAACAGTTATAACCGAATATTTATTTTGTTATTTAATTTAACGCTTTGCCACCGGCGTATAATTGAAATCGAGTGTAGAAACGGAGGAATGACTGATGAACTTAACCGACGATGTTGAACCGATCAAGGCAATGGGGCATCTCAAGCATTTTGCGGCTGGTGAAGACTTGTTGCGCGAAGGTGATCAGGCGCAAAGTTTATTTTTCATTCAGCAAGGCGCCGTGCGACTGTGGCATAACGACGACGGCCGCGACATTACGTTGCAGTTTTTCTTTGAAGACGAAGCGGTGGCGTCGTTTGAAAGTTTCTATTTACAAGAACCTAGTCTGTTTGCCATCACCGCCATTGAGCCGACCACTGCGCTGGTGATCGATGGCAAGGTGTTGCGCCATCGTTTAGAAACTGATCCGGCCATGATCTCAGCGTTCACCGATCACATCGCGCATCGGTTTATCGATTACATGCGCTATTTTTTGAATCGGATCGAACAGTCTCCTGAAACGCGCTATCGGAGTTTGCTGGCCAGTGATCCTGCATTAGTCAAGCGCGTCCCACAATATGAGCTCGCTACTTACCTTGGCATTACCCCAGTATCCTTGTCCCGAATTCGCAATCGTGTAAAAAAATCTCAGGCCAATTAACAAAGGTTAATGCTGAGCCCTGGCTGAGACGATATGCTGTTTCCATCAACTAATGGAGGTCAGTAAAATGACAAAAACAGTAATCGTAACGTCTCACCCATATGCAGGTAGCTTCTGCCACGCCTTGATGGAATCCGCCAAAAAAGGCGCTGAACAACAAGGCCACGAAGTCGATGTCATCGATTTGGAAGCAGATGGCTTTGATCCCGTGATGCACAGTGCAGATTTAATCGGCTTTTTGAAACATAAAGCGCAAGACGACCAAGCCATCGACTATATTGAACGCGTAAAACTTGCCGATCATTTGATTTTAGTTTTCCCAATTTGGTGGGAATTGATGCCTGCCATGATGAAAGGCTTCATCGATAAAGTCATTTTCCCAGGCGAAACTTTCGACTACACCAAAGACGGCACCGGGATGACGTCTTTGCTAACCAACCTCAAGTCCACCACCATTATGACCACCATGAACACACCAAAAGCTTTGTATCGTTGGGTGTTTGGCGATGCGATTCAGCGCGCTTTGATCCGCGGAACTTTCCGGAAAATGGGTTTGAAGCAAGTGAAATGGCTCAGCTGCAACATGGTGAAGAAAAGTTCAGATGCCAAGCGTCAACAATGGTTAGCCCAAGCTGAAAAAATTGGTGCGCAAGCTTAAAAACAGTAGTATCGGTCGGTGGGGCATGATATTATAAAACTACATTTGACATGACACCTCGTTTGGAGGCACTCACCGATGAAAGCTTACCGCGCCCTTAACCCGATTTCTGTCGTGTTCGCCGTCATTGCGATGCTGGTTATCAGCGTTGCTTGTCTTACCGCTTATCGCAGTTTTCAATCGCAGTCAGGCAATGCAGTCACAATTTGGGACCAAGATGGCAATCGTGTGCATCCAAGTCCATACCAGGATACGGATACCACGAAGCACGTGTACGACAACAAAACCAAGCAAGTCATCGAAATCGAGCGTCAGTCTGATGGCACTTGGCAACCAAAATAACCCATCCCTTAGTCGCAGCTGATCAGTTGCGGCTATTTTTGTGATGAAAATATAAGTTTTTTCTTGGCATCCATTTTCAGAAAGCGTAAGATATTCAATTGGCATTAATTCAATTGAGTCAGTGCAATATGTTGACTCGTACATATTCGGGAGGAATTATTTACCATGAAAATGGATCCAGATTTGAGTCCAGATACCAAATCTTATATGAAATGGCCGATGTTGACGTTATTGACGTTCACCACCATCGTCGGCTTTGAAGACGTGATTTATCCATTCCAAAACCAAGGCTTGTCCGTGATTTTCTCATGGATCTTCATGGCAGTGGCTTATGTGTTGCCTTATGGGTTGATCTCCGCCCAAATGGGTTCGACCTTTAATGAAGCTGGCGGTGGGTTGGCGAGTTGGTCCAAACATGCGCTAGGCGAAGGTGCCGGGTATTGGACTGGTTGGATGTTTTGGGCCAGCTTGATGCCTTACACTGTCGACGTGGCCAACTCCGTCATCGTGTCGTTGTCTTGGACGATTTTAGGCAACAATACGTTAGACAAGTACATGACCAATGTGATGTTTGGGATCTTCACGTTCGTTGTGATCGGCTTGTTCTTAGTGTTCCAAAACCTGGTACAAAAGTCGCTGGAAATTCTCGGCATGTTAGCCGGTGGCGCGATGTTTATCATGACGGTGTTGTTTGTCATTATGACTGTGGTCGGCTTGAAGCAAGGGGTCCACATTGCCACGCAACCTTTCACTTGGTCCGCGTTTATTCCCAAGTTTGATACGCACTACTTTGCCACCACTGGGTTATTAGTGTTTGCCGTGTCAGGCGCAGAAATTGGGGCCGCGTATGTCACGAAGTTGCGCAATCCGAAATCCGAATTCCCTAAAGCGATGTACTTGTTGATCGTGCTCACTGTGTTCTTGACGGTGTTTGGTTCCTTAGCATTAGGCGTATTCTTCAACGCGCATCATTTACCAAACGATTTGAAAATGAATGGCGCCTTTTATGCCTTTGATCGTTTAGGCGAAAGCTTAGGCCTGGGCAAGTTGATGTTGCACATTTATTCGTTTGTTTCCTTTATTTACATGTTGTCACAGCTCGGCGTTTTGCTGGATGCGTCCAGTCGCGTGTTGTCTGGGGATGCCTCCGATCGTTACATGCCAAGTTGGATGCGCAAACTCGACCGCACTGGCCGGCCGATCCATGCGTACACCTTGACGGCTTTGCTTTGCTTATTCTTGTTGCTGCTGTCAGGAACGCTGCCTTCGATCAACTCCATTTTTAACTGGTTGTTGAACTTAAACGGGATCGTGACGCCTTATAAATCTTGCTGGCTGTTCTTAGGCTTCATCGCCTTGCGCTTGCATGAAGACCGCTTTGATTCGCCATTTGTCTTTATTAAAAACAAAGGCTTGGCGATCACCGTCGGGGTCTGGGGCTTCTTGTTTGCCTTTGTCTGCGCGAGCCTTGGCGTGTTGCCACAAGAAGGCGCGCTGTGGTCTGGCTTATGGTGGCATGAACTGGCGATGAACGTCGTGTCAGTTGCCGTGTTGTTCGGCGTTGGCGGGATCATGCCGATTTTGGCACGTCGGGAACAAAAGAAAACGTCATTGCTCAAGCATTAAAGCGACGCTGGTAGATTTCAGCTGGTGTTTCATCACCTAAACCGCTATCATAAATGTATAGTCTTTTATGAAAGCCGTGAATGCAATGTTGTGGATCATTTTGTTGGTGGTGTTTGCCATCGTGTACTTCCGTTATCGCAGCTGGTTTGAAACGCCAAAAGGCCGCTTGACCTTAGATATTATTATTTTAGTGATCGTCGCTGTGTTAGCGTTGTTCCATGGATTTAAAGGCTCGATGGTGATGTGGATCGAAGGCTTGATCGGGTTAGTTTCGATTTACGATGCCGTGATCCAGATCCGCCAATTGCGTCAAAAATAATGGTTGTTGGCTGCCTCGTTTTTGAGGCAGCTTTTTTAATCTACCCTGCTAGCCAAGGAAACTCGGGAATCTACTGCCGAGAGGAATTGACGATTTGGCAGGGCTTCTTTATTTCCAATTTTGTTAAATAATTATATTTTACGTGTTGGGCGTTTTTGAATTGATTTTCGAACGTACGTTTGCTACTATTCAGGTAAGAAGAGGTGACGATACGATGAAACCCAAATCAGATGAAGAAGAGAAGAAACCCCTTTTTGCCAAGTTAAAGTATCACTTCGGAATTAAGCTCGTCGCTTTTCCGAGCTCAGATCAAAAGACGACCATCAAACAAAACTCAGATGCTGCACGTTTTATTTATAATGAGTTCGTCGCACTTGGCCTAGAAGGTTGGAAATTGCGACGGTTAGAGAAAAGCTTAATTCAAAATCAGGTATCTTCGAGTAATCCTGAGTGGTTTACCCTTGCGCTTAAAGCCGTTGCGGCAAGATTAAAGATTATCGGAGACCAGCTTTACAATCCAACCCAATTGAAACAACGGTTCAAGTGGCTGGATAAGAACAAACGCATCGATTCAACGATGTTATATGCAACGTTGAACTTTTATCGTGCCAGTTGGAACATGTTCCACAAAGTCCATTCTGCTGGTATTCCGAAGTTCCATAAGAAATCAGATTCCCAGCGTTACTCGACATTAAAGACGACTAACAATATTCGCATCGCTGACCAGAATCATTTGAAAATTCCCAAAGTCGGTCAGATACGAGTGACTAAGATTCCTGATTGGCTACTGAATCGGACTGATATTGAAATTAGTGGTGCCTCCGTCAAGATGGATGCAGTTGGTCGTTATTCGATTTCATTAACTTTAGGATCAGATCACCCCTTCAAAGAAGAATTACCAAAGACGAATTCCAAGGTTGGAATTGATGTCAACGTTGAAAATCTATATATCGACTCATTTGGAGATGTCGTCGAGAATCCTCGATTCTACCAGAAACAGAAGAAACAACTTCAAAAAGAACAACGCAAGTTAGGTAAACGTGCGGCTCGGGCCAAGAAAGAACATCGCTCACTGCGTACAGCCAAGAACTATCAAAAGCAACGTAAAGTCGTCGCCGCGCTTCACCACCGCATCTATAATCAACGTCATAATTTCCTTCATCATGTTTCCACAGCATTGATCAAGAACCACGATCTCGTTGTGGCAGAAAAGCTGCAAGGAAAAAACCTGTTAAAAAATCACGCCTTGTCCCAACGCATCCAAGATGTCGGCTGGGGGATCTTATTTGAGGACCTCGCTTACAAAGCCAAACTCTATGGAAAAGAATTTACCAAGGTCGACCCAAAAATGACCACCCAAACCTGCCACACTTGTGGATTTGTGATGGGTCGTGGCGGAACACGGAAATTGACTTTGGCAGATCGCATTTGGACGTGTCCAAAATGCCAGACTAAGCATGTGCGTAATCATAACGCAGCGATCAATATTTTGAGTAAAGCAACAGTTTAAACTGTTCGGGGCGCGGCAACCTGCCTCGTAAGTTTGGGTAACTCCTGACTTTGGAGCGACTAGTCTGCACGCATAGTGGCTTTTGTCTCAGATTATCCAAATAAATTGTGAACGCCTCAGAGGTTAACGAGGGATGAGGCTCTTACAAGCTTGCGAATTCATTCACGGGTGGTTGACAGGAAGAAACGAAACCGCTTGCAAAAAAATCACCACCTGAGATAATCAGCGTATGGAGGTGAGCGCGATGCATAATCGCTGGTATGGGGCCAAACATTTGCACGCAATTTGGGCGTGGGGGCGCAACGCTGGCAATTTCTCTGGGCGGTCGAGTCGCTCAGAATATTGGTGGATGTGGTTGTTTGGGTATTTGTTGTCGCTGATGTTGAATTTTGTTGTGATCGTGCAAGGTGAAGCCATCTACACAAGCGCTAACTTGCGGCAGATGTTGATCGTCACGCTGATTGCTATCATTGTGGTGACCATTTTGCCAAGTACGGCACTACAAATTAGACGCTTGCGCGATGCCGGCATCGACTGGCGCAAAGGGGTAGCAGTGATGCTCATCGAAGCGGTGATGGCAATCGGCTTTATCCTGCTGCATGGGGTGATCGGCAAGCTCGCTTTGGTGGGGTTGTTAGCCAGCGGGGCGCTTTTGTTGTGGTGGTCTTATCAACCCAGCATCGCCTAGTGGATTTTTTCTGCAAGCCGTGTGTGTCTGTGGTACACTAGTAACGCATTGTTTAAAGAAAAATGGAGGCGTAATGCATTGGCAGATCGACCAATTCGGGTGCGCTATGCACCAAGTCCAACCGGCCATCTTCATATCGGAAATGCCCGGACGGCACTGTTCAACTATCTTTTCGCACGTCATTACAATGGGACGATGGTACTTCGCATTGAAGATACCGATCAAAAACGGAACATTGCAGATGGTGAAAAAAGCCAAATCGAAAACCTGCACTGGTTAGGCATTGATTGGGATGAAGGTCCAGATAAAGGCGGCGACTTCGGGCCGTACCGTCAGTCTGAACGCAAAGACATCTACATGAAATACATCAACCAATTGCTGGCTGAAGGCAAGGCTTACGAATCTTACAAGACTGAAGAAGAATTGCAAGCCGATCGTGAAGCCCAACAAGCCAACCACGAAATGCCACATTACGTTTACGAATATGAAGGCTTGACTGAAGCTGAAAAGCAAGCCAAGATCGATGCCGCTAAGGCTAAGGGCTTGACCCCAGTCATTCGCTTCCACATTCCAGCGGATAAAACGTATGAATGGCAAGATATCGTCAAAGGCGACATTTCCATCGATGGCAACACCATCGGCGGCGACTTTGTCATCTTAAAGCGCGACGGCATGCCAACTTACAACTTTGCCGTGGTTATCGACGATCATTTGATGGAAATCACCCATGTTTTACGTGGGGATGACCATATCGCCAACACCCCAAAACAAATGGCTGTTTACGACGCCTTAGGCTGGGAAGCCCCAGTCTTTGGCCACATGACCTTGATCATCAACGGCGCTACTGGCAAGAAGCTTTCCAAGCGTGACGAAAACGTCTTACAGTTCATCGAACAATATCGTGAACTGGGCTACTTGCCAAACGCGATGTTCAACTTCATCACCTTGCTCGGCTGGTCTCCTAAAGGCGAAGACGAAATCTTCACCAAAAAGGAATTCATCAAGTTATTTGATGAAAAGCGCTTGAGCAAATCACCGGCGCGTTTTGACCAAAAGAAACTGGAATGGGTCAACAACAAGTACATCAAGGAAACCCAACCTTCAGAGCTCACCGCTTTGGCTTTGGAAAACTTGATCGAAGCTGGCCGCGTACCTGCAGATCCAGACGCCAACACCATCGAATGGGCGCGTCAAATGATCAGCTTGTACATTCCACAAATGAGCTACACGCAACAAGTCGTTGATTTGTCCAGCATCTTCTTTGAAGATCGCACGGAATTGACTGAAGACGAAATGAAAGAAATCGCCGATGACAATGCCTTGCCGATCATCAAGTTGTTGAAAGAAAAGCTCGAAGCCTTAGACGTCTTCACGGCTTACTTCATCAACCAAGAAGTTTACCAAATCCGCTTGGCTTTGGGTGTTAAGGGCCGCAAGCTCTTCATGCCAGTCCGCATCGCTGCCACTTTCCATATGCACGGCCCACAATTGGCCGAAACCATGGAATTAATGGGCCGCGACAAAGTCATGGCCAACATCGACCGCGTGTTAGCGCTGATCGAAAAATAAGCATTTGGGCGTGCGGACAAAAACCTGGACTTCGGGTATGATGTCATTATGTATTCAAAA
>NZ_AZEU01000153.1 GCF_001435035.1 Lacticaseibacillus manihotivorans DSM 13343 = JCM 12514
CACAGAACGGTACAGCCGGACTGAGATCATCGTCAAGATTCCTGACTATCATGCGGGTACCTGCCTTAAAGCCTTGCAGGACACGATCGACGACTACGGGGCCAAGGAATTTGAGAGTATCACTTTTGACAATGGTTCCGAGTTTGCCAAGTTATCAGAGATTGTTGGAACCCAGATTTACTTCGCACATCCGTACTCGCCTTGGGAGCGTGGCACAAACGAGAACGCCAATGGACTGCTTAGGGAATTCTTCCCGAAAGGGAAGTCTCTCAGAGCAGTTACTCTGGTTGAAATTCAAGCAGTCCAATCCGCACTGAACCATCGTCCCAGACGTATTCTGAACTATCTTCGCCCATGCGATTACTACCGATGCATGGCGTAACAGCCTAGACCACTATCAAGAATTCGTTATCATCGTTGCACTTGACTTGAAAATTGAGGAACAAAGTTATCCAGCAGAAGAGTTAGGGCGGATTCTAGGCGTTTTGAATTCTTTGTTGAATCTAGCTGGACCAATTGGCTTAATTTTTGCCGGTCCCCTAGCTGATGTGATTGGCATTGAACGCCTATTTGTGATTGCAGGAATCGGTGCTGCCATTTGCGGGGTGGTCGCGGTGTTAATGCCAATTACCAGGCAATATGACATTAGGCTGCATCAAAAATTGGCGAAATTAACTGAGCAACCAGATAAGTAATTAACATGATGATCATAAAGAGGAGAAAGACCAGACTACCAGCTGATCTTTCTCCTCTTTTTGTCATCACTTAATTACACGTTTTTAATCTTTTCACCAGTCAATCCCATCGCATTAATTGCCACGATAATTGTCGACATCGCCATGACCGCAGCACCAACGGCTGGGTCTAGAATGATTCCAATAAATGACAACACACCGGCAGCGAGTGGAATTGCGAAAATATTGTAGCCTGCTCCCCACCAGAGATTTTGAACCATTTTCCGATTTGTGATTTTAGCCAAATCAAGAAAATGTAAAATATCGCTGGGTTCTGATTTAACCAACACAACATCAGCGGAATCAATGGCAACATCGGTTCCGGCGCCAATTGCAATTCCAATATCGGCCGCGGCAAGACTTGGTGCGTCATTTACGCCGTCACCAACCATGATGACGTGATTGCCCTTTGCTTGATAATCAGCAATAACCTTTTGCTTATCATCTGGTAATAGGCCTGCATGGAATTCAGTCAATCCTAGTAAGTTAGCAACGTGTTCCGCGGCTTTTGGATTATCGCCAGTGAGCATTACGGGGGTAATTCCTCGCCTCTGAAGACCACTAATTAATTCCTTAGCACCCGCTTTGATGGTGTCGCCTTCAGCAACCATTCCTTGAACTTGGGTGCCCTGCAATAGGAAGCTGACGGAATTACCCTTAGCAGCCCATTTATCAGCAGCGGCCTCGTCGAACCTGATCCCTTGCTTCGTTAAATAGTTACCATTAACAATCGTATAGTCAGTGCCATCAACATTACCGGAAATACCAACGCCCGGAATATTTTGAGACTTTTCAGCCGCAACGACTTCAATGTCCTTCGCTTGGGCTTCAGTAATGATTGCTTGGGCCAGCGGATGAGTCGAATTATTTTCAAGGGCGGCCAGTCGGCTTAATAACGTTGTTTCGTCAATCCCATCATTTGGAATCAATGCATTCACCGTAAATTTACCTTCTGTTAACGTGCCAGTTTTATCCAAGAGAACGTGGCTAACATGTTGACTTGCTTCAATGGCTTGGCGATTTCGAACTAATAGCCCATTTTGAGCGCCAATCGTAGTAGAACGAGAAACCACTAATGGAATCGCTAATCCTAATGCATGCGGGCAAGCAATCACGAAGACGGTCACCATTATCGTCATTGCAGTCGCCAATCCCTGGGGTAACCAGGCAAAGAAAGCAATAATCCCAACACCAAGTGCCGCGTAAAATAGATACTTGGCAACTAAATCAGCTTTATCTTCTGCTTTAGATTTAGCTTGCTGGGCATTTTGAACCATTTTCATTACTTGAGAAAGATAGCCGGAGTCACCAGTACCACTAATTTTAACCGTTAGCGTCCCGTTATTGTTGGTTGCACCACCAATGACCTTATCGCCAACGTTCTTGGTAACGGCAGCAGATTCACCGGTTACCAGTGCTTCATTCACGGTCGACTCCCCAGCCGTAATAACACCATCGGCTGGAATACTCTCACCTGAACGCACTTGGAAAGCTTGACCAACTTTTAAATCAGATACTGGCACTTCTTTTGTTTCACCATTATCTGTAACTAGATGGGCCGTCTTAGGCAACAGGGCCGCCATCTTTTGTAAGGCATCCCCAGCCCCCATCAATGCATTCATTTCAATCCAGTGTCCTAGAAGCATAATTAAAATCAGGGTTGCAAGTTCGAACGAAAAATTCATTACATGATTTGCCGGGTTCAAGAAGTTGTTGGCAATAAATGCGTACAAACTGTAGAAATACGAAACGGAAATTCCAAGGGTTACTAGCGTCATCATTTCAGGAGATTTATCCTGAATTTCCGCTTTAGCCCCCTTTAAAAATGGCATTCCGCCATAAAAGTAAAGTGCTGTATCAAACAAAACGATGATAATGCCAACAATTAGCGGTGAACTGAAACTAAGGATGGAAACGTTTAAACCCATGATTGGTGCTAACAGTAAAACTGGAATCGCTAAGACAACGGAGACCCAAAATTTAACTTTCAAATTCCCCATATGCATCATTGAGCCACCGTGCATCATCATGTCGGTCCCAGCCATATCCATATCACCGTGATTCATCCCACTCATATTCATAGTTTCGTGATTCATGTTCATTTGGCTGTGATCCATGTTCATTTGGCTGTGATCCATGTTCATTTGACCATGATCCATTTCGGCCATATCGTGGTCCATGTTCATTTGATTATGATCCGTTTCGGTCATATCGTGATCCATTTTCATGTCATCATGATCCATATGACTCATATTTGATTCATTATTTTCCATATTCTTAGCACTCATGTTTTTCATGTTCATATGGTCCTCTTTATTTGCCATGATTATCGACCCCCTAAAAATAAGTGTGCGTAGCAAAGCGGTTAGAAGCCGGAACATAAGTTCCTTGTGTGGAAATCCCCGGGCTCGGGATTTTTCCACCAGGTTCTTATGTTTAGGCTTCTGCTTTGCGGAGCACCATGCCACTATATGAATGAGAATTACGACAAAAATTCATAAATTTCCGCCATCTGAAATCCCAGATTCTGGATTTTTGTGCAGCAATCCTAAAAGTAGACAGAACACCACAGTCTTAACACGTTTGATCACCTGGCAAGCAGTTACACTGAACTTCCTCGGGCGCTGTTTTGGCCTTTTCAGCTAGAATCGCCTGTAAGTTCGCAATATCCGCCCGTGAGAGTTCCCTTGACTGAATAACGCCGACAATTGTTGAACCAGCCCGCATCGCACACATATGGTCAAACAAATCATCTGCCGCTGCCGCCATTGATTCCTTCTCGCCAACAACCGGCTTATACATGAATGGTCGACTGCCGCCATGCTGCGCAACCGCCTGTTTTTGAATCAACCTGTGAAGTAGCGTTTTGGTTGTTGAAGCTGACCAGCCTTCTAATTCGTTCATAGCATCGATTAGTTCACGACTAGTCGCATGTCCCATTGTCCAAATTGCTCTCATAACCATCCATTCAGAATCGGTGATGGTTACATTCTTTGCATCCTTCAATTGGCTTCCTCCATTAATTGAATTATAAGTTTACGTTCGTAGCCTCTTAATACTTATCAGTTTACAACTGTAGTCACAATAATGCAACCTTTCTGCCAGAAAATACCATGACATTAAAAAAACGCCTAGATAATATTCCAGGGTAAGCACCTAATAACCAACCGTATGTAAGAGCCCCACAATCTCGCTTTTTGAGATTGTGGGGCTCTGCTTTGTTACGCTAGGTCTTGAACTGCCGATGGAATGTGGACAATAGGTCAAGTCCAAAATGTTGGTGTAAATTGAATTCTGCGAATTTATCATTTCACAAGCTTAAGCATACCGGCTTCTTCTGAATTGTCATCTTTTTCAATCCCGTGGTAAACGGTCATGTTTAAGTACTGTGGACCAGCAGCCCATTTTTCATTCTGTTCAATCAGTAGTGCTCCCATTAGTCGCAAGACGCTCAGATCATTCGGGAATATCCGGATTACACGGTCACGATGACGGATTTCTTGATTAACCCGCTCAATTGTATTATTCGTCCGGAGACGCTGGGTCTGTACTAGAATTTCGGACAGAAACATAAGAGAATTGATTTATCCGAAAGGAGTCTTCAAAATGACCTATTCACGCAATCGCTACGACCAAGATTTTAAGAAAAATGCGGTACGTTTGAGTTTTAATACTAACGCATAGTTAAATTCTGCTGAAAAGTAAGCGATTTTCCGGTATAATGAAACCTGGATTATTCACCTCGGTATTTGGTACATGAAATCGCATCTGGCCGGTCTGA
>NZ_AZEU01000154.1 GCF_001435035.1 Lacticaseibacillus manihotivorans DSM 13343 = JCM 12514
AACGTGTTGCTTCTGAAGGAGAGTATAGGCCGTGTTGTGAATTTCGATTTAACTCTCGGCTGATCGTGCTGGGACTACGTTTCAGCTCCCTGCCAATTACTTCCAGAGTTTCTCCTTGTTCATGCATTACAAATATCCGTTCACGTTCACCTGTGGTAAGATGTTGGTAGGGATTCATAGCTAAGACCTGCCTTTCAATGTTTGTTGTCGTTAACACCCATTGTACAGGATTCTAGCTATGAGTCCTTTTTCTTGCACTTATCATCTTGCACTTAAATTGTAAATCAAAG
>NZ_AZEU01000155.1 GCF_001435035.1 Lacticaseibacillus manihotivorans DSM 13343 = JCM 12514
TTTTATTTTGTCTGAGTGCTAACGATAGTGGCTAACTTGATTGTAAAACGCGGGATGATTACGCGCAAACGACGGATCATTTTCAATTAACTTATACAGTTTCGTATGATGCGACGGCAGGCAGTGAAACCACTTGGACGAATACGGTGACGGGACCAGATATTGATACCCATGTGGATTGGCATCCTGATCCACCCGATGATAAAACCACCACCCCTGAAAAAAAGGGGATCTGGGAGGCCACTGATAATAATCTGCGTTGGGATATTGTGGTGAACCAAGACCAAAAGCAGATCAACGGTGCGACTGTCACTGATACGATCGATGATGATCAAAGTTTTAAAAGCGTCCAGTTATATGCCACGCATAAAGGGGACGATGATAAGTGGAAAGAAGATACGCCAATTACTGACTTTAAGTACGACTTTGATCGTAATTCGAAACAATTGACGGTCCACTTGCCAGATGCTACTGATCAGACGTATTTAGTGGTGGTGCGAACCAAGCGGGTCGATCCGCTGGCGGCAATTCCCTACCAAGATACTGCCTTCTACCATCATGGTGATGTTAACGACAAAACGAATGGGGCAACAATTTATCCCGATCATTCTGGTGAAATCATCGGCAAAACCGGCTCTGAGTCAGCGACTAACGGGAACCAAGTCGATTGGGAAGTCAAAGTCAACATGGCCTTGGCCACGCTGACGAACGTGGTGGTGACAGACGTTGCGAGTGCCAATCAAAGCGTCGACTTGGATTCATTGACCATTTATCCCTTGGTGATGGATGCGCATAATTATAATGATGGCGCAGCCACGCCAGATAAAGCCCATCCTTTGGTCAAAGGGACAGATTACGCCCTCGACTCACAAACGGATGGTGAAACCGGTAAAACGATCACCACCATTCGCTTTAAGCATGAGCTCAACCAAGCGTATGTGATCACCTATCATTCCGCTTTGATCGGGGCCTCTGGCAATGTGGTCAATAATGTCAAAATCGTTGCCGATCAAAAAAAGGACGGGCAAACGGCGACGGAAGTGACGGTACCAGTTTCTGGTGCCGGTGCCACGGTGGAAGGGATACCCGGTGCTTATACGGTGCATAAAACTGACCCCCATGGCAAAGCACTTTCTGGCGCTGAATTTACCCTGACGCCAGTGAATGGTGGCAATGCCCGTACCGTGACGACTGATGAGCATGGAGAGGCGACTTGGCAGAACTTATACACCGGTCAGTATTATCTCAAGGAAACTAAAGCCCCAGCAGGTTATCAGATTTCACCGGAGTATCAAGGAAAAGGAAGAATTGTTGATCTGACTTTTAAAACGGGCGATACTGACCAATCAATCACCGTCGTCAACGAAAAAGCCATCCTCCCCCACACCGGAGGTTGGCAGCGTGCCATTGCCTTGTTGATCGGCACCATGTTGTTGGCCTTGGCAGGTTGGTTGATCGTCGCGCGGATAAAGAAAGCAGGTGAAGTCAGATGATCAAACGCAATTTTATTTGGTTAAGTCTGCTTGCAGGCCTTTTCATCGCCTTCATTATGCCGACTCACCCAGTGCACGCCAGCAACACCTCGATGCATTTGGCAGAACCATATGAAACCGTGACGATTTATGACGTGACTGAAGCTTGGTACACCAAAGCCCCGCACACTATCGAACAAACCATGGCGCGCCAAGATCAATTTGTGCAAAACCCGCCAGCAGACAAACACTTGATCCAACAAGTGCAAGCAGATGCTGACTTGACCGCATATTTTGACCTGCAAGCTAAACAAAATAACCGTCGCGCAGTTTACTATCTTGAAGCGAAAAACGGCCAAAGCGTCGTGATCGTGATGCCAGCCAAAGCGTCGACTTTAGACATTTGGCCGAAAGAATTGATCACCACGCCGATTCCGGACCAGCCGCACAAACCGCATCACCACAACCCAAGTCATCCGAAATTGCCTGCGACCGGTGAAGCAGTGAATGGCTTGGGGATGTTAGGAATAGTGGCACTGCTTTTGGCAAGTGTGGTAGGATGGCGTCAACGGGTGCATTAATCAAAGTCGGCCTCGTGTCGGCTTTTTTTGGAGGAAATCATGGGCAAAAAGCGGCCGCTGTTAGGCGTGATCGATGTGCTACTATTATTAGGCTTGTTGGCAGGCGCGGTGATCGTCGCTTATCCGTTTGTCAGCAATGCTTGGGTGACGCAACAAAACCAATCTTTGTTGAAGCGGTATGCGCATCGCGAAACCACCGCGCAAGAACAAAGTCTCAAGGCCGAATATGACAAAATTGTCGCCGCCAACCAGACCTTTCAACAAAGTGGGGAACAGCTCGGACTTTCGCAATTTGACGCAGCAGTATCCGATTCGCGCCAACTCAAAGTGAAGCGCGATGACAAAAAGCTCGCCGCCGACACCATCGCCAAACTTTCCATTCCCAAAATTGGCGTAGATTTGCCAGTGTTTGCCAACACCTCGGACTGGTTACTCCAATTCGGGGCGTGTCGGTTGAATGGATCAGGCTTTCCAGTCGGCGGCAAGGGCAATCGGCCGATTATCTCTGCCCATCGCGGGGTGCCCAATGCCACACTGTTTACCCATTTGCCCCAGCTGAAGCATGGCGATAAATTTTATCTGACCGTTGGCGATCACAAACTGGCGTACAAAGTGATCGCGAAAAAAACGATTTTACCCACTGATGTGCACGCCTTGAAAGCTGTGCCTGGCAAGGACTTGGTGACCTTGATGACTTGTACGCCTTATATGATCAACTCACACCGCTTGTTGGTGACCGGCATTCGCGTGCCTTATACAAAACAAGATGAAGCAAAACAACAATTTGACGAGTGGTTCAATCGCTTGTTGCCATGGCTTTGGGTCGCCGCAGCGTTGGCGTTTGTATGGTTGTTCTGCCATGTTGCGCGCTTGCTGATGGTGTCGCGCCAAGATTATCAATTGAAGCTGACGACTGAACCGAACTCGCCAATTACCGTGCGCAATGGGCACTTTGGGAAGAAGCGGGTGTTCATCGCCGACGCTCAAGGTCAAATCGATGAAATGCTGCCAGGTGGCAAATATCATGTCGCAGGACCGAACTTGAAATTGAAAGCTTTCGTCAAACATTTGCGCGATGAACAATTTACGCTGAAATAAAAAATCAGGTTAGTTCGCAAATTTAAGCGAGCTAACCTGATTTAATTTTTTATGCTTCGACTAAATAGTCGCGCAGTTGGCCGGCTTGGATCGGGTTGACCGTGGTGGTGATCAAGGTCCCGTTTTCCGTGTAGTCGGTGTTTTCCACACTGGTTTCGCGATTGATGAAATCCACCACTTGCCCTTTATCAAAAGGAATCAAGTATTGGTTGGTAACATCTTGTGCAAACAAGTGGCTTTGAATCAATTCAGTGAGCTTGTCCAAGCTGGCGGCATCGCGAGCAGAGTAAATCAAGTCATCGCCGTTGACTTCAGGGAATACGGTGCCAGCTTTGAGATCGGCTTTGTTGTAAGCCACGATCATCGGGATGTCGTGAATGCCGATGGAGTCCAACGTTTTTTCGGTGACTTGCATCATGTCTGGGTAATGCGGATCGGCATAATCGACCACTTGGATCAACAAGTCCGCACTGGCCGCTTCAGCTAACGTGGCTTTAAAGGCATCGACTAACGTATGCGGCAGCTTGGACACAAAGCCGACGGTATCTGAAAGCAAGAACTTGCGGTTGTTCGGCAACGTGATTTGGCGCACGGAAGTATCCAAGGTGGCAAATAACATGTCTTTTTCAAACACTTGCTTGGTTTCAGGATGATCAGCGAACTTTTCCAGCAGGCCGTTCATGGTGGTGGACTTGCCGGCGTTGGTATAACCGACTAAGGCAACCGTTGGCAATTCTTTGTCGGTGCGCTTGGCGCGGCGGACTTCTTCGCCTACGTCAGCGTCTTTGAGTTCCCGACGCAAGCGCGCGATGCGTTTGTTCAAAACTCGCTTGTCCATTTCCAGCTTGGTTTCACCAGCCCCGCGGTTGGCGACCCCACCGCCACCTTGCTGATCCAGCTTGTTGGCACTAGGGTGCAGGCGTGGCAAGGCGTATTGCAGTTGGGCAATTTCGACTTGCATTTTAGCAGTTTTGGATTGGGCGCGGTTGGCGAAGATTTCTAAGATCAACTGGGTGCGATCGACGATGTGGTGCTTGGTTTCGCGCTCCAAATTCCGCAATTGCGAAGGCGAAAGTTCGTCGTTGACCAATACCGTGGTGGCGTCGTAAGCATCGGCTAATTCGCGAATTTCTTCAACTTTCCCACTACCGAAGTAAAAGGCGGCAGTGGAGCGGTCGAGGTTTTGACGTAATTCGCCGACCACGTCATAATTGTTGGCTTTGGCGAGTTCGACCAATTCGGTCATGGTATAGTCAAAATCTTCGCGGCCGCGAGAGATCCCGGTAACTAATACTTTTTCCGGTTGTAAAATGTTTTCTTGCACATTGACTCCTTAATGCCCGCAAACACACAAAAACGGTAGCGCGGGCTACCGTTTAAGGTTGGTGCGAGCCTGCGTGTGAGTGAATTAAATTGTAGCGAACTTTTTCAAACGCATGATGGCTCGCTCCCTTCGTCATAAGTTAACTTCAGTGTAACATGTTCACCCGCACTTGCCCACAAACAATTATTTTTGTGACAGCATCGTCTCAGTGACTAACTTGATTTGGCCTTTCACTGCGATCGGATCATAGTAATACATTTTGTCAAATGGCAATTCGATGACATGCTTGGCTTTCACAGCAGGCAAGGATTGCCATACCGCATTGGCGTTCAAATCGCTGATCGATTGTTTGGAGCCGGAGGTGTTGGAGAAAAATAGCCAATCCCCAGCGTAAGTCGGAGAGGCTTCAGTTGAAATCTGCTTGTAGCCAGTGCCTGATTCCACTTTTTGCGCGGCTTTAGTAAGTTGAAAGCCCATGGCAGTCACAATCGCTGAGCTGCCGCGCCCCCATGTCGAACCGTCGACGTATAACTTGTTGGCTTGGATGTCAAAGAAGGAAACGGTGGTGTTGGCCGGGTCGATGCCGTTGGCTTTCAAATTCGTCGTCGCCGTTTTGGCGGTTTGCTTTAAATCGGTGGTGACTTTTTTCGCTTGAGCTTGACGGTTGAACAATTGCCCGAATTTGGTCAAGGATTGATAAACGTCGCCAGTGGAGCCATAAGGAATGTACAGCACCGGTGCGATCGACTTGAGTTTTTTGACGTCGGCTTCATTAGATGTCACGATGAGATCTGGGTTCAGTTTGAGGATCGCTTCTTGATTCATCGTATTGCCCAAGTTTTTGATGCCTTTGGTTTGCGTTTTGGACAACCAGGGATTGGCGAGGTCCATTTGTGTGGAGCCGACCACGTTGACGCCTAAGCTGATCAATTGATCGGTGTAAACCGTCGATACCACGCGCTTGGGATGGGCCGGGATCTTGGTTTTGCCAGCGGTGGTGGTGACGGTGCGCATGGATTGTGAACTTGTCGTCTGCGTTTTGGCACAACCGGCGAGCACGAATAAGCTGAGTAAAGCGATGAGAAAGCTGCGTTTCTTCATGATAGTCAAACCTCCGATTTTTGAAACAGTAACATTAAAAAGTATGGCATGGTGATCACCGCCACGACTAAGCCGACGGGTAAGGTCGCGGGTAAAAATAAATTATTGGCCACAGTATTGCTGGCAAGCATCAAGGTGCAGCCAACCAGTATCGACATCGCAAAGCGGGTGGTGAATTGGCTGCCGACTAACCGCTTGGCAATGTTGGGACTCATCAACCCGATCAAGGCAATTGCCCCACCGACTGCGACTGCAACTGCGGCTAACGCAATTGCCAAGCTCATTAATAGTCGTTTGGTGCGATTAATATTCACGCCAGCAGCTTGGGCCATGTCATCACCAAGGTTCAACATGTTAAAATCAGCGCGGAACCACCAAACCAAAAGCAACAACACCACTGCCGCTAATCCATAGCCTGCCAGAAACTTACCATCCACATTCCAAAAGCTTCCAGTCAACCAGGTCAACACGCGTTCAAAATCAAACGAATTCATATTGAGCTGTAACATTAAAATCACGCCATTGAGCAAGGCTGTCAACGCAACCCCGCGCAATAACAAGCGCAAGCGGTCGTGTTGGGCGTTGGTTTGTTGGACCAACACTAAGGCACAACCTGCGCCAAGGATCGCCGCCAAGGGTAACCAAGTTTGGACGGATAAAGCTTTATAGCGCGCACTTAACGCGATCAATAATACCGCGCCTAAGCTGGCTCCGGCGTTCACGCCTAAAATTGAAGAATCGACTAATGGATTTTGCGTGAGTTGTTGCAACAACAACCCGCTGACTGCCAAGGCACTGCCGCAGATCAATGCCGCAAACACATAAGGCAGGCGCATTTGCCAAATCACTAAAGTCGAAACGTGATCCCCAAGGCCGAATAATGCGTTGAGCACTTGGCTGAGCGATAAGTGAATGTCACCAAACATTAAACAAGCGAAGGTGGCCAATAGCGCCAGCGCGATTACAATCAGGTAGCGCGTGAAGGTCTTCATGCCACCACCACCTTTTTGTGATTCAACATCACCATCAAAAAGATCCCGCCACAAATCGCACTTAATGCAGAAAGTGGCAATTCATTCGGGCGGTTGAGCGTTTTGGCAAGGATATCGACGGTTAACATAAAGCTGGCGCCGAGTAACATCGTTGGTAAAACGTTGCGTTCCAATCGGTCCGGATGCCAGAAGCTCACGAGCTGGGGCACGCCTAAGCCGACAAAGCCGATATTGCCGCCAACTGCGACTGCCATTGCCGCACTTAAAACGACTAATACACTCGCCAGTAAGCGGGTACGTGCAGGCCGCACGCCTAACCCACGGGCAGTGCTGTCGTCTAAAATCAACAGCGACAACTCTTTATGAAAACAGGCAACGCCGATCACTAAAATCACCATCACGACGAGCAACGCATGGACTTGTGGCATGGTGACATTCGCAAACCCGCCAACTAACAAGTTGCGATACTGCGCGGTTTGATTGGTCAAGATCCCAATGGCATAAGCGATGCACGTGATCAAACTCGACACCACAGTCCCACCTAAGATAAACCGGAGCACATCTAATCCGCGCCGGCGCATCGCTAACCCTAAAACAACGACGAAAGCTAAGCCTGCGCCAAGGATGCTCAACCACAAGGAATTGAAAATGTTGAGATTAAGTCCCATCAAGCCGCCGATCATCAACGCCAACATCGCACCAGCATTCACGCCTAAAATCGACGGATCAGCGATCGGGTTGTGTGAGACGTTTTGCATCAGTTGACCGGATAACGCGAGCATTCCACCAACTAGGATGGCGGCTAAGGTGCGCGGCAGCCGAATGGTCAATAGGATCTGTTGGGTGAGGTGAGACGCGGAAAACCAACTGAGTGGCCCATACCATTTCACCCCGGCGGCAGTCGAAAGCATTGCCAGCAGACCTAACAATAGAAGCAACACAACATTTAAACGCCACAAACCACTTCGTTTCATCAGGCGTCCTCCAAAGTTTGCGTGTTCAATAGTTGCGGATAATCACAGCCACTCGGGGTGACTAACTCGGCGCTGACGCCAAACACATCAGCTAACAACGTATCCGTTAACACTTGCTTAGGGGTGCCTGTGGCCACTAGTTGACCATCATGCACGCAGATCAAATGATCACAATAGCGTGCCGCTTGATTTAAGTCATGTAATACCACGACGACGGTTTTGCCCATATCCTGATTGAGGCATTGCATCAGATTCAACACGGAGAGTTGATGAGTGAGATCCAGATATGTGGCCGGCTCATCCAACAACAAGATCTGAGCATTTTGCGCCAAAGTCATCGCGATCATCGCGCGCTGCTTTTGCCCACCAGATAAGCTGTTCAATGGGCGATCGGCAAGGTCGGCGACTTTAGCTTGGATCATCGCCGCTTGCACCTGCGCCTTTTCATCAGGATCAGCGCCAAACATCCCGGAATGATAGGCGTAGCGACCAAGTTTCACCAAAGTGGCCACCGTGAGATCCCCTGGTACTTGCGGACTTTGCGCCAAATAAGCCAGTTTGGTGGCGAGTTGCTTGCTTGAATAGGCAGACAAAGGCTGGCCGAGCACTTGTAAGTCGCCAGCTTTCAGTGGATTGATTTGGGCGATGGCCTTGAGCAAGGTGGACTTACCGCTACCGTTAGGGCCGATCAATCCGGTGATAAGGCCTGCTGGAATATGCAAGGCTTGATCACGCAAAATGATGCGCTGGTCATAGCCGATGGTCAAATGTGTGCCAGTGATAATGTCTGCCATGGTGCCTCCTGATGGGACCGATTACAACTTAGTGTGACAAGCATAGCAGGATTCAAAGAAACTAACAAGAACCTGGATTATTCATAGAATTTCAAAAAAGCAGCGAAATCCCACGATTCACACGGGA
>NZ_AZEU01000156.1 GCF_001435035.1 Lacticaseibacillus manihotivorans DSM 13343 = JCM 12514
TTATTTTGTCTGAGTGCTAACGATAGTGGCTAACTTGATTGTAAAACGCGGGAAAATGACTTTTGCCCGCAATGTGGTGGAAGACCTCAACCGGCATGTCGCCATTAACTTGGATACCAAGCACAACCGGTTTGAATTTCTGTTTGTGGATTGACCAACATTAAAAAGGCGCCCCTGACGACTTCAACTCGTCAGAGGCGCTTTGTTTTATAGAAATACTTCGTCTAACAAGCCGTTCAATTCGGTCACAGCTTGAATTTGTTCCATTTCATTCAATGCTGGCAAATCAGCAAATTCGCTATGCGCGATCATCGCTGCTTGTTGTTTGGGGGTAAATTCCAAGTGGAATTGGACGCCCATGATGCGATGATGATAACTAAAGCCTTGGTTAGTAACGGCTTGATTGGTGTAGCGAATCTCAGCACCCGGCAATTGGCCCATCCCCATCATATGCCACTGAAATACCGCCAATTCACTGCCATCCGGACGTGCGACGGTGCCGCGGCCAAGTTCTGGCAATGGCATTGGCAATACCGGTGTCCCAAAAGCACGGACGATTTGTTGCGCACCTAAACAAATGCCAAATACTGGCCGGCCGATTTTATCCATGCTGCGAATCAAAATGCGTTCTGCAGCTAACCAAGTATGATCGTCATCCACATTTTGCGGACCGCCGAGTAAAATCACGCCATCGAGATCATTGGCGTTGATCGGCGTCAAGTTGTCGCCAAGATCTGGACGCATCACTTTTAAGTCGATATCATGAGCAGCAGCCCAATCAAAGATCAAACCGGGATCTTCATTGTCTTCGTGTTGTAATACCAAAATTTCCATTTCTTCACTACTCCTGATTTTTTAACCCTTTAACAAATTGGCTATAGGTGTCGCCGTTAGGATCAAATAACGCAAACACCACGATTTCCCAAGCACCATCAAATTCACTGCGCCGCAAGGTTTCGCCAAAGATTTTCCCGACGGCATATGGCGAATTGCCAAACACGCCACACCCAAAAGCCCCGAGGATCGGCACGCGCACGCCATTGGCTTTAAAGGCGCGCAAAGTTTGTAACACTTTTTGCGCGATATCTTTTAGCGCCAAATCTTCATCTAAATTGGGATAACGCCGCAAATTTGGCGCCGCGACTGTGGCCACATCCACATAAGCCCCAACCAAACGCTGACCATCATAGTCAAAAAGCCGGCGGACACGCTTGGAATAAATCATATTCGGCGTATTCAACCCACCATTAGCATCCGCACGGTTTGGCGCGTAATAACTGGATTCAAATTGCCGCAATGCTGGGACCAAATACGTGCCTCTGGCAATACTTTCTTCTTGGGCTTTAGCCCCATACTCAACGCCACCACCAGGATTCGTCGGGCTGGCAAAATTCATCACGCCAGCATTTTGATTATAAGCAGACATCACCGCAAACACATCGTCATTGATCGCCCGCCAAGGCGCCTTTTTGTCTCCAAGTGCTGGGGTTTCTGGTAGCGACTCTGTAATTAAGTGGCTAGTCGGCCATTCTGGGTCGGCTTTAAAGGCGGCCATCGTTTGGCGAAACATCTGAATTTGATTCATCACCTAAACTCCTTAACGACTGTTTTCTCCAGCATACCACAAGCCGCGTGTGAAGTTTCTGTAAACTGCTGTTATAATATGGGTTTCAATGCTAGAATGGACCTAGTTTACAATAAGAAATGGGGAATGTTTGAATGGACAGTGGCCAAGTCGCCTCTAACCTACTGGTGATGGTCGTCACCTTCTTATTTGCCGCCTTTTTTGTGGCAAGTGAGTTCGCGCTGGTGCAAAGTCGCCCAAGCGCGCTAGAGGAACTTTTAGATGCCGGTGAAGGCAGCCGTAAAAAGTTGAAACGCGCGCTTAAGATGGTCCACAACTTAAACGAGTATCTTTCCACCACCCAAGTTGGTGTTTCCGTCGCCGGGATCATTTTAGGGTGGATCGGGGAAGAAACCGTTGAATTCTTACTTTTAGACCTGTTGAAACTTACACCACTTCAATTACCTAATGGCAGTTTGCACATCGTCGGCGCCGTTTTTGGCGTGTTGATCTTGACTTACTTAGAAGTGGTGTTGACGGAAATCGTGCCGAAAAACGTGGCGATCGATTTACCAATTAAATCCTTAATGTTTGTGGTCACCCCACTGCATTACTTCCATATTATCTTCTATCCTTTTGTTTGGTTGTTGAACTCAAGCGCCACTGGCATTGTGCGCTTGATCGGGATGAAACCAGCCGATGAAGGCAATGAAGTCTTCACTCAAGCCGAAATCTTGAACTTGTCCAAAGCCGCCGTTGGTTCTGGTGAAATGGACCAAAATGATGTCACTTACATGCAACGTGCCTTTGACCTCAACGATAAAGAAGCCCGTGACGTGATGGTCGATCGTACCAGCTTAGTGGTCATCGACATCGACACGACGGTCAAAGAAGTCATTCGCGATTACTTAACGGAAGGCTATTCCCGTTTCCCAGTGGTTGCAGACGGTGATAAAGATAAGATCTTAGGCTATGTCTACATTTACGACTTGGTGCGCCAAGCTCGAGTGGACGATTCTGTGCGCGTCTCCAAGATCTTGCGTACGATCGTCACCGTTCCTGAAGGCATGCCGATCCACAACATTTTGCAACAAATGATCCGCAAACAAACACCAATCGTCGTCGTGGTGGACGAATACGGTGGGACCAGTGGAATCGTCACGGATAAAGATATCTACGAAGAATTGTTTGGGACGGTCAAAGACGAAATCGATGATGTTTCCGATGAATATATCATCAAAACCGATAAAGATGACGTCTTCAAAGTTTCTGGGAAAACCACGTTGTATGACTTTGAGCGGTTCTTCCACACCAAGCTTAAAGCCTTCCAAGAATCTGACATCGTCACCATCGCCGGGTATTTAACGGAAGAACATCCCAACATCAAGCTTCATGATGAAATCAAAATCGATCGCTACACCTTCACCGTCACCGACTTTGCTCGAGGCTTTGCCAACTGGTTTGACGTCACTGTCGGGCCAGAATTGCCCCCTGTCGATGAAGATGACGAAGAAGATCAATAACATTGACGTGCAAGGAGATCTCCATATTGGAGGTCTTTTTTTGCCCCCGACTGTCTGGCTAAAAAGTTATGAAAATCACAGAATTGATACAGCTAAGACGACATGTTCAGTTTCAAAAACTTTCATAAGATTTTCAGAAAAATTAGTGCTAACATTATTAATGGATTAATTATAAGAAAGGAAGCGACAATTTCTTGGATAAACCTTTAGACGTCAATGGCAAGCCGTATCACCGCGGTTTGCTGGTGGCGACCTTGTTGATCGGGACTTTTACCACATTTATCACCCAAACCATTTTAACCACGGCCTTCCCTACCTTAATGACCAGTTTTCATATTTCAGCTAGCTCCGTGCAATGGCTGACCACGGGTTTCATGTTGGTGATGGGGATCATGATCCCAGTTTCAGCTTGGCTATTAAATAAATTCAATGTGAAGCATTTATACCTCACGGCGATGAGTATTTTCTTTGTCGGGACATTGCTTTCACGTTTTGCTTGGAGCTTCCCAGCATTGCTCGCAGGCCGCTTGATTCAAGCCATCGGCGTCGGCATGAGTGCGCCAACGTTTCAAAATGTGATGTACTCGATTTTCCCGCCAGCTAAACGCGGTTCTGCCATGGGTTTAGCTGGGATCGTCATTGGCTTAGCGCCTGCGATCGGGCCAACGCTTTCTGGTTATGTGTTGTTGAACCACTCATGGCGCGCATTGTTTACGATGCTGTTGCCGATCGTGGCAATCGTGATTATTTTAGCCAGCTATTCGATGCATAAAGTGCTGGAAACCTCCAATCCGAAAATCGATAGCATATCCGTTGTGGAATCCACGATTGGCTTTGGTTCCCTGCTGTATGGCTTTTCTGCAGTCGGCACCAAAGGCTGGAGCAGTCCAGTGGTCATCGGCTTCTTGTTAGTCGGGGTCTTGGTAGTTGCCGCTTTTGCCCATCGCCAATTGCATATGGACAAACCGCTTTTGGAATTGCGAGTCTTCACGTCTAAGACCTTCACGCTGTCAGTGATTTTAACTGCCGTGGCCTTCATGTCGATGGTTGGCGTGGAAATGGTTTTGCCGATGTACATTCAAACCATTCGCGGCCAATCGGCTTTCCAGTCTGGGCTGATCTTGTTGCCAGGTGCCATTATGATGGGGATCATGAGTCCGATCACTGGGCGCATTTTTGACCGGATTGGAGCTAAGTGCTTGGCCACCACTGGCTTATTCCTGCTTTTATGTGGCACGATGCCCTTGATCACCTTGACGGCCGATTCACCGATTTTGTTCGTGACGGTGTTATACACGGTGCGGATGTTTGGGATCACCATGGTCACCATGCCTGTCACCACTGCCGGGATGAACGCCTTGCCTGCTGACTTGATCGCGCATGGTACTGCGGTGAATAACACGATTCGCCAAATCGCGGCTTCCATTGGGACGGCGATCATGGTTTCTGTGTTAGCGTCTGTCACTGCAGGACATACGCCAGCGGCTGCCTTAAAAGCCGCATCCCCAGTGTTGTTTGCGCGTCAGATGCAAGCAGCTACAGTGGCTGGTTATCGCGCCGCCTTCGTCGTTTCCTTGATCCTTTGTGTCTGTGGTTTTCTCTTGTCGTTACGCTTGGAAAATGATCCCATCGACCAAGGAGGTGCGCACGCATGATTTTAATTTTATTCGTGTTAGCCGCTTTGGGCTTTTTCTATCATCGAGTGTTGGATACACATGGTCGCCCGCGGACGATCGGCAGTTGGGCCACAGGGCTCGTGATCGTGATTTCCGTTTGTGCCATTGCCGCCAATGATGCCTGGCACTTTGGAATGCATGAAACCACCAGCACCACAACGACTGCTTTAGTGGGTAAAACTGTCGTCAAGCATGAGCTTGGCACTAACGGAAAAATGTCAGCTTACGGCTTTGCCACTGCAGCTGGTCAACAAAAAGCCGCCCCGAGTTTAACCACTTCCACACAATTGCAACGCGGTGCCGCAGATGCCAGTTTGGTGACGCGCACCACCCGCTTGAAATTCAATTCCAAGTTTGCTGAAGTGATGTACGCTGGCTCTGGCCTTGATGGCAAACTGATCGCCAAGCACATCACCTTAAAGGTACCAAGCAGTTGGCAAGTCATCACCAAATAATTTGATCATGAACTAAATGGCAGACGATGCGCGTTTGTCAATCGCGATAGTCAAAAAAGCAATCACTGATCACACCCGAGGGTTTGGGCTGATCAGTGATTGCTTCTTTTTATGGTTTAGTTTTCGGAAATGGTTTTCTCCCAAGTGAACTGCTTGTGGGCCAAGCGGATCACCGCATCACAGCGATTGGCCACATCTGGTTCATGGGTGACGATGATGACACATTTGCCAAGATCGCGTGCAATTTCTTGGAACAAGTTGATCACGGCATCGGTGTTTTCTTCATCCAAATTCCCAGTCGGCTCATCGGCAACCACCAGTGGTGCATCACACACCATGGTACGGGCAATGGCGACGCGTTGTTGTTGACCACCAGAAAGCTTTTGCACATTTTTGGTCATTTGTTCTTCAGATAACCCGAGCTTGGCGAGCATTTGCTTGGCGAAGGCCTTGTCGCCTTTATGCTTGGAACCTGTGATGGCCATCGCCGACATCAGATTCTCTAAAGCCGACATGTAGGTGAACAAGTTATACGCTTGAAAAACGATGGCGACATCATTTTTACGGTAATTGGATAAGCCAATGCCTGCAATATCGGCACCGTTGAACTTGATTTTGCCCCCGCGCGGTTTGTCGAGGCCGGCCAGCAAGGATACCATGGTGGTTTTCCCAGAGCCAGATCGGCCGACGATCGCATAAGAGTGGCCAGCGCTGAACTCTAAATCGACATCTTTGAACAATGATTGATCGGCACTGGTGTACCAATACGTTAATTTTTCTGTGGTTAACATGACAGTCCTCCTATCCGATCAAGACTTTCTTTGGCTGCAAGCGTAAGATCCCGCCTGCCCCGACCAAAATGGCGATGAAAATGATCACGAGCCCAACCGCAATCAATAACAAGATGGCTTGTGGTGTGACTTGCGTGGACAGCTTGGTTTCCTTTTGTTTTTGTGTAGCCATCGCATTGGCACGATTGCCCATTTGACCACTTGGCGCGCCACCTTGGGCATTGCCAGAGCCGCCAGGCGTGCCGCTCATTTGACTCGTGGTGCTAGTCGTGGTGGTTTGCGTGGAGACGATTTGTTGCGCAAGTTTATCGCCGACAAACTTCCCACCAACACCAGCGACGCCAACGCCGATCACCAAGACCACCAGCAATTCAACGAAGAATTGGGCGATGATCTTCATGCGGCTTTCACCTAAAGATAACAACACACCAATTTCATAACGGCGTTCGCGGATCATCAAGATCACGATCAAGGCTAAAATAATCGTGCCGGCGATCACCACCAGCCAGACGATTTTGTTGGCAAAACCGGTGACGGATTTCATCGAGGACTTGACAATTTGATAAGAGGCATCATCAGAGTTGATCGAATACTTGGAAGTGTTGATCAGCTTCTTGGCTTGGGCTTTGACACTCGAGACTTTAGACGGTGTGGAAACATTGAAGGTCACAGAATCTGCGGTGCCAGCGTACTTGCTCCCTTTCAAGGTGTTGGCAAAAGCGGTCCCAGTGAACACCGTGTTGGCCGGATCTGATTGACCTGGGCCCATCGAAGCGGTGGCACTAGACTTGGCTTTGTAAATGCCGACAACTTTTAAAGTGTAGATTGACTTGCTACCAGTGGTCGACTTCAACTTAATGGTACTCCCTACTTTCAACGAGTTGGATTTGGCTAAGTTAGTTTCGATGACGACATTTTTGGTATCAGCGTCACTGGCTTTCAGCCCCCGGCCTGAGGTAATGGTATAGGTGCCATCAGAGAAGTTTGCGTTCGACGCGGTGCTAGTGACTCCAGAAACGGTAATGTCGCCACTGGATGCACTCGTGCCACCTGGCATTTTCCCACCAAAGCCTGAGGATGATGAGCTTGACGTTTCGATCGCATCAAACCCTTTAGCGTTAGCTGATGTCGATACCGTTGCCGAGTAGCTGGAAACCCCAGATAACGAGGCAATTTGCTTAGCAGTGCTCAATTTCACCGGACTGGTGGTGAGTTTTGGCATCGTCGGCTTACCAGATGTTGTGCTGGTTGTTGACCGCATTTTCTTAAAGGCGGCTTCTCGATTGGCACTTAACGTCAAGGTGGCGCCAACTGAGTCTTTGGCTTTTTGCGTCGCCGTGGTTGCGGCACTTTTGATCAAAAGGCCCGCCAGCACAAATAACATAATGGCACTAGTCACAAGAATCAGCAGTGCGGTGCGGCCTTTTTTAAAGCGCAAATTCAACCAGGCGCGTTTGACAAAATTCATAACAATCGCTCCCTTATTCAACAATATCTTCAGCTTAGCGAAAACTCTTGCATAAATAAGTGGCAATTCAAGGTGAAAACTTGGGGAAAATGTGAATAAACTTCTGCTATGCAAAAAGAAGGAATCCGTGGTATCTGTCATTGAAAATCGCCTATTTTATGTTGATTATAATTTACACAGATAATATAGGCTTCACTTGGGTGTCATGATATACTACGATAGCTGGGAGCTCTGAACGCCCCCGGGTGAGACGCCATCTCCTGACGGTGAAAGGTTTGGACTTACTCTTCACTTTGGTCGTGGCTTCCGCTGCGGCGACGCTTCTGGTGACGGGCATCACTGCACTGTGTCGTTTTATACAATTAATGTACCAGCAGTCCATCGGCCGACACGCCAAATGTCGTCAGGGCAAGCACTCACGACGGCGATAATATCGACTGAGAAGACGTCCGCTCAAGGTTCACTACCTTGAACGACGTTTTTTTTCACCTTTGATTTACAATTTAAGTGCAAGATGATAAGTGCAAGAAAAAGGACTCATAG
>NZ_AZEU01000017.1 GCF_001435035.1 Lacticaseibacillus manihotivorans DSM 13343 = JCM 12514
GAAAACCATCACGAAAGCGAGGCTTCACACCATCTCAACTTTAACCAGCTTATCCCTGCAATGCAATACCAATGTGACTGTGACCGCCGACGGCGGTCAACTTTCAAATGACGCCGGGCTCGTTTTGTTCCAAGAGTTTCTTCATCGTATCAACTTTAGGCAACTTGCCAATCAGTGCCTCAAGTTACCAGACCAACGACGATTCTGGAAGGCCTCGATGATCGACATCTTCTTGGAAAAATTGTTGCTCGACGTTGCCGGGTATTTACATGACAGTAGTGCCAATGACTGGCAACGTGATCCCGTACTGGCGGCCACCTTGGGTAGCTCTCGGCTAGTCTCACAGCCCTCACTTTCACGGTTTTTCAAGCGCCTTGA
>NZ_AZEU01000157.1 GCF_001435035.1 Lacticaseibacillus manihotivorans DSM 13343 = JCM 12514
GGCGAAGAAAGATTCCGTCGAATCAATCTTCACCACTAAGGTTAGTCTGTTTTGTTGGCAAATTTATTTGGAAAAAGCCTTGACGGGTTTGTGTAGGCTTGGTATGATATCAAAGTTGTCTTTTTGATAACACCGGCGTTTTCAAAAGGTCAGCAAAAAAGTTGTTGACACTTTTTGAAAATGTTGGTATGATATAAAAGTTGTCGCGAGGCGTTATGAAGCGCTTCACCAAAAAGTTTTTAAAACTTTTTCTTGACAACAAACTGATAGTTATGATAAACTTATG
>NZ_AZEU01000158.1 GCF_001435035.1 Lacticaseibacillus manihotivorans DSM 13343 = JCM 12514
GGCCATTACCCAGATGAGGTACTGGCCGACACACTTTACCGTAACCGCGACAATCGCAAGTTGTGTAAGGATCTAGGCATCACTCTCTGTGGACCTAAACTGGGCGCAAAGCCAAAACACGTTGATGCCAAGAAACGCCGTCAGGATACGGATGCGGAAAATCGACGCGGTGCCATTGAACGCCGATTTGCCTTTCTCAAAGGGTCAGTAGGCTTGGACTTAGTCAATACCCGAACAGCTGAGTCATTAGCCGTCAAGATTGATCAGGCAATGGTATTAAGCAATGCCCTGACGTTCTTGCGGGTGTTTGCTATACCAATTTTGATTTCAACTACGAACGAAGGGCAAACCTATCGTTTCCGGTACAAATTTACTACCAGCACCAAGAATATGGTGGCCTAGTTGAACAGCCACTACTTACTTAAGGGCGCGGGGTGATCAAAGTGCAACAACACTATACATACACCAACTTTCAAGCCGATGTGGTGCAAAGCCCGCATCAAAATGCCCAATTACCGGCGAATTTTAATTGGCAATCTCATCGTCTGACCCAAGCATTGGTCAATCCGCTGGCCACAGGCTTTGCGCATTTGTATCGCCGAACGCATCCCATCACCGTGATCGGCGCTGAAAAACTCATCCCCGGTGCTTTCATTTATGCCAATCACACCCAACCAGTCGGCGATGTGTTTGTCCCGCGAACGCTACCTTTTCCCGTGTCGATCATCGCCGGTCCGGCAAATTTAGGTTTGCCGGTAATCGGCAAGTTCTTGCCTGCAGGACGCGCGATCTTATTGCCTAGTACCCGCAAACAGTATCCGCAATTTCTCGCGGCTATTAAGCGTGCCCATACCTTGGGTCACCTGATCGTGGTGTACCCAGAAGCGCATGTTTGGCCTTTTTACACTGGCATTCGACCTTTTGATGCGACAAGTTTTCATTATCCAGCACGTCTGGATGCGCCAGTGTTTACCATGACCACGACTTATCAAGCAGGCAGTTGGCCCCATCGCGTTCAAGAAACGCTTTACATCGATGGGCCAATGCCCGTAGATAAAACCTTATCCGTTAAACAGCAACAACAAGCGCTTTATCATCACGCACAAACACAACTGCACACTCGCAGCCAACTGTCGACTGAAACTGTGGTGCAATACACTTTGGAGGACGAACATGATTAATGTCTTATATTGTGGCGACGCCCGGATGCAAGACGGGTTGTTGATCTCGATGTTATCCCTACTCAAACACACCCATGAACCATTGCATCTTTATATTTTGACCGCGCGCATCAAAGGCTTTGCGCCTGTCAGCCAAGCAACCGCTGATTTTCTGCAAACGCAAGCACAATTAGTCGACGCTCGACATCAAGTGACTCGCATCGATGCCACAACAGTGTTTGAAGCCGATCCGCCCACTGCCAATATGGAGACGATTTTTACCCCTTATTGCATGTTGCGCTTGTATGCGGATTTGATCCCGCAACTGCCTGATCGTCTTTTATATCTCGATACCGATGTAATCGCGCGACGGCGGTTTGGCCAATTTTATCATCAAGATCTGGCAGGGGTAGAATTTGTCGGGGTGCTCGATCATTATGGCAAGTGGTTCTTTCATCATGAAATGGCGACATTTGATTATCTCAATTCTGGCATGTTGCTATTGAACCTCAAACAGATCCGGTTGACTGGGTTGTTTGAACAATGTCGCAAGCGTTGTGCCACGCAAAAAATGTTTATGCCAGATCAATCGGCATTAAACAAACTCGCCGTGGTGAAAGTGATCGCCCCAAGACGCTTCAATGAACAGCGCAAACGCCATGCCAACACCGTGTTTCAGCATTTTACCACGAGCTTTCGGCTATTTCCTTGGATCCACACCTTAACCGTCAAGCCTTGGCAAGTGCAAGCGATGCACGATCAACTGCATTTGCATGATTATGATGACTTGCTGAATACCTATTCCCGCTTGGCGCCAATGATGAAAGGATGATTTGATGATTCCCGTATGTTACTCCATTGATGACCACTACGCTGCCCCATTTGCAGTTAGTTTACAATCGCTGCAAGCTCATGCCCATGACCCTCGTGGGTATCGCGTGATCGTTTTAGCCCAAAATCTCAGCCAAGACACCCGCAATACGCTGGCTGATATGATCACCAGTCCCCTGGTGCACTTAGAATTTGTGACGATCGATGCCAACACTTTGGCGCAAATCGACGACCAAGGCAATAAACTGCGCTGTGATTATTTCACCTTCACTATTTATTTACGCTTGTTCATCCCGCAACTTTTCCCGGAACTCAACAAGGCGGTTTACTTGGATGCGGATACGTTAGTGCTTGAAGACGTCGCCAAATTATTTGACCATCATCTGGTCCAACAGTTAGTCGGCGCCGTGAGCGATCCCTTCATCGCCAACGACCCGATCACGAATCGATACGCCCGCGTGGCCATTGGCGTGCCAGCTGAACATTATTTAAATTCTGGCGTGTTGGTCATGAACTTAAAAGCGATGCGTGCAGTCGATTTCACTGGGCACTTCTTGTCGTTGCTCCACACTTATCATTTCCAAAGTTTGGCGCCAGATCAAGATTACCTCAATGCCATCGTCCAACAGCGCGTTTTGTGGTTGAACGGGTCTTGGAATCGGCAAGGCGATGCTGGCCTTGCCCAAATCGTGCACTTTAATTTATTTGCCAAACCTTGGCATTATGCAAATGTGTCCTATCAAGATGCGTTTTGGTACTACGCTGATTTGACTCCGTTTGGCGCCGCTTTGCATGAGCAACTCACGCACTATGATCACCAAGATGAAGATCAAGTACACATGCAGGATCTGGTCGCTTCAGCTGAACGCATCGCCAAGCTTGATACCACGTTTGCCAATGTTCGCGATGCTGGCGTGGCGGTTGCGTTATGAACACAGTCTTTGAAAATATTCACCAAGCCGTACGCGACCACGCCTGGCATCGCAAAGTCATGATTGGCGATCCTGAACTTTCTGCAACTCAAGCCCATCAAGTTCTGGCGCAATGGCAACAACTCAGCTTTTGGGGACAGTTCAATACCTGGTTAGCCCGCATCGTGATGCATCTGGCTTGTCTGATCAAAATGCGTCATGTCAAAGTTTACGGCCTGGAAAACTTGCCGGCTGACCATCGCGCCATTGTCGTTAGCAATCATTTTGCCCCGCTGGAAAACCTCGCTGTGCGCAAAGCCCTTGGAAATCGGCGTTTGTTCATCGTCAGTGAATTGACCAATTTGGCGATGGCAGGCGCTTTAGGGTGGTTGATGCGCCATGCGGATACCGTGCCGATCGCTGCTGATACCCATTACATGGGGCGCGAATTTATCTCGCAACTCAAAACGCGCCTCCAAAAAGCGCTAGTTTTGATTTACCCAGAACAAGCGTTGTGGTTGAATTATCGCAAACCTCGCCCTGGCCAACGCGGTGCTTATTACTTTGCCGCCCAGCTTAACGTGCCGGTGATTTCGTTATTTGTCACCATGGACGCGCATGGCCAATACGCAGTCCATGTGCTCAACACCCTCACCGCAGATCCAACCCTATCCGCGCGCGCTGCCAGTTTGAAAATGTTGGCGGCAGACGATTTACAACGCCAAGCTGCCTTTGAACGAATTTATCACACTAAATATGATTTGCATTGGCATGAGGACGATGTCGTCGCCTAATGAAAAAGCTCTCGTCACAGTGACGGGAGCTTTTTCATGGGCGTAAGACTTTGAGAATGCTAACGACAATGCGCTTGGAATCCGGCTTTTGCTGAAAAAACAAATAGTTGACCGCAGCCCCGCCCACCATCGACCACAGGACTTGGTAGATTTGAGTATCCGGCCAATCGACTAAAATGCCACGCTGTTTCAATGTCGCAAAAACTGTCGTCATCCGCGCGACTTGTGCTGCTGGAATGACTTGGGCCAGTTGATCACGCCGCGCTTGGCTATAAGCGAGCTCGCTAAATAATAACTTCAATACCTTGGCATTCGCCATTAAAAAGCTGATCCGTTCTTCAACCAATGGCCGGATCAAGTTTTCTAAATCATCATCGACGTCAGCTGCGTTCGTCGTGACGAAATGGCTAAAAATCTTCGGCACGATTTGGGTCATCACTGGCTGTAAAATCGCATCCAGCAAACCAGCTTTGTTTTTAAATTTGGCAAATATATTTCCCTCTGCCACCTTAGCTTTTTGCGCAACTAGTTTAGTGGAAGCATTGGCATAGCCATATTCAGCAAAAACGTCGATGGCAGCTGACAATATCTGCCGCTGTTTGGTGGTGAGATGATCAAATAAATGGGCTTGGTCATATAATTTCAAATCCGATTCTGCCATAGTGGGCCTCTTTGAGTGTTTACTTAAAGCCTAACGATTTTCTCAAGAAGCGTCAATAGCTTTAAAAAACCTTACTGCCTTGGACACAAAAAATTCTTGATTGCTCGGCATAATATAATCATCGTCAACCAACAAGTATACGATGAAAGAAGGAATTGATATGACGACTTTAGCACATGTTGCCGTAATCACGATCACCCTTGGCTTGATCGCTGCCTCCACTGTAATGGCGGCTGGCCATAATCGCCGTCGTGCCTTGATCCCAGTCAAAATTAACCATTAAACTATGATCGCCACCCGAATCAATCGGATGGCGATTTTTTAATGTTGCGCAAGCCAAGTCATAATTTGAGTTGCGATTTGAGCCGGCAACAACTGATCTGTGGTGATCACCAAATCGGCTAATTCATGATAGCGGGGATCACGCTTTTGCTGTAAGGCCACTAACCCATCGGTGCCAAGCTCTTGCACCAATGGCCGGTTAGCATCGCGGCCGATGCGCTTTAAAATCGTGTCCGCGTTAGCTTCAAGCAATACAACTGGCGTTTTTTTCGCTTTCAATAAGTCAAAATTCGCCGGTTGCATCGGGGTCCCGCCACCAGTGGATAAAATTTCGATATCATCTAATGCTTTGACCAAGGTATCGTGTTCTAATTGGCGAAATCCGGCATCTCCCCGCGCAGCAAAGATTTCTGGAATCGATTGCCCCGCAGCTTCGACGATCAAGTCATCAAGATCTCGATGGGTGCATTGCATTTTACGCGCTAACTCGCGCCCCACGGTGGTTTTGCCCGCCCCCATAAAGCCCACTAAAATTACTGCCATCGCTTATACCTCCTTGGGTGGATCGATGCTCTGTCGCACTTGTTGGGCGTGTTCAAACCAAGCATGCATCCCCTTGCGATCGTTTGCAGCGATCAAGTCGCGTGCTTGTTGCAAGGTGGCGAGATCTGTATCCAGTGCCTTCAAAATTGCTTTGGTGTTGCTTTGCATGATCGCCGTCCACATGGTCGGATCCCCTGCGGCAATACGCGTGGTATCCCGAAAGCCGCCAGCAGAAAACTGCAAGGCTTGCGGCTGATCTTTCAAGCCTTGAGCAGCACTGATGGCTAATGCCGATGCCACCACATGCGGGACATGTGAAATCTGGGCCACCATTTGATCATGTTGTTTTGCACTTAAGATCTCAAAATAAGCCCCAGCGGCAGACAGAACGTTGCGCAATGCTAAAATCTGATCCTCACTGGCATTGCCATTCACCAAAAAGTAATGCGCCTCAGCAAACAAACTCGCCCGGCCCGCTTGGACGCCTGAGCGTTCAGAGCCGGCCATGGGATGCCCACCAACAAACGCCACCCCTTGTGCCATCAACGGTTGGGCCGCTTGCATCACCGTGGCCTTGGTACTGCCTGTATCGGTGACGATCACGCCAGGTTTTAAAGTCAAGCTTGACAATTGGCTTAATTCCTTAACAATTTCGCTCACTGGCGTCGCTAAAATAATGATATCAGCCTCACCGGCGGCTTCTAATCCTTGTTCTGCTGCCACATCGATCACTTGATGCACCTTGGCCCATTTCAAGCTTTCAGCATTTTGATCATGACCGATCACAATCGCGTCTCCACGGCGTTGGCGAATCGCGCGAGCTAAACTGGAGCCGATCAAGCCTAATCCTTCAATAAAAACTGTGGTCATCTCACGCCTCCAACAATGTGTTCAAATCATCAAAGAATTCAGGATATGACACGCCCACAGCGTCAGCGCGATGCAAAGTTAGTGGCTGATCGACCAACAACGCGGCCAAGCCTAACATCATGCCGATGCGATGGTCCCCGTGACTATCAAGGACGGTATCGTTGACTTGCCAAGGCGTGCGCCCGTCGATCACAAAACCATCAGGTAAGGCTTTGACATTGGCGCCGAGTTTTCCCAGTTCTCGTTCAACGCAGGCAATGCGATCCGTTTCTTTGACGCGCAATTCTTCGGCACCGTGAATCGTGGAGATGCCATCAGCCTTGGCTGCCAGCAAAGCCACTAAAGGTAATTCGTCAATGATCGCTGGAATTTGTTCAGCTGTTAAGGCAATCGGATGCAAGTCCGCACTTTGAACCCGAATGTCACCGACAGCTTCACCAGCGCTGACAGTTTCATTCACCTCAACGTGGCCGCCCATTTGCACTAACACATCTAATAGCCCGCGACGTGAAGGGTTCAAGCCAACATTGGTTAAGGTGATGTCAGAGCCTTTCAGAAACGTCGCTGCCACCATGAAAAAAGCGGCGCTGGACATATCGCCAGGCACTTGGACTGTTTGCGCGTTGAGTTGATCAGTTTGGCCCACAGTGATGGTCATTTTATCCGATGAGACGGTGAGATCTGCACCAAAAGCTTTCAACATATTTTCTGAATGATCACGAGTCGGCAACAATTCATGGATCACAGTATGCCCTGGTGCCTGCAGTCCGGCAAAAATCAACGCAGATTTCACTTGGGCGCTAGCGACTTTCAGTTGGATATCTGCGGCTTTTAATGTTTGGCCATGCACCACTGCTGGCAAATGTCCTTCAGTGGTTTCAATGCTGGCGCCCATTTCAGCCAATGGATCCGCGACTCGGCGCATCGGCCGTTTGGATAATGAATCATCACCGATCAACCTCGACTCAAATGCTTGCCCGGCTAACAAGCCCATCATCAACCGGGTCGTGGTCCCAGAATTAGCCATTTGTAAGGCATGTTCAGGTCGTTTCAACCCATGCATCCCCACGCCATGCACCACAACTTCATCACCTTGACGGTCGATTTGTACGCCAAGATTTTTGAAGGCTTGTAAGGTGGCCAAACAATCCGCCGACGTCAAGAAGTGATGCACATGCGTTTCACCAGTGGCTAAACTTCCGATCATAATGGCGCGATGCGAAATACTTTTATCCCCTGGCACTGAAAGTTGCCCATGCAAGCCATGTTGCGCGTTGATTTGTAATTGTTTATCCATGATTTCTCCTAAAACGCATCAAATTCTGAACGGTAGTCTGCGACTTGTTTTTGCATCCGCGCCAAGTTGGCATCATCAAAGGTGTCACATAACACTTTTGCCAATTCAAAGGAAACCGCACTTTCAACCACGATCGAGGCTGGCACGATCGCTGTGGTATCTGAGCGTTCCACATTAGCTTTTGACACTTCATGGGTGTGAATGTCGACAGATTGCAGGGGTTGATACAAGGTTGGAATCGGCTTTAAAGCCCCGCGCACCACGATCGGCATCCCATTGGTCATCCCGCCTTCAAACCCACCTAGGTGATCGGACAAACGTGAGTAGCCTTGGCCTTCATGCCAATCAATTTGATCCATCACTTCAGAACCTAGGTTTTGCGCCGCTTCAAAGCCATCGCCGATTTCAACGCCTTTGATCGCATTGACGCCAACCACGGCTGCCGCGATTTTGGCATCAAGCTTTTGATTCCAAGCGGTATAGCTGCCTAAACCTGCCGGCACCCCGTTTGCAACGACGCGGACGACGCCGCCTAAGGTGTTGCCAGCATGGCGCGTTTCATCGATCAACAAGTGAATGCGATCGACTTGTTGGTCATCGAGCATGCGCATGTCATTTTGAGTGATCGCCGCTTCAATTTCTGCGACATTTAATGGTGAAACTACCGGGCCTTTCACTGAGCCAACTTGATCGACGTAACCAACGATCGTGATCCCAACTGCTTGCAACAGTTGTTTACAAATCGCGCCGACTGCCACGCGCATTGCAGTTTCACGGGCGCTCGAGCGTTCCAACACATTGCGCATATCGTGATGGCCATACTTTTGACCGCCGACCAGATCCGCATGGCCTGGGCGCGGACGCGTCACTTGCCGTAATGTGTTTTCAGGCGTTTCTTCAGCAGTTGGCGACATGATTTCACCCCAATGGCCATGATCACGATTTTGAATCACCAAGGCGATCGGGCCACCCATCGTGATGCTGTGACGCACCCCACCGACGATTTGGACGGTATCGTGTTCGATTTTTTGCCGACTACCACGACCATAGCCGCCTTGCCGGGCAGCTAAAGCTTGGTTGATCGCGTCGATATCCAAATGTAACCCGGCTGGCACGCCAGTTAAAATCCCGGTTAATTGTGGGCCATGTGATTCCCCTGCGGTCATGTAATCCATTAGTTTTCCTCCGAAGTTGTGGCATTGATTTTTTGATTTTGATAAGCACGCGATTCTGCCATGATCGTGACAAAAATCTTGCGCGCATGTGGTGCCAGTTGGTCTGAGCCGATCGCATCAGCCACTTGATCCAACACTTGGGCTTCTCGTGCTTGGTTTTTTACTGGCACTTGCGCCGCTTTTTTGAGGCGCGCGATTTCATCGACAGTTTCAAACCGCTCAGCCAGCAAGGCGGCAATTTGTTGATCCAATTCATTGATATGTTGCCGCGCTTGGGCCAAACCGGCTTGCGCTTGTTGTGATGTGGTTATTGCCATGATGGGACCTCCCGAACTGATGGTTTCGATTGATGTAAACAAACCCGCGCGACGATCACTAAGCCTAACCCCAAAGCAGCCACCACCAGATCACCACGTAAAGCAGCCGCTAAATTGATGTGCGCAGAAAGCCAGCCGGTGATCAATGGCACAGAGAAAGTTGCCAAGCTCCCAAAATTCATGAAGATTCCAGTGATCATCCCTTTGATATTTGGGTACAAAGTCAAAAACATGGTCAAGCCGACTTGCATGCCACCACCAGCGGCAGAAAGGCCAAAGACGAATGCGGCTACCATTCCGACTATTGGGGTATGTACCAAACAAACTGCGGCTAAGCTCAACAAACCCAACGCATTCAAACTCAACAACACAATGCCTTCAGGGGCTTGTTTGCGCAATAACATGAAAATCACTAACACCCCTGAAATGCTACCGATCGAGTAACTCGATAATAGCAAATGTGCATTCATATTAGAAAAGTGTAACACTTTGGTGGCATACAGGCTGATCCATTGCGTGAACCAAATCATCAAGCCCATTGAGGTGTAACCGTACATGGCCAAAGCGATTGTGGCGATCCAACGCTTGGTCTTTGACAACCCTTGCGCTTTTTCCACTTCAGCTTCGGTGTGATGTTGAATCGCTGGAAACTTCAGCGGGGCCACTAAAATCAAATTGATCACAAGCAGGGCCGCACCGATGGCAAAAGACCAACCGTACCATGCCCCGATGCCTTCACTGTAGGCGACAAAAATTGGTAAAATGAATTCCCCAAGTGACATCGCGGCTTTGATCAACACGTTGGAAGCTTTGGCTTTGCCGCCAAGATCAGCAAACGTCGTGTAAGACCCAGCATCAAAAGCGGAATTCGCCGCGCCGGCACACATTGCCAATGCGTAGGCGATCGGTAAACTATGTGTCAGCATCATTCCAGCGAAGAATACCAAGTACAACACCATTCCGACATTGATACAAACTTTACGTCCATAACGATCAGCAATGAAGCCGAATAAGAAATAGGCTGGGAAGCGGCCCAACCCCACCCCTGATAACACGAGGCTGACTGTGGCGACTGGCGCATGCCAGCTAGCTGATAAAGCTTGCATGTTTTGCGCGATGATGATCAAGCCGATCCCATGGACGATGTAGTTAATGTATAAGCTGATCGATAAGCGTCGTTGCATGTTAGAACTGAGCGTTTGGGTCATAAGAAATTCTCCTTCATAAACAAAAATTCGCCAACTAGTCGAGTAGTTGGCGAATTCAATCGGAAATATGGTTTACTTCCGCCAGCTAGACAATGTCTAACCGGCAAGCAAAAAGGGCTTAGCCACCTTAGACACGAACGTGTTTGCGTCCGTGCCAGGTGCACGGACACTACCTAAAGTAGTAAAAGCCATAATAGTAAGCTGCAACTGCAAGTTGTCGTTGTTTTACCATTGCCATAAATCCCCTTCGTTAATTGATGTTTCTAATTAAACACCCATTTTCTCATTTGGTCAACAGTTTTCTCACTTTTTCAAAAAAGGGTTGACACTGTTATGCGCTGTTATATACTGTTTACTCGACAGGAGGAATCACCATGCCCATCATTATCGAACACAATACCATGACCCCCATCTACGAACAAATCGTCAACCAACTGCGCCAACAAATCGTCACGACCGCATTGAAGACTGGGGACGCCTTGCCTTCAGTGCGCGCCATGGCCCGGGATCTGCAGATCTCAGCGCTTACGGTCAAAAAGGCCTATGACCAATTGGAAGCAGACGGTTTAATCAAAACGGTTCAAGGTAAAGGTTCCTTTGTGGCAGCAGTCGACCCCACCGTCCAACAAGAATTCATCCAACGCGACTTGGAGGAAAAGCTTCAAGCGTTGATCATTCAAGCGCGTCAAAACGGAATCAGTGATCAACAATTTCAAACCCTGGTTTCGATTTTACTGGAGGAGGCACACTAATGCTTTCGGTTAAAAACTTACAACAACATTACCCAAACTTTGATTTAAACGTCTCATTTGCAGTTCCAAATGGCCAAGTCGTCGGGTTGATTGGTCGCAATGGCGCAGGTAAATCCACCACATTTCGTGCAATCTTAAATTTATTCCAACCAGATGCTGGTGAGCTGACATTATTCGATACGCCAGTGAACCAACTGACTTCCATGCAAAAACAACTGATCGGAACGACATTTGCTGACAGCTTTTTTGCTGAAAATTTCACGATCCAACAAATTGCTAAGATTCTAAATGCCAGCTATCAAGGCTTTAACACCGATACCTTCTTAAATGCTTGCCGTACCCAACAACTACCTTTGAATCAGGCCTACAAACAATTCTCCACCGGGATGAAGGCTAAATTAAAATTGCTGGTCGCAATGAGCCATCAAGCCCAATTTCTGTTACTTGATGAACCCACTAGCGGCTTAGATGTGGTCGTCCGACAATCAGTACTCGCGATGTTACAAGATTACCTCGATCAAGACTCCGGCCGCTCAGTGTTGTTGAGTTCACACATTTCCACGGACTTAGAAACTTTATGTGATCGCATCATGGTCTTAGACCAAGGCCAGATCCGCATGCAAGCGACCATCGATGACATTCAAACCAACTACGCAACGTTAAAATTGACCGCTGAACAATACGACCGAGTCAAAGCTGATCACCTGCTTGCCGCAAAACCGGCGCCATTTGGATTTCTTGCACTGACGGATCAACGCCAATATTATCTTGAAAACTATCCACAATTGGCGGTTGCGCCTGCGACGTTAGATGATTTATTAGTGGTACTCACCCAGGAGGCAGACGCATGAAAGGTTTATGGTTGAAGGATTGGTTATTTTTAAAAACGCAATGGTTAGCTGCTGCGCTCACCTTCGCATTGGCGTTAGGTGCGCTGTTCATTTTTAAGCAAACCGGAATCGCTGTCGGCATGGGCATTACCAGCCTGACGATGACGTTTGTGATGTTGGCGACGGTCACTGCTGATCAAGCCAATCACGGGATCAGCTTTTTGTTGACCCTACCAATCACAGCGAGTCAGTACGCGCGGCAGAAGTTTGCCTTGTTATTTGGGGTCGTAGCGGGCACGATTGCTGTGATCACCGGTTTAAGCTTGATTTATTGCCAATTGGCTGATTGGTCATTAAAAACATCGACATTGGTCGGCTACACCGTATCGATTGGCTTAGTCATTTTCTTGATTTTAGGTTTGAGTCTGGCTTATCAACTTAGACATGGCGCAGAACAAGCGCAAGTGGCGATGTCGATCACCGGCGGGCTGGTCGCATTGCTGTTAGGCGGCGGCTTTGCGGCAGTGAAGTACACCAACTGGGGCTTACAGTTATGGTTAAAAATCGTCGCCAACTATGCCGAACATGGTGGGATCGTGATCATTTTGATTTTAGGTTTGCTAAGCTTGCTGTTAGCAGTCTTCGGCAGTCGCTACGGTAAAAAACTCGCCCAATAACCGAAAAATCCGGTCAACCTCACTTGGAAGTTGCCGGATTTTTCTTGTGTATCGGGATCAGTTGAATGAAGCTAGTGCTTAAGACCAACAAGCCGCCAATGATTTCTGCGAGGCCAAAGTGTGCATTGAATACGAGAATCGCCACCACCGTAGCTGTCAGCGGCTCGAACACATTCAACATCCCCACTACTGTCGGGCGCACGGTTTTTAAACTGGCGAGATATAACAAGTAAGCAAACAAGGTCCCAAATAGTGTGACATACCCGATGCCTAACACCACTTGCCCAGTGATGATTGGCGCCTTGGTAAAAATCAAAATCGGCGACAACACGATTCCAGCAAACAACATCGCCCATGCGATCACAATTTGCGCTGGGACTTCCTGAAGCAGCTTGACTGGCATCAACGTGTATAACGCGGCGCCAACGCCGGCTGCGATCCCCCAAAACAAGCCTTGAGGCGTTAAAGCTAATGTGGTCAAGTGGCCATGCGTCACCAACAATAACATGCCGACAAACGCGACGGCTAAAGAGATCACGTCAATGCGTTGCGGCCAATGGCGTTCTTTGATTGCTAAATAAATCACGATGAACAATGGCGCCAAATATTGTAAAACCGTTGTCGTTGGTGCATTAGAGGTTGCCACTGCCGTGAAATAGGAAAATTGGGACACCACGACGCCACCTAAGCCGAAAATCAACGCACCGCGCAAATGCCGTTTGTTTTTCCAAACCGCTAAGGTCGCTTGGCGTTGCGTGAGCAAGCACCAACTCATTAATAAAATGCCTGATGCTAACAGCCGCACGGCAACTAACCAGTCTGGTTTCAACCCCGCTGGGCCAAATAACCATTCCGCCACATTTCCTGACACTCCCCAAAGCACTGGGCCTAAAATCGCACAGACGAACCCTTTTTGTTGCGCAGACACCGCCATACCCCCACAAATAAATTCATAACTAAATTCGATGTTACCGCGTGGCGCCTGCTAAAAGCAATATGAAAAGCACTGGAAGTGGTAGTTTTCCAGCATCGAATATCAAAAAAGCCGACACAAGGTCGGCATCACGCTTACTGCGAATTTTTCTCTGCTGCGATCAAGCTATCTAAGTACCACTGACTGGCAAGCATTTCTTCGCAGTTGTTTTGATCTTTCAAATTGATTTCAAAAATCGAGGTTGCATTGGAGTTCATCGCGTGGATCACGCGCTTCCAATTCACTTCGCCTTGGCCTAATACCAAACTGTCGTGAGTTTTGCCCATGGAATCCACCAAATGATAGTGTTTGACAAAGGGACGCAAATGCCGCATTGACGCGATCAACTTGTTGTTATCGCCGTGCACATAGATGAAGGCATGCGACACATCATAGGCCAATGGCAGCTGCAAGGCCAACAAGCGCTCTTCAAACTCAGGATCCCCGTAGGCAAACACGGGCAATAGCGAATTCTCAAACACGACATTATCTGGTGCCGTTGCGGTAAAATCAAGCATCCGGCCTAACACCACTTTTTGGGCCGTCGCCAGATCTGGCCAATCTTTGGCAAAATCATGTTCCCCGGGATGCAAGCCATACCCACCATGAATCAAGGCGACGGCGCCGACTTCTTTAGCATAATTGATCAACCGGCGAGAGGATTGCATCACGAATTGGTACAATTGCGGAAACATCAACTTGTTGACGCACAACTCCATGCGCAAGCCATGCCATTTCATCGGATGATGAAACACAACATGCGGAACGCTTTGTTGCACCCAAGTGACCATTTCCTGAAAATGTGCCCAACCTTCAGGCGTGAAATCTGCTTCCGTTAAATGAAACTCAAAAACATCTGGGTGATGTTGCAAGCGATTTTGAATTTGCACTTCATCGGTGCTAGCTTTTAACCCTAATTGCATACTGACCCCTCAACTAACTCGGCAAGCGGCGCATCATGCGCTTCAAACGCGGCCGATCGACTAAGCGCACGCCTAGCGATTCCGCCAACTCAATGGCCGAATCGGAGAACTCGCTATTGGTCAACACCACTGCTTCGTCGAGTTTATAGAAATTATGACCCGTCCAAACTTCTTGAACGGCCTTGTTACCAACAAATCCAGTATACCGCTTGCACTGAAATCCACACGTTTTTCCATTTTTTTCGGCGATAATGTCGATGCCTTGGTCGCCACTAGCTTGGGTCACTTTAATGTGTTTATAGCCGTTACGCTTCAACAGATAGCCACAGAAATGTTCGAACTCTTCACCAGCCATGGCATCGACTTGGTCCATTTGCAGATCCCGATAACGAAAATGCCGGCGATACACCCACAGTGCATTCACCACGACAAACGCCGAAATGAGGATGAACGCGGCCAGATCCAAATGGCTTTTCCAATTGGCGGGACAATAGCCGCGTAAAAAAAATGAATAAACTAAGGCAACGGCAAACAACGCCAATAATAGCTGATACCCGCGGCGCAATAAATTATGAATCATGATTGCTCCTCCTTAACGTTAAGGGTACTGTCAAACGTACCTCGTTTAAATTCATAATTTCCGAACAATAAAAAACACC
>NZ_AZEU01000159.1 GCF_001435035.1 Lacticaseibacillus manihotivorans DSM 13343 = JCM 12514
GACTTTGAAGCGACCTTGGATCATTACTTCGACTTGCATGGCCATTACCCAGATGAGGTGTTGGCAGACACGCTTTATCGCAACCGCGACAATCGAAAGTTGTGTAAGGACCTAGGCATCACCCTGTGCGGACCTAAACTTGGCGCAAAGTCCAAACACATTGATGCCAAGAAACGCCGCCAGGATACGGACGCAGAGAATCGACGCGGGGCCATTGAACGCCGATTCGCCTTTCTCAAAGGGTCAGTAGGCTTGGACTTAGTCAATACCCGAACAGCTGAGTCATTGGCCGTTAAAATCGATCAGGCAATGGTATTAAGCAATGCGCTGACATTCTTAAGAGTGTTTGCTATACCAATTTT
>NZ_AZEU01000160.1 GCF_001435035.1 Lacticaseibacillus manihotivorans DSM 13343 = JCM 12514
CCGACGTAGCAAGGCTGCGTGATGGTATTGGTCCAGAAAAACGTCCGCACGCCCAGGTGGCAACATCTCGTGGCCGCCTTCACAAAGTCTAGCACAACATGACGTGGTAGTAATTCAGGGCTGAGTTGTGCTATCTGGGCGGTTGCCATATCAATCAAACAATAATCAGTTTGAGTGCTAATGCCACGGATAAGCTCCCTAACGCTGACATATTTTTGATTATTGGCTAATACATTTCTAATGGTCGCCTGACCTTCCTCATCTAATCGACTTAAATCCACTAGAAACGGATACGGGAAAATGCGCATCAGTTTGTCAACCTGCGGCACCGGTGCTAAAATCCGTGGCTTATCAGCTTTTGAGTCACTTCGCGGGCGCAATATGCTTTCGAAAATCCGTCATCTGGTTGGGTGCTTACAGGCAATTTGCCTCGATTAACGCAAAAACGGTTGGTTTCCGAAAATGGAAAAGCCAACCGTTTTTGTGTTAGTCGTAACCGGCGCTATGCTTTATTGGAATCCTGATACAACACCTTCACCTCATACGGGCGGAGCACTTTTCCTGTATCATCAGCGTAGTTGCCCAGAAGCTTACGGTAGTTGCCGATTTCACCAGAATCGCGAATCACTTCGCGGTCGGTGAAGTTTGCGATCACTTTAATTTGCGCGTTTTCGTAGTTACGAAGGTACGTCCAGACTTCCTCGTCTTCGGGGTCAATCAGCACATAATCACCGTATACAATTATCGGCAACTTCTTCCGTAACGCATTCATCTCTTGGTAAAAATGATAGACGGAGTCTTTGTCTTGCAGCTGCTGGGCGACATTAATGGTCTGATAATTGGCGTTGAGCCCAATCCAAGGCGTGACGCCTGCCGCACAAAAGCCCGCATTGCTTTCATCTGACCATTGCATCGGGGTTCTCGCGTGGTCTCGTGATGAATGCGCAATACCTTTCATCATCTCTTTTGGGGTTAAAACGTGGCGTTCCGTTACCAATTCTCGATAAGCCCCTATAGTTTCGAGATCGCGATAATCTTCAAGGGATGTAAAATTGTGTGCGTTAGTCATCCCCAGTTCTTCACCCTGGTAAATATAAGGGGTTCCTTGTTGAAAATGTAGCACTGCGCCTAGCATTTTTGCAGATAGTGCGCGAAATTGCGGATCGTCACTGCCAAATCTTGACACCACCCGGGGCTGATCGTGATTGTTCCAATATAGGGAATTCCACCCCTTTTGGTCTAGCTGCACTTGCCAGTGACTCATTATCTGCTTTAGCTCACTGAGTGCCCATTTTTGGGGGCGCCACTTTCCTAACGCCGCGTCTTGATCAACATCCATGTGTTCAAACTGAAAAATCATGTTTAACTCATGGCGTTGGTCTGCCGTGTACCGAATCGCTTCTTCAGGGTCTGTGTGTGACATCTCACCCACGGTCATGATGTCATACTTGGACAAAACGCAGCGGTTCATCTCCTGTAAGTATTCATGAACGCGTTTGCCGTTATGCGGTAGTGGCATTCCGTTTACTTCAAGGTTGTCGGGCTTGTCGATGCAGTTAATCACATCCATCCGGAAGCCGTCGACGCCTTTATCCAGCCACCACGACATCATGTCATAGACTTCATTCCGCACTTTGGGATTTTTCCAATTGAGGTCCGGCTGCTTCTTGGAGAAAAGATGTAGATAATACTGCCGCGTAGTCTCATCAAAAGTCCACGCCTTCCCAGCAAACATCGAATGCCAGTCATTTGGCTCATGGCCGTCAACCGGGTCTCTCCAAATATAATAATCACGATACGGATTCTGCCTTGAACTACGGCTTTCCACGAACCAATGGTGCTCATCGGATGAATGATTAACCACTAGGTCCATGACGATTTTCAAACCGATGTGATGGGCCTTCTCTAATAAGCTGTCAAAATCACGCATGTCACCAAAATCGGCCATAATGGCTTGATAGTCGCTGATGTCGTAACCCATATCATCGTTGGGCGATGCATAAATCGGATTTAACCAAATCACATCCGCACCAAGGTCTTTGATATACTGCAAGCGCTGGGAAATCCCGTTTAAATCCCCAATACCATCGCCATTGGAATCTTGAAAGGAGCGCGGATAAACTTGATAAACAACGGCTTCTTTCCACCAATATTTCTTCATGAATAACTCTCCTCACGATTATTAATAAGCTAGTACCGGTCGTCGGTACCAGCACGCTGATACCAGTACGGCACGACTCGGTAATGACAGACATTACCATCCCAGTGATCCGGCTTATATTTTTCCAGATAAGCTTCAAAGCAATCTTGAAACGGAATATTATCCGCAATTTGATACCTGCTGACTGAGGTATTGCCGTTACCGTCTAGTGGTAACTCGGTTTGATTCGCAAACGCCGATTCAAATTTTGAAAATGGCGGTTCCGCAGCCCATGCATACCCGATGTAGTCTTCCGTGCCAGTCCCAAACGTTGACGGCATTTTTTCACCGTCAACGAAAAATTTTTCATCGCCTTCGCCCCACCACCAGTCGAGTGTTTTGCGATCACCATGGCCATACCACCAAGATTGCGGTTTTGTCGCCGGCTCAGACCACCGATTCTCGACCATGAGATGCATACCGCAGAAGCGTCCCGGGGTGTTTTGGCAAATCAGCACCGGAAAATCCGGCCACCTATCGCCTTTATCCTGAAAGCGCTCGGGGCTCTTGTTGAGAAAGTTCCCCGCAGTTTCTTTACTGTGGAACCTCATCAGTCGTACGGCTGTCTCAGGGTTTAACGCTTTTTGCACCACGGCGATTGAAAGCGTCACCGCGCGTTCAGACTCGTTGACCAATTGGATGCGTGCTTTAGTGTACGGCATTGGCCAATGGGATATCATGCGCCCCATATCCATTACAAACGGGAGCGAGTTAAACCTGGTGGCCTGAAAACTGCCAAAAAACTCACCAAGTAAGACGTTCACGGCGGCTGTCTGGGCGTCGTCCCAATAGATTTTCAGCCGCATTTTCTGTAGCGCATCGTTGACGGCGTGGCCGCCTCCCGCAACAGCAACGCCTAATTTGGTAATCATTCCTGGAGCGTTCAGGCTGATGCAATCGCGGGTTTCCCCGGGTAGAATCGTCATCGTTTCGGCCGGGGGCCAATCATTGTCCAGATAGTGTTGGGTATCATACAAGGACCTATCGGTGTTGGCCAAGCTGATTAAGCCCAACCGGCTGATGACCGTCCTCACATCCGGCAGCTGGATGGTTTTATCTGGCAATTTAGAATACGTGATGTGGTAGTACTGTCCCCACCCTTCACTAAAGGTGATTTTCAAGTTTTGATTGAACGGAATCGGGATAAAGCTGTTATACCCACCAGACAGCTTCGGGCAAAGCGACGGGAACCCCGCCGGCGACACTTCGTCGGTTAACTGTTCGAAAAACTGTTTAAATCCCCGCGAAAACACAGGCGTGTTCTCGCCATCGACATAAAAGTTAATTCGCCCGTCGTTGGGCGCCGCAGACCAAATTCGCCACACGACCCCTGGTCCATCGAGGTCCGCGACCAGTCGCTCGCCGTTAAACACCCCTAAATCGCCATCGGCATCTAGGTTTGCGCCCCAATCAATGTACGCATCCCGCTTTTGATCATACTGCGACCGCCTGTCAGTGCTGGTAAACGCACCTGCTTGTTCGTTTGGTTGCGGTAGTTCAGTCAGGGACGCTAGCGTCGTGAGGCGGCTGAGTATCTGCTCATAGGTCATTGAATCCAACTTTTCACCTTCTTTACTTAACCGCGCCATCGGTCACCCCTGCAATGATCCACTTCTGGAAAATAACGTAGATAATCAACACCGGAATCAATACCAACATGTAAGATGCAAACGCCAGATTGTATTGCGTTGAGAACTGCCCCTGAAACACATATTGTGAAAGTTGCAGTGTTTGCTGATTAGGATCGCTCAGTAATACCAACGGCATCAAGAAGTCATTCCACGTCCAGATGAACGATAAAATGGCAACGGTCGCATGCATCGGCATCAACATCGGGAAGATCACTTTATAGAAAACTTGAAACGGGGTTGCCCCATCCATCACCGCAGATTCCTCAAGTGCAAGGGGAATCTTTTTGATAAAGCCTGCATACAGGAAAATGTTCATTGGAATCCCAAAAACAATGTAAAGCACCGTGATTCCAAACACATTGTCCATGTGCCAGCGACTGACTTGGCTGACCAAGGGTAACATTACCACGTTAAACGGAATAAACATCGCGCTAAGGAAGTAATAGTAGATTCCGGTGAAAAATTTGCTGTGCTCGCGATTACGCACAATTGCGTATGCAATCGCAGAGTGCAGCGGCAATGTAAACACGATTGTGACAAAGGTGATAAAAGCCGTATTTCTAAACTTAATGGGAAAATCAGTCATTTGCCAAGCGTCTGAAAAGTTTGCCCAACGCATTTTATGCGGTAACGCGAGTAAGTTATTCATATCAGAAGGCGCTTTTAAGGAAGTCACCACCGTGATATACAACGGGATCATGATGAAGAAGATTGCGAGCACTGCCATGACCGCGGTCAGGGTCCAATTCACATGTCGATTCATTTTTCGCCGCTTCTTTAACGGGTTTTGCGTCATCACTTTTTCTTCCATCATTGAATCTTTTCCTCCCGTTTTTCAAGAACTCTTAGCTGGAATAACGAAATCGACGCAATCACAATAAACAGCACCACCGCATTTGCTGATTGGACCGCGAATTGGGCGCCTTGGAAGCCGCGTTTGTAAATCAGAACGGAAATCGACGTCGTCAAATTCCCTGGGCCCCCGTTTGTCATTGCGATAATTTGGTCAAACACCATCAGAAAATTCTTAACCGAAAGGACTAAGTTGATTGTAAAAAATGGTGCGATCAGCGGGAACGTAATCTTGTAGAAACGTTGCCACGGCGTCGTTCCGTCCAGCTCGGCAGCCTCGTAGATTTCAGTATCAACAGTTTGCAATCCGGACAGGTAAATCAGGGTGTTAAACGCCATCGATTGCCATACGGTGACGAATAAAATGCCTAACCACGCATGCGCGCCACCCAAAATGTTTTCGGATAAGAAACCGATGTGCAAAGACTGACCGATATCAGGCAAAATCGTTCCGAAGATGAAGTTGAAGACAAACCCGATGATCAGCGTCCCTAAAATGTACGGGAGAAAATAGACCGCCTTTAAGGTGTTCTTAAACTTAATTTTTCCGTTCAAACCTAACGCAATCGCTAGCGATAAGACGTTAACTAACACGGTGGCAAAAATCGCAAATTTCAAGGTGAACAAGTAGGAATGAGTGACCTCAGCGTTCGTAAACACATAGAGGTAGTTTTTCAATCCCACAAATTTCCAGCCACCGTATCCGCGCCAATTGGTAAAGCTATAAAAGACCCCTTTGAGAAACGGGTATGTGTGTAAGATAAAAAACAGCACAACCATCGGCACAGTCATAAGATATGGGGTTATTTTCACACTGCTTCTACTTTTAACCATAGCAATTATTCCTCGACGTTTGCGGAATCAAATTTATTATCAGCGTTCTTTAAGAAAGTATTGATAATTTCAGAGGTTTTCATGCCGTCCTTGTAATTTAAGGCGAATTGTTGCAGCAGGCCTGCCATATCAAATCCTGAAGGGTACAGGTGGTCTGGGTAGTCAACGATGTTGCCTGCTTGCGCGTCTGCAACCACGCCCGCTAAGCGCGCATTTGACTGTTCCACTCCTTTGACCGTTGGCAGTGCGAATTGCTCGTCAATGTATTTCTTTTCATTTTCTTTGTCAGTTAAAAACGAGATCAACTTATCACACGCAGCATTATTTTTGGTCTGCTTGGATTTTGCTAATAATACGTCGACACCGGAGGTCACTTTATTCTTAGCGGCATCGCTGCTTACTGGGAGTTTGAACATTGAGACGTTGATATCTTTGTTATTCTTAACCAGTTCAGGAATCACAAAGTTACCGTTAATCAGCATTGCCACTTTTCCTTGTGCAAAAAGCTTATTCGAATCGTTGTATGAAAGCCCGACGATATCTTTTTGGCCAAATGGCAGCAATTGGGCAAACTTCTCCGCGGATTCTTTATGTGTCTTTTGGAATGAGGTCTTGTTGTCTTTTCGCTTGCCAATAAATGACGCAGGCAATTCATTGCCTGCAATCTGGTTCCAAATCCCCATTGCCGTCCAAGAATCTTTGAATGGGAACGCTAAGGGTTGAATCCCTTTGCTTTGTAACTGCTTCATATCTTGAATAAACTCATCCCAAGTCTCTGGCGTCTTGTTAATCCCGGCACGCTTAAACAAGTCTTTGTTGTACATCACCCCGGAGACGTTGGCTGCAAGGGGCATCCCTAACATCTTATTGCCGGAATAATATTGCTTCAGCATCTTCGTGTATGCCGGCAAAGCGCGCTTGGCATATGGACGATCTGATAAATCCGCGAGGACATCGGCTTTGGTGACATCAACAAAATTGAAGTCGCCCCCCATGGCTAACACGTCTGGGATGTCATTTTTTGTCAACCGGGTCTTCAAGACGGTACCGCCATCAGCAGGGGCGACAAGCTTCACTTTAATGTCTTTGTTTTTTGATTCAAATTCTTTGATTAAGCCCTTATAAGTTGACACGTTTTCTTGCTTGGTCGAGTAGAACTCGACTGTCTTTTTCCCAGACGATGCACTTTTATTGGATGAACATGCTGCTAATGCCAGCCCTGCAAGTAACGTTGCAGTAATTGTCAAAATTTTTTTCATGCCATTTTCCTCCAAGTCATTAGGCAACATTGATTAATTTTTAATATAATTTGGGATTTTTACGTAATCGTTTACGTAGAACGGGTAAAGATAATCGCCTCACAGCGATTCTCTTTGGACTATCTTGGTTGCAATTATTTCCGTATCGACTTCCTGATGAACTTTAATTGCATCAATTACCTTTTGCGTTGCCACCACCCCAATCTCATTTAATGGTTGGTGGATTGTCGTCAATCTTGGAATCGACATCAGGCTAGTTTTAGAATCATCAAACCCGATGACCCCAATATCCCGCGGTACACTAATACCATTTCTAACAAGCACTTGCACGGCTGCAGAGGCAACTTCATCACTTAAACAAAATATTGCATCAAACTCAGATTTTTCGCTTAACAGCCGGTTTGTCGCTGACGCACCAAACGCAAACGAAAATGAGCCTTGAAGCGTGAGCTCTGGATAATAAGGTACGCCTCTTCGCTTGAGCGTATCGTGAACGCCTTGTACACGAAAATGGGAAGTGACAAAATCATCTTTAATCCCTCCTAGAATCGCAATTTTACGGTATCCACGATTCAATATGAGATTAGTCGCATCGACGGCAGCCTGATAATCGTCGATCTTAACGTAAGGATAATACAGCTCACGATCATCAGAGAATGTCCCTGTTACAATATACGGAACATGCGCGCCATCAAGTTGATTAACTATTGGCTTGGTAATCTGGGTCGATAGAAAAACGATGCCTTCCACTCTTCGTTCCAATAGTCGGGTTACCGAAATATCAAGGCGTTCCAAATTGATACCAGCGTGCGCCACGAGCACCATATAATCATTCTTGAATGATGTGTCTTCTATCCCCTCCATTATCTTGTTGGCAACGTCAGTCGACAGGTTAGGCATCACCACGCCAATCGATTTGCTTCGATTTTCGATCAGACTTCTTGCAATCTCATTACGCTGAAACTGTAACTCTTGAATTGCCAAATTAACTTTTTCTCGGGTCTTATCACTATACCCGCCAAGCCCATTAATCACCCTGGACACGGTTGCAGTTGAAACCCCTGATAACTGCGCTACATCTTTGATCGTCGCCATTTATTCACCAACTTACGTAAACGTTTACATGAACATAATACATTCCCTGATTAACGTTGTCAACACTTCCACTTTCAGAAATAAAAAAAGCATGCGTCTCCACACACTTCTAGTTTACGCCGCCGGCAACGCCGGCTTGCCATAGTAATAACCTTGGAAATATTCGATGCCTAAACTGCGTGCAAACGCAACTTCAGTACTATCTTCGACTCCTTCGAGAACAAACTTAATCTTCAAACAATGGAAAGTAATAATTGTAGCCTTTGTCTGATTTTTGCTTGATGTCACTGCCTAAGGTGCGCTCGCCGGTAAAAATCGGCTTCACCTCACCGGGCATCACCAGGATACTGTTGCACATGGCTTCAACAAATTGGCCGTGGCCGTTCCACACTTGACTGAAAATCGGGTGATCAGCGCCGATGGTTTGTGCGCCAAGACGCCGACTCAAGACACTGGGCGCATCGCCGTAATTCATGATGAATAACTCGTAGCCATCCACCAAATTTTTCCCGTCGTCTCCGGATTTCAACTCAGCGATGATGGCAAAATGTAACTCCGGCGCGCGCTTGGTGACCGATTCCAATTCCTGCTTGGCCACGCGATTGGCTCCCGCCGCCGCGGCATTGGCATGATGCGCCTGAATGATCGCGGCCACTACAGTGATCGCAGCAATCATAAGCGCTCAATCCATCACATGTACGCTCCTAAATATTTCTTTCGCTTTCCTCAGCAAAAACATAGTTAACGCGCAATCATCTCCGTTTTGAGTTGCGATTCCTCGGCTAACATCGCGTTCACAAATTGCCCATACGACTTGGCAGCTTGCGGTACCTGCAAACTTTGCTTGTACACCACACCGCCAAACCCGGTCAATTCGCCGAGTTTAAACTGCGTCGTTTGCGCCAAATCAGGATAGATGATGCCGGTGCGCTTGGCTTTGAGGACATGCGCATAGGTGATCAGTTGAAACAGATCCTCGCGTTGAATGCCGTTGACGCCAAATTTATATTTAGTGTCAGCAACTTGTCTGCGGGCTGGTGAATAGAAATCCGGAAACAACACTGACATTTCGCCGGGTAGCCCGTCATCACCTTGGAAAATCGGCACCATCCCTAAATGTTGTCGATTATCTGGATGTTGATAGACATCGCCTAAAAGCGCCGCCACATAATTCTCCCACAACCATGCCACATCAAAAATCACGCCGTACAACTGATCATGTTCGCCGCCGATGCCTAACGCCTCATGCCGCAAAATCGCCAAGCACAACTTTTGCAACTCACGGTACTCGGCAAAATAGGCGCTGACCACCGGATGGGTCAAATTATGAGCGATCACCTGCGCTTGACTTTGACGCTCAAACTGCGGCGTGGCTTGGCCACGGATTCCACTTCTTAGATTTACTTCAAATCTCCCCACGTATAACCAAACGCTGACAATTTCGGAATAAGAGCAACAATAGCGAGCAAACTTTTCCTTTGAAACGGTGGTGTATTTTGAAAAATACATAACCTCAACGGTACGGAACATGATCTTCAGTTCTCTCAGTAAGCCACGATATTGGACTAGAAAAACAGCCAGTTTCACCACATCGACAAATCCATTGCGATTTCGTGAGCTGACTGGTCAAAGCCAGGACGACCAGGTTGACCACTAAGCACTGCTTGTTAAAATCATTGTATTGCGAATGATTTTACCAGCTTTCGTCGTGTGTGGATCGTTTTTCATTTTGAACATGACCCCATTCAACTTCTTTTTTTGCGATCAACGCGGCCACCTGTGCGGCCGTGTCAATCGCTATCGAAGGAATATGTACATGCGAGATAATTTACTGTCCATTCCACGAGATTATGAAAAGAATAGTGAGTTCATGCAATAGACGCAAAAACAATGTTTGCGAAGTGTAGCGACCTCATTGACCTACTTAGCAACTTTGGTTTTCTCAAGTTTTTCTTCGTTTTCATGCAAGAGCGTCGACGCTTGTACAAAACTTTGTCTTATCGACCCAGTCTGTAACCTACCAATATAATCATAGACTGACTCAGGGGATTCACCTCCTATAATCAGCGCTTGTGCAATTAACTCGTACTCATATGCTAACGATGTTTGAAATACGGCTCCATCATCAGTATTAATCGACAACGGAATGTCTAAGGTAGTGTTGTCTCTCAAACCATGACGATTCAGCGCTAGCATCGGAAGCTCTTCATATTTTCGGGTATATCCGATTTTTAAATTGGATGATGGATTTGCTTCAATTGCAACTCCTTTTGCCAATACAAATTTCTGCAATAGCCTTTGGGCACGTTTAACGACTCGTAACAATACTGAGTTCATTGTTAATTGAACTGTCTGAGTACCCTCTGTATAAACCTGTGGATTCCACATGTATGCGACATAGAGTCGAATTGCCTGAACATTGATAACAGCTTGTTCAACTAGCTCATTACCAACTGCGATAAAAGAAGGATCAAGATCATTCAACACTGTATTTCTGCGTTGTGGGTCAATGGATTTGATGTCGTTTAGACTCGAAATAGGTTCTTGTAACCCATACACATGTTTTAATAGATAGCTGAGGTCAGTCCCTCGCAGCAAATAAAAATCAAGATAGTCCTTAAACCGAATCTGAAAATCTACCGCAGTATTAAACCAGGTCACATGTTCATCAAATTGATTCTGAATAATTGTCAATAGCTGAAAGTCTTCTGCATCCCCAAATTTCTGAATCATAAAATACAGCCATGCAAAATCATCCAATAATGACTGTTGCTCAGTAATTATCTGATTTCGTTGGACTTGATAGAATTTCTCTGGATCCATTCCCAAAGCCAGCGCATGTCCTAAACGATCTCCTGATTCAAACTGTAATCGCCAAAGCACTTCGAAGATGTGACGCATACCGTCTACCAACGTGTCGAAACTCTCACCCACGTGATACGTGAAATGAAAATGTCCCAGACGCTTGATTGGCTTAAACATACGGTACAAATTACCGAAGACCTCTGGCGGATTATGCCGTTCCAAGTTTGCAGTATCAATGCCAACAATTTTTTGCGCCGTACTCCGATAGCTTGTGCGAGTCATCAGCGCAATCAACGGTTGAGCTTGGTTTTTCAGCTCTATCTCAAATTTGCGATATGTATCCTCGCGGCTCTCACTGTGTCTGACCTGTCGATGATCAAACTTAATAAAATGAACAATCAAACCATAGCTTGGTGTCTTAAGTCTGTCACCTAGCAACCCATGATATGTCTCAATACGTTCCTTTGCAGTATTCAGAGCACCCACTTCAGAAGCATATTCCTGAACCGATGTCTTGGGAGTAATCCGTAGTTCAACTTTTTTGGCGGAAGGTCGTTGCGTATACTTTTCAAACACAGACTCGTAATTCATCTGATTGTTAATATGCGCAGCACTTAAGAAAGTAGACTTGATATTTTCAGCATCTGTAAAATGATCAAATCCATTTCCTCGATTGTCTTGAATAAATGCACTCTTAATTCTATTGGAACACATCAGGTATAAATTGAATACCAACTTGAAGAAACTACTATTGCGTTGCTCACCAATCAAAGCACGAAAACAGTCAGCAAGAAACAAACGTTCTTCATTAATTACAGACAAACAAAACGGAACCTCATCTTCGTCGTGAACTAACTCATGATTTTGTTTCCAAATTGAAAACGGAATTTCAGAATATTTATCGTCAGATTTTGCCCAAGCATCCACTGCACACTGAAATAAATGTAATCGAACTTCATCTATTGATTGTTCTGGATTAGCGTAACGGTTAGTCATATGAGGACGATATGTATCCAACAGGATGCGTAACACTTTCGTAGACTGAAGGAATTTCACCTGCTCCGAAACAGAATACCGATCGTTAAGATCATCAAGCGCGCCATCTTTAACAAATTGGCACAAGCTGGCATCGCAAAAGCCTGCCTGAAGAAAGCCATTCCAATTAAGCTCCCTCACAAAACCAGCTGCTTTTAAATGAGCATGGTTATCTGCTAATCCCAATTCTTGCAATTGGCTTTCAAGTCGTTCATTATCTAGCGCAGGAAAGTACTGATCAACTTCAATATTAGCCTCATGCTGGTCCAAATATTGCGCCAAATATGCACCAATAATCAAGTTAAGATCAACCTTATTGATATAGCCATTCCAATTGAACAATTGATCATGCCTAATTTCAAGCTGGCGATTTTCGCGTGTCAAGACTTCACGGGCAATTAGCAGATAAAGGTATGCAAGGTCATCCCAGCCTTCACCTGCTCTTTGAATCAGCTCATTCAGTGCGTTTAACTGCAAGTTCACTTGATCAGCTGAGTAATCATGCGGGTATCGTTCTCGATAAGTTCTCAAAATCCGACCTCGAATCGAATTATCCCGGGTTGGCTCAAATTTAGTTGTAGGTAATTTAAGTCGGAAGGAGAAGCGTTCATAGATATCACTGTCATCAGCTTCAAGAGCTTCCCCCATTCGTTTGATTAGTGCATAGGGATCCTCAAATGTATATATACAGCCTAAGATTCGATCTGCATTCATCAATGCATTAGCTTTTCCCATAACTCTCCTTAATGAACGTTATCCTGATCAAAATACTTCTCATATAAAGCCATTAGTTCCTCAGTTACGTCAGCTTTTGAAAGTTTCTTCGTAGACACCGGATATTTTTCCAAGACGGGATAGTCCTTACGCCAAGACTTCACACCGATTTGCTCAAGACCCTGACCAATAATTCTCACTTTGTGCTGTAGCTCCACAACAGTTGATGGCTTCAGTTGCTTGGTTTTCGGCTCACCAGGATTAATCACAAAATCACTCATATATTTTAGGAGATCATTTATGGATTCAATGTTCACTGGCACATCCTCACGAATGCGCTCGTACACGGCTTGAACTTCTTTGCGAACTGATTCGTCATAATGTTTACGACCAATGTCTCCTTCAAAGTTATAAAGTTTTGGAAACAATTTGGGCATGTTTTCACTAGGATACAAGGCGACTATTGACTCCCATAGATTAGCTGTCACTGACTTTGCGATGGAGGGATCTGCCCGTGGATTTACTTGTCCATCAGTAATTAAGGTGCCTTCAAGATAAGACATTAATTGCCGAAAATTTGGAATGACTTTCCCAACGATGCGTCCAACAATCATTAACTCTAGACACTCTGGATACGAACGATTTGGTCCCAAATTTGACTTTAAGGTCTTCTTACGATTGTCAAGCCATTCGTCATCATCGTCTTGAATGAAGAACCACTTTACTGGAGTCGAGTTTGTAGGATACAAATCTTGACCAATCATTGCATAAGTCTGGGTTCCGATAGTCACTTCATTCACCAATGCAACTTGTTTACGAACGCGACGTAGATGATAGGTCATTCGATCACCTGTTCCCAATGGCTTTGAGCCTTCGAACTGACGACCATAATGTGCAGCTGTAAACGTATCCACATCAAAAACATTTTGCAGGATATAGTAATGAGTGGATGCACTGGATACATTTCCTGCTGCTTCATAAAGATAATCGAATTTCATCAACCATGCAAACAAGTCAAGTTGATAACGGGTTGCATTTTCAAACTTGAACCGTGTGCCATGGTCAAGTTCTCGATAAAAATAGTTTTCACCGGAATATTGCATTGCCATGCTAACATCATCACTTAGAATTTGCTTTGCATCTTTGACTGGCGGAACCATAAACCGATTATATCGGGAATGAATTGACTGATCTGAATACACCATCTTTGCAACAAAATCATTTGCTTTCTGACGGGAAACATCGTCGTCGACAATATTTTGGGCACTGACAACAGAAAATGTCGATTCCTCGGCACGAGTGTCCTCCAGAATCAAGTTCAGGTAATTATAGTTATCTGGCATAAAGAGCGTATTGACCAAACCAATATAATCACCAATTCGGCGTGAACGATCAGATTTCACATGTTGAATTGAGTATGTATCTGCATTGGGAACCTGGGTGTCTGACGGTTCGGTCTTTGCATTTAAAACTTTTGAAGCTGATCCGTGACTAGACACGGATTTAGGCTCAACTTCAGAAGCAAATAAAACAGCCTGCCAGCTCTCAACCAAATCTAAAGAATACAGGCGTTTGAAATCACAGAAGAAACTGGCAACTTGTTCATTTCGAATGATCTGTGCTTCCAGCAACCAAATAACTTGCACAATATCACCTAATGCGACGTTCTCCTGGCGTGCTAAGCTTCCTTGCAAGATAGGAGTATTGACGGTCAATTCCGTTGCATCAATATTAAGAGTTAAGCCTGCAAATTCAATTGAAGACTGTTGGTGCTGATCCCGAACTGCCTTCTCCATGGCATATAAAAGTGCATAAATCTGATAGTTCTTAGCATGTAAAGGAACCTCGGTATACCTTGCCAGTGCTTGTGAAAAGACGGCCGGCAAATATTTCATTGCATTCGCTAAGATATAGCGGCGGATCAATTCAATATTTTGGTACGTATTACTTGGTGAGTCTGCAATTCTGGTTAACAATTTGAAGAAATCTACCAAGTCTCGAAAACTCTGGGGTCCATTTGACGGTACTTGTTCGTAATGTGCTGCTGGCGTCCACTTCAACCCAAGTTTAGCCCGTAAGAATAAATCGACCCATTCATTCATTGAGAGTAGACTAAAATCGATTTTTGTATCCGACCTAGTCGTAAGTTCTAGCATCTCGTTAAGTTTTCTTTGTAGTAACTCTTTGATTTGTTCGTCACTCAACTTCGTTTTCTCATCTTTTTTAGGCAACGAAACGATATCCAAGAGCAGTTTCTGAGGCGTCGTCTTCATCAATTCAGCTGCATCCATTAACTGAATTGTCTGTTGTTCAGGTACCTGCTTACTGATCATCGACGCTACTTGAAATTCCAGTTCTTCGATTGAGATGACATTCGCTTTAAGAAGCGCCGCATTATCTTCACATAGTTTGCTCAACAATGCGTGTCTGATTTGAGATTCCCTGTATGTCAAAACAATTGATAACGAGGTGTTTGACAAAACATTCTGAAGATCCACCCAAGCATCTCGTACGTATGGCGTCTGAAGCATATCCAAGTCATCGATCATTAATAGTAACCGCTGGTATCGTTTAGTCCCATCACCCTTTAAATTTAAAAATGCGAGGTATGTTCTTATCAATTGTTCAAGTATATCGGAAAGTCTCTGATGATTAACTGAGTCATCAAGGTAATCATCAGGCGACTGACTTGAAACCTGTTTTTCACGACTGACCCGAAATCCCGAAATTGCTTCAGAAGCCTTATTCAATTCCCGAAATAATTGCTCACGAGCATAGACGATTTTATGAGCCTTTGCAGTTAAATCGTAATCCAGTTTAATGGTTGCCAATAACGCTTCCAACACGTTCATGTGATTACTAAAATTTGTTGGATTCATAATCGGAAGGAAATAGATATCTGAGGATTTGTCATTTTTAATCTCATTGCGAAGCACTTTTAGAAAGGTGGTTTTTCCATTTCCTCGTTCACCTATTACTGCAATGGTTCGTCCCCGTTCTGAATCTTCAAAAAGCCCCTCATCAGAAACATGAAGCAATTCAAGTGCACGATTAACTTCATTGCGGTACAGATAGCGCTCCATGGCTGGCTCAAATCCTTGTGGATCAGGCCAAGAAAATAAATTTTGAAACTGATATTCAGATACTTGTTCGGACATGGTAATGCCTCCTCAGATATTTGATTCATATTCGTTTACTATGATCACTATGAAACATATTAGCCTCGTCTTGCTTGGCCTCACATACCGATATTATACCGTTCACACATCCTTCGTTATAGTCCGAATTGCACAGTTCAGTCTTTGCTTTTGACTACGGAATATTACCGCTTACACAAAGCGTATTGTTAACTTTTTTCATCTAAGTTACCGCCAGATGGCAAGCGCTATCATTTTAAAAATTAGAAAAAAACGTGACAAGCACGTTTTCTCTTAGTAAGCAGCGTTCGGAAAGATCATCACCCCAACCGTGCGGAACATGATCTTTAAATCGCCTAACAAGCTACGATGTTGAATATAATAAATATCCAGCTTCACCATATCCACAAAGCCGACGTGATTACGCCCGCTCACCTGCCATAAACCAGTACAGCCAGGCTTAACCAGCAAGCGCTGCTTATCATAATCAGTGTATTGTTCATATTCGCGAGGCAAACATGGCCGAGGGCCGACCAAGCTCATCGAACCATTCAGCACGTTCCACAATTGCGGCAGTTCATCAACGGAAATCTTGCGGATGAAACGGCCAACGCGGGTCACTCGCGGATCGTCTTTCATCTTGAACATGGCGCCGTCGACTTCATTCTTGGCGATCAGCGCTTCCAGCCGGGCCTCTGCGTCAGTCGCCATGGAGCGAAATTTGTACATCCGAAACAACTTACCGTCAGTCCCAACGCGCATTTGCGAGAAGAAAACGGGCCCAGCCGGGTCTTCCACCTTGATGGCGATGGCCACGATCAAAAGGATCGGTGAAATCACCAATAAGCCAGCTGCACTTAATATGATATCGCTTACTCGCTTAACTACGCGATATCCTTTATGTAAGGCCACTTTTTCTTTGGATAAACAGATCTCGTCATCGACTGTTGCCGTAACTAACTGAACGCGATCGACTACATGTTGACTGCGGCGCTCTGACATAATTTCACTCCAACCCCGATACTCTTCGTATACATAATTGATACTTTCAATTATATCTTCTTATCGCCAAAGACAGTTAACATTTTCTTAACAATTCAGTCAAATGTCATCATATTATTGAAATCTACCATCAAACAATAAGTATTGAATAATTGTTATCTATGTGATGACAGCACCACTTAAAAAGCAATCACTTGGTCGCTTTTCGTCTTGTCCGCGTAGACGGTCGTTAGCTTGGTCATAAAGAGTGAGCCGAACAGCAAGAGAATTATCACGTGCTGCTTGATCAGCCATCATTGATCCTCGAGTTCAATCATATTCATGAAAATGATTCTACCATGAAGGCTACTGACTGCAGTTGGTTGAGGCTGATTATTCCTAAACAGATTTTTTTGAAAAGACACGGTCAATACTGTCCTGTTAATACGACGCATTCGGTCACCATCACACCGACGGCCCAGCTTACCAGCCGAATTGATTCGGCGCTATCTTATATGCCAGAATTTGCTTGCACAAAAGCAAAGGTACCCCTGTTCCAAAACAAAGCAGTGCCTAGAGATGACTGCAAACAGATGATAATCATACTAGGCACTGCTTTAGTTGTGTTGCGAAGGTAAACTAGACAGTCTTTCCGGTTACTTAAAGTACCCACTTAGTTCATCAACAATCTTGGATTCAATATCTTGCGCGACTTTACGATTCTCAGCAGAGACCGAAATATAAGTCTTCAGCTTGGGTTCAGTCCCACTTGGCCGAACCACCACGGAACAATTGTCAGCTAACTTAAACTTCAATACATCGGCTTTCGGCAACCCATCTAAGCCTGGCGCATAATCCAGTACTTCAACTAATGCTTTCCCACCGAAACCTTCGATAGTGGCTGTACGGAAGTGCTTCATGATGCCTTGCATCTTGTCGAACCCAGCAGCGCCATCAAATTCAAAGGAATGCAAAGTGTTTAAGCAATATCCATATTCAGCATATAATTCATTGAGCTTATCCAATAAGGAGATACCGCGAGTCTTGTAATAAGCAAACATTTCGCAGATCAAGAAGGATGCATTAACGCCATCTTTATCACGCACATAAGTCCCAGATAAGTAGCCATAAGATTCTTCAAACCCGAAGATGTAAGAATCTCGCTTACCCAGAGATTCAAGACGTGTAATTTCTTCACCGATAAATTTGAATCCAGTTAACAAGTTCACGGTCTTCACACCATAGTGCGCCGCAATTCGATCGGCCATGTCGATGGTGACGATAGTCTTCACCAATTCTGGATCAGTCGGCATCGTACCATTGTCAAGGCGACGAGCGCAGATATAGTCGAGTAACAGCATCCCCATTTCATTACCAGACAGTAAGACATACGAACCGTCTGCGGCCCGTACTGCAGTCCCTGCACGGTCGCAATCAGGGTCATTGGCCAACAGTAAGTCAGCGCCTCGCTCGGCGGCATACTTCATGCCTAAAGCCATTGCTTCTTTGATTTCCGGATTTGGGAATGGGCACGTTGGAAAGTCCCCATCTGGCTGTTCTTGTTCTGGCACCACAAAAATATTCGTGAATCCAGATTCCTTCAACGTCCGCGTTACCGGTTTTAAACCAGTCCCGTTAAGTGGTGAATAGACAATCGACACATTACGATCAATATCTTCACCATCAGCTAACAAGGATTCGCCGCGCACTGCAGCTACAAAGTGATCATAAACTTCATCAGTAATGTAGGTCACTTTACCTTGCGAAACTGCATCATCAAAGGGCATCCGCTTCACATCAGTAAATTCATCCAGCTTTTCAATTTCAGCTAAAATCACTGCGGCGGCTTCAGTGGTGATTTGACACCCATCGGCGCCGTAAACCTTGTAACCATTGTACTTAGACGGATTATGCGAAGCCGTCACCATGATCCCTGCCGCACAGTTCAACTCGCGCGTTGCAAAGGATAAGCAAGGTGTTGGCATAATATCGCGATACATTGCTACTTGAATGCCATTAGCGGCAAACACACCCGCAGCCACTTCAGCAAACAAATCTGACTTATGACGTGAATCACGCGAAACTGCAATGCGACGTTCATCCGCAGGAAAGTTGGCGATAATATAGTTGGCCAACCCTTGAGAGGCTTTGCCAACCGTGTAGATGTTCATCCGGTTCGTGCCAGCGCCAATCGTACCGCGTAAGCCCCCAGTCCCGAAAGCTAAGTCGCGGTAGAAAGCATCTTTAATAGCATCACTGTCACCAGCGATTGCCGAAAGTTCTGAAACCACGTCAGCATCTTCAGTTGCTAACTTGATCCACTTATCGTAAACAGCTTGTTCGTCCATTATCTCTCCTCCAATTTATCGAAATCATAGTCATACTTGCGCTTATCTGAAACGGAAATATCACGGCCAGTCTGTACTTCGATCACGCGCAGCTCAGTATCGGCTATAATCGTATGGCGTGCTCCTGCCGGTAATTGAATCACGTCTCCCGGACGAATCGCACGCACTGCGCCATCTAATACCGTCCAGCCGGTACCTGCCAATACAGTCCAGACTTCATCGCGATGAGTATGGCTATGATAATTCATATGATGACCTGGATGCAACGAAACCTTAATGGTCATCCCACCTTCAGAAACGTCTAACACACGGAAATTGCCCCAGGATTTTTCGGCAAACATTACTTGCTGATCAATCTTATCGACAAAAGGTTTGATGTAAGACGACTGTTCTTTGTCTGACACCAAGATGCCCTCCGGTGACGCAGAAATCACGACATCATGTAATCCCATCGCTAACACCGGTACGTCTAAGTCGTTAATCACATGAACGTTATCACATGATTCATTCATCATGGTTTTGCCGACACTGGGCTCATCCATGGCTTCCGTTAAAGTATTCCAAGTGCCAAGATCTTTCCATTGACCTGCATAACGCATCACTTGAATCTTTGGTTCATGTTCTACCACAGCATAGTCAAAACTGATCTTCTCTAAATCGGCATAGTGTTCGAATAAATCTTCATAATCCGTGAAATCGAGCAATTCATGTGCCCGCTTCAACAAGTAACCGAGCTTAAATGCAAAGATTCCACCATTCCACAACGCGCCTTGGGCAATATAACCTTTGGCAGTGGCTTCATCTGGTTTTTCTTTAAACGTCGAAACAGTGCTGACGGTATCCTTACCAACTGGCAGAATATAGCCATACTTTTCACTCGGATACGTTGGTTCAATGCCCATTAAGACTAAGTTAGCTTCACCTTTAGCCGCTTGGGCACTTAACTGTTTCAGCGCCGTAAAGTAAGTATCATCCACATAGGGATCAACTGGGCAAACTGTGATGGCTTCATCTTCAGAAACCCCTTTAACGTCGTGAAGATAAGCCATTGCCAATACAATGGCTGGGAAAGTATCCCGCCGACAAGGCTCGACTGACACCCCCACATCAGTCCCTAATTGATTATGAATGGTCGAGACTTGCGATTTAGACGTGGCAATCGTCACTGATGCATTTGTATCAACTTCTTTAATTTGGCGATACACGCGTTGCACCATGGATTCATAGTGACCTTCTGGGTCTTTGAGCAAGTTGATGAATTGTTTGGAACGAATGTTGTTGGATAATGGCCAAAGCCGCTGCCCTGAGCCTCCGGATAATAAAACAATCTGCATGGTAATTGCCCCCTGATATTACTTGAAAAAAATAAAGTCGCCGCATTGCTGCAGCGACTCTGTGCACTTCCGTAAGTTCTACGGAAAATTGTGATGCTGATTGAATTAACGTTCTGCGCGCATGGGGTTGTCCAAGAAATCTTGATAAGCTAATTTAATGCCATCATCAAGTTCAGTCTTATAAGTCCAGCCCAACTTAGCAGCCTTGGAAACATCCAAGAGTTTACGAGGCGTGCCGTTTGGCTTGGAAGTATCCCATTCGATCTTACCCGTGTACCCGATAATCTTAGCAACTTTAGTGGTCAATTCCTTAATAGTTAATTCCTTACCAGTACCGGCGTTGACCGTTTCGTTACCAGAGTAGTTGTTCATCAAGAAGACGCACAAGTTAGCCAGGTCATCGACATACATGAATTCACGCAAGGCACTACCATCACCCCAGCAAGTGACCGTGTCTAAGCCATCGCGCTTAGCTTCATGGAAGCGCCGGATCAACGCAGGCAAAACATGAGAATGGGTTGGATGGTAATTATCGTTAGGGCCATAAAGGTTTGTTGGCATCACAGAAATATAGTCAGTCCCATATTGACGATTCAAGTATTCGCAATACTTCAACCCAGAAATCTTAGCCAAAGCATAAGCTTCATTGGTTTGTTCCAAAGAACTGGTCAACAAACTGTCTTCTTTAATCGGTTGTGGGGCAAGACGTGGGTAGATGCAAGAAGAACCTAAGAATTCAAGCTTCTTAACGTTGTTCTTCCACGCTTCGTGAATCACGTTCATTTGCATGATCATGTTGTCATACATGAAGTCTGCTAAGGCTTCCTGGTTAGCAACAATGCCACCAACTTTAGCCGCAGCTAAGAACACATATTCTGGTTTTTCTTCAGCAAAGAACGCTTCAACGTCAGCTTGGCGTTGTAAGTCAAGTTCTTTGTGAGTCCGAGTGATGATGTTGTTGTAGCCTTGGCGCTTGAGTTCACGCACAATGGCGGAACCTACCATACCACGATGACCAGCCACATAAATCTTTGCATCTTTTTCCAAAATATTCGCTTCTTTCTAAAAATGAATGAGATTATTTACCGGAAATGGCGCGATATGCTGCTTCACGCTTGGCGAGTTCACGGTCATGTTTGGCCATGATATTGACCAATTCTTCGTAACTCGTCGATTGTGGGTTCCAGCCTAATACCGTCTTGGCTTTGGTTGGATCGCCCCATAAGTTATCGACATCCGTTGGGCGGAACCATTGGGGGTTAACGGAAACTAATAACTTGCCAGATTCAGCGTCGTAGCCTTTTTCGTCCACGCCTTGGCCTTCCCAACGTACCGTCATACCATTAGCCGCGAAGGCTTTTTCAGTGAAATCGCGCACAGTGTGTTGTTCACCAGTAGCGATCACGAAATCATCCGGTGTGTCTTGTTGCATAATCAACCACATGCATTCCACATAGTCTTTGGCATAACCCCAGTCACGCAAGGAGTCCATGTTGCCCAGTTCCAAGTGATCTTGCAAACCTTCAGCAATCTTACCGGCAGCCAAGGTGATCTTGCGGGTCACGAAGTTCTCACCGCGACGTTCGGATTCATGGTTGAACAAGATACCGTTGACGGCAAACATGTTGTAGGCGTCACGGTATTCTTTAACGATCCAGAAACCATATTGCTTAGCCACAGCATAAGGGCTGTATGGGTGGAATGGCGTGGTTTCGCGTTGTGGCACTTCTTCGACTTTCCCATAAAGTTCAGAAGTGGAGGCTTGGTACACACGGGTCTTACCTTCAAGCTTCAAGATACGCACGGCTTCAAGAATACGCAACACGCCAAGCGCATCGACATCGCCAGAATATTCTGGCACATCAAAGGATACTTGCACGTGAGATTGTGCGGCTAAGTTATAAATTTCGTCAGGTTGCACTTCACCGATGATACGGATCAAACCTGATGAATCAGACAAATCACCATCATGTAAGGTGATGCTGTTGGATTCAATTAAGTGGTCAATGCGGCCAGTGTTTGAAATCGAGCTGCGGCGATGAATGCCGTGGACTTCATAGCCCTTCGCCAACAAGAATTCTGCTAAGTAAGAGCCGTCTTGACCGGTGATCCCGGTGATCAATGCGGTTTTGGTCATGGTTACCTCCAAAAAATCGATTTTTTATTATTTGTACTCATGGTGGACAATGGAAGACTAATTCCTTCAACTTAATAATATAACCATAATTTTAGCCAAAACATTTATCCCATGTTGCTAAAAACCTGTATAATATTGATATCAATACAATTTTCAGGAGGATGCTCAACTATGGCCGATGCACTTTTTCACGGGGAACTTGTTAACGCCAACCGCTTGCTCTACACGCCATCTGATTTCGCCAAAAGTAACCTGCTTTATATTCAAGAAATCGGCGAATTGGCTGCCCAGAAACCTCACAAGAGCCAGCGTGAGAACCTCGCATCATACCTCTTCTTCATCGTCGAATTCGGCCAAGGTACACTCCAATACGACCAAAAGTTATACCATCTTGCGGCCGGCGATTGTGTCTTCATTGACTGCCATAAGCCTTATTATCATGAAAGTTCGCACGACCTTTGGCGCCTGCGCTGGGTCCATCTCAATGGCATCAGCATGCCCGGCATTGAAGAAAAGTATCGAGATCGCGGCGGCCTCCCTAGCTTTCATCCAAACAATCTAAATACATTCAACCAAGTCTGGGATCAGTTATTCGAAACCGCACAAAGTCGTGAGCACGTACGCGACATGCAGCTCAACGTCGAGCTGGCCGAGCTGATGACTCTACTCCTCTCAGAAAGCTGGCACCCAGAGAATCGCCAACTCGCGACCAAGCGTGGAAGCCTTGAAGCCGTCCGCACCTATCTCGATGAACACTATCCCGAGAAGATCACGCTCGACGATCTCTCTGCCAAGTTCTACATCAATAAGTTCTACCTCACCCGTATATTTAAAGACACGTTCGGTCAGTCAATCAACCAGTACTTACAAGAGGTGCGCATCACCCACGCTAAACAGCTCCTACGTTTCACAAAAAAGCCGATCGAAACGATCGGCTTGGAGTGCGGATTTAAGACTGCTGAGTATTTTGCACGGGTGTTTAAAAAAACCGAAGGCATGACCAGCAATCAATATCGTAAGCGTTGGTGATTAGACGAACTCGCAGTCCCAAACATCGACGCCGCTATCCTGCAAGACGGCGTTCAATCGGGCTCTGATATCAGCCTTGGTAACACCTTTTTTCAAAACCACTTGCAAGAATCCGCCGCCACCAGCGCCACAAATCATTTTGCCGGCGCACAGGTCGTCAATGCTCATGAAAATCATATCGATACACGTGTTGGTGCTACCGCTGTCGATGCGCTGGCTTTCTTGCCAATGCTGGTTGAGCAACTCGGCAAAGCCGTCCACATTGCCTTTCTCAAGTTCAAAGCGCATCAACGCCGCGAGTTGTCGAATATTGTAATGTGCTTCCAAGCTGGCAGGCTCGTTGGTGATGTAGCGCGTCACCACGTCGCGCAGGAGATTGCGTGCCAGCCTGCGTTGCCCAGTGTAAATCACAGCAAAACGGTCATTTAATTCCGCAATAGTGGCATCACTGATACTGCATTTAACGGCCTGAACGTCTTGCTCCATGTACGGCTTGGTTTGCACGATTTTGATGCCTGACGCAATACCGCCGACTTGGTCTTGCCAGCCGCCGCCAGTCGACATCAATTATTCCATGCACAACACCCGATCGAACACGTCGTTATCTGCCACACTCTCGCCGAACGCCTGAAACAGCGCCTTAACGCAAGCCCCAGCCAAGATAGAAGACGTGCCTGAAGGCGGCCATCTGAATTTACCACCCTTGCCATGGATCTTACGTAAGCGCCCAATAACAGACCGGATATGAACACCGTAAAAGTCGCGGTACGATAACCTTATCATTAATGAATGGTGAGGTATTTTAATGTCCGATAAACCCGAAATTGTTCAAATCAAGATGGACAAGCCGATGAAGTCTGAGGTGCAAGCGCCAACCGCAGCGCTACGGATCAAAATCAATCAAAATAAGAATATCGTCGTCTACAATCGAATCAACGGCTATATTCTTGATGCCTTGATGAAGGCGGTCTTTAATGATGCTCATTGACCCACGCAAGTTGCATGGCATTTATTTGGTGTGCGGCAAGACTGATCTTCGCCGTGGCATTGACGGCTTAGCAGCAATTGTCCAAGAACAATATCAACTCGATCCCTACAATCAGGCGTTGTATTTATTTTGTGGCAATCGTAAAGATCGCTTCAAAGCACTGTACTGGGATGGCAATGGCTTCTTATTACTTTATAAACGAATTGAAGACGGCCGTCTTGAGTGGCCAACTAATCAAAACGAGGTGAAACGACTCCATTCAAAACAACTCCTTCGACTACTTTCAGGGTGGTCAGTTGATTCAAGCATTCATTCGGTGAAACCGCCGAAAAGTTCTAGGTGATTACCCACATTCATGATAAGATTTTAGCAACATAAATGAACGGTGGTGATCGACATGACGAAAATGGAGGAATAGTTACTCGCACAAAATCAAGAACTGCTTGCGCAACAAGCTGATTTTATTAAAGAAATTAAGCAACTGAATGCGCAAATTAAGCTTTTAACAGCTCGAATCTATGGTCGTCGTTCTGAACAGATGGTCGATCCCAATCAAACTTCTTTACAGTTGGATGAAGGTAGTGTTTTTAGCACCCCAGAGCAAACTGGGCAACAAAGCGAAGAAACAGAAGTAGTAAAACATCCGGCTAAGAAGAGAAAGCGGACTCGTAACGAAACGATTTCCAAGGATCTACCCGTTGAAGAAGTCGTGATCGATCACAAGGATAAGCAATGCGAGCATGGGCATGAGCTGACCGCAGTTGGGACTCACTTCGTTCGCGAAGAGCTGTGCATGGTCCCAGCGAAATTCTTTGTGAAGCGATATTTTGAGCGGACTTATAAATGCACAGATTGTGAAAAGACAGATTGTGAAAAGACAGATTGTGAAAAGATCGATGGCGTCAGTCATTTCTATCATGGCAATACCCCGAAAGGGTTATTGGCGCATAGTTTAGTGTCGCCATCTTTACTCGCTGAAATCTTGCTTCAAAAATATAGTATGGGCACGCCGCTGTATCGGCAGATCCAGCAATTAAAGCGTGGCGGTCTTCTGGTGACTGAAACGACGATCGCTAACTGGGTGATCAAAGCAGCGAAGTTATTGGAGCCCCTCTACGATTTGATGAAGGATCATCTTTTAAGTCAACGATTCCTTCAAGGTGACGAAACGCCTTATCAAGTCTTACAAGAGCCTGGACGCACTGCATCACAACGGTCATATATCTGGGTCGCGCGAAGTATCTCGCAGAATAATCAACCAGTGGTGATGTACGCATACGCCAACACCCGCTCAGGCAAGTTTGCCCAAAGCATGTATAGCGGATTTACTGGCGTCCTTCAGCGCGATGGCTACGCCGGATATAATCTGCTTGGTGCTTTGGTAACTCGAGTTGGTTGTTGGGCGCACGTTCGACGCAAGTTCTTTGCGGACGCCGACAAGGATAAGAGCCACTTCCAAGAAACTGAAGGCTTACGCCTGATCAATGAGATGTTCATGTTGGAACGCGAATGGAAAAATTCGTCGGCCAGTGAACGTTATTTGATGCGCCAATCAAAGTTGAAACTAGTTATTGATCAATTCTGGACGTGGTGCGATCAAACTGAATCACTACCTAAATGTCTTCTCGGTAAAGCATTAACTTATGCGCAAGGTCAGCGCGCTGCACTAAATCGCGTACTCGACTATGGTGAAATTAATCTAAGCAACAATGCCTCAGAGCGCAACATGAAGAGTCTGATAATTGGTCGTAAGAACTGGTTATTTAGTACCAGCACAGATGACGCGATCTGGATGACAATCCTTGAAACTGCCAAAGCCAACGGACTTGATCCACGTCGATACATCCAAACATTGTTGGAAAACATCCCCCAACTCCCAGAATTCGCCAAAGCAGAAGAACTGGAAGCATATTTACCATGGAATCTTGGACAATCTGAGTTACAGAGCGCATCGGCTTAACGCAAACAGATCCCCATCCGCACAGTTCGCGGATGGGGGTCTGTTTGTTTAATGACGTGTGGTTATTGGGTGCTTACGGACGAATTGCGTGTCCGCCTTCACATTGTACTCATTTCCCACCAAAAAAGACATTGAAGGCATTCGCCTTGACTTCCGACCCAACATCAACAAACAGGCGGTATTTGGCATTCATAGCAAAATAAGAGCGGCTTGTGAAGACGGCATATAGCTTTACCAAGTAGGGCGTGCGGACAAATTCCTGGACTTCGGGTATGATGTCATTATGTATTCAAA
>NZ_AZEU01000161.1 GCF_001435035.1 Lacticaseibacillus manihotivorans DSM 13343 = JCM 12514
TATTCAGGCTATAACAAGCTTGATGATGCGATCACCCGCACTGGATGTATGGCGCATGTTCGACGCAGATTCTATGACGCCGCTGTGCACTTGAAAAACGGCATCGAAGACTCGGTACCGTTGAAGTTGATCGACACCATGTTTATGTTGGAGCGACAAGTTCAGCATGCGCCGGCGGGAGAACGCCAAGCTTTTAGAATAAAGAACATCGCTCCGCTCATGAAAAAATTCTGGGCATGGATCGATGGCCTCACTGCGCTGCCAAAAGGCGCATTGGGAAGAGCGGTGAAGTATGCCCAAAATCAGCGGATCTATCTTGACCGGCTCATGGACTACGGCGAGATCGACTTTAGCAACAATGCGACTGAGCGCAGCGTCAAAGACTTGGTGATCGGACGTAAGAACTACTTATTCAGTACCAGTGTCGATGGTGCCGAAGCAAATGCGAACCTGATGACTTTGTGTGAGACTGCCAAGGCCAATCAGTTGGATGTATTCAAGTATTTGAAGTGCTTATTTGAAAAGC
>NZ_AZEU01000162.1 GCF_001435035.1 Lacticaseibacillus manihotivorans DSM 13343 = JCM 12514
GTAAGCAGGAGATAACCACACGTTCATAACGCCAAAATCGGGTCAAGGCACATCTCTATGATGTGTCTTGGCCCGATTTTCTATTGCTAGTCCAGACTAATGTTCCATGGCAAGTATGGCGCCAGCGTGGTTTCATTCAGTTCAAATTCTGGTATCTGTGGAAGCTTTTCAAATAAGCACTTCAAATACTTGAATACATCCAACTGATTGGCCTTGGCA
>NZ_AZEU01000163.1 GCF_001435035.1 Lacticaseibacillus manihotivorans DSM 13343 = JCM 12514
AGTTCGCCTCACGGTGTCGTGCCACGGAGTGGCTAACTTGTTCTTGCAATTTGCGCCTGTTTTTATTCTTTCAGTTCACGCAAAAAACAGGATCACCAACATGGTATCCTGTTGCCTAAGCATTCAATTGATCGCGATTGGTGCGCGCCACCACTTGCGGGAGCACTGGTGCGCCAAAGTATTCCCCGCTACCAGCGACGGCGCCAAGCACGCGGGCCTGCATCGCTAAGCCTTCAGAATCAACGCGATGCGCACATAGCGGTACACCTGATTTCTTCGCTGCCTCTGCAATAACTTGTTGATGAGCAGTCGAATCTTGTTGCAGGTCCACCACTAGCTCTGAAAGAAACGGCAAACAGCCTTGCCAATTGCTATTGGCACTGGGATGCAGCCCGAAGCTGATGCGATGTTGGGCAAAACGTTCTGCATTGGTGGCCACTAAGGCGACGGATGGCGTTTGGGTCAATACCAAGTGCAACTCATCAACAGACTCGGTGTCATCCAGCCACTTGCACAGTTGTGGAAATAATCTCGGGTCAGCAAACTGTGTTGCTGAAACTTCAAGGGCGACTTGGCGCAATTGGGTCTTCACGCTGGCGGCTTTGAGAAACCGCAATGCTTCTGAAATCGCCATATGCCATTGATCTGCCCGCTGCCAAGCTTGGGCTTTTTCGACCCAATAACGTGCAGCCAAGCCAGCACACAGCGGTAAATGATCATCGAAGGTCATCACCGATTGGGTGTATTCCACAAAGAAATGACTCACCGTTAAACGATCATGCCGCCAAAGTGTGCGCCCATTGACCGTCAACGTATCGCGCCCGCGGGCTTTTGAGCGGTACAGATCCGCATCACAGCGCGCATACAACGCGTCAAAATCGGCATCTTCAACGCGTTGATCCGCCATCCCCATTGAAATCGTCACATCGATTTGTTGATCCGCGGCTGATAGCGGGGCTTTGCGCATCGCTTGGCGGCAGGCGATCGCCAAATTTTCAGCATCATTCAACGTGATATGTGGGAGTAACACGGTGAATTCTTCTCCGCCAGTCCGATAGATCCGCGCACCGTGTGGTTTTAAAACTGATTCTAAGCGATGTAAACAGGCAATCAACACGGCATCGCCCACCGGATGACCGTAATGATCATTGATCCGTTTAAAATAATCGATATCTAGCATCATCACGATCAGCGATTGATTGTGTTTGCGAGCATGGTCAAAAGCCTGGGTCGCATTTTGGCGAAATAAACCAAAACTGGCGGCATTGGTCAACGGATCGAAATTCACTTGATGGGCTAACTTGGAGTATCGCTGATCCGCAATGCGTAACGCTTTCCAATACCAAAAGTTGACACCGGAGATGATCAAGTACGTGATGATCAAGCCAATGCGAGTCGACCAGTCAAGTTCTGTCCGCGGTACCCAATAGCCGGTCACTAATGCCAACATCAACAAAGTGTTCCAGCTGAAATGCTCACGCAAGGTGTTATAGTAACGCTGCATGACATAGATCACTAAAACTTGTCCGCTCATGCCGAGCCCGAACTGCCACCAAGTCAAGGTGTCGTGATTTAACGTCGAAAAACCGATCAACGCTAGTCCGCGCACCCATAAATGTCTGCGGTTCATATCCGTGCCTAATAATGGAAAGGCTAAAACCAACACCTGCAAGTTCTCATAAACTTTCATCCGTTGCGGGTCGATCCATTGCGCCAATTGCAAGCCAAAAGCCACGCCTACGATCATCACATCGATACGGATCGGGGTATAAGGATGGTCGCCATTGAGCAGTTGATTGTAGTAGGTCACATAACCCGCCAACGCTAAAACTGATATGATCGTGTCAACGAACCACTGCGAGAAAATACTGACCATGGCGACCCCCTTTTCGTTTTAATTCACTAATTAATACGTTAATATGAGAATATCATTATCCAGCGGGGAAAACGAGGCCAATTATGCACGCTTGGGCGTTATGGGCGATTCATGTGTTACTATCAGCCGGGATCGTCGCCGGCTATACCATGTATTATGAATATCTTTGGCGTCAACGTGGCTTGCTGGCCCAAATCGGTTTACCAGTATCCAATGCGTTATTGGCGGCTTTTTGCGTGTTGTGCGGCACGGTTTACCCAGATTCACAACGCTTTTATTTGAATATCGCCTACTTTGCGTTGGTCATCGCCTTATTAGATGGGCATATCGGCTGGCGCGGTTATTTGGTGCGCGGTTTGTCGCTGCTGGCATTCATCGGCTTTTTGCCCGTCACACCGATCGCCAATGAAATTTGGCCATGGATCTGGATCGGGCTGGTGATTGGCTTAGTGGTCTTATGGTTTATCCATAAATATGTCGCTTACCACTTATGGGCAACCTTAGGCTTAGGCGTTTATTTTTGGGCCTTGTTTTGGAATCCGCAAGTCACCACTGCCGACGTGATCACAGCTCGCGTATTGATCACCTTTTTGATTTTGGTGGTGGAACATCACTGGTTGTGGGGCTTTGAGCATCGGCGGCGCGATCAAACTAAGGCGTTAAAACAAGTCGCTGATCACGATCGCCTGACCCACGCGTTATCCTACTCACGCTTTCGCCAAGATCTCGCTGAAACCATGACGCAAGGTGGTTTCAACTTGGTGATGTTTGATTTGGATTATTTCAAATCGATCAACGATGAATACGGGCATCCTGCTGGTGATCGAGTCTTACAACATACCGCCGAGTTGGTGTCAAAATTATGCACGTCCTATCAAGCGACCCTTTATCGCACTGGTGGCGAAGAATTTTCGATCATCACTGATGCCGACGTTGATGTCAATGATTTTGCCCGCGCGCTTTGGCAACAATTGCGTAACCATCAATTCCAACTCGAAACCCATACATTAAAACTGTCTGCTTCTGTCGGCGCCACAGTTGGTGCAGCAGACGAGCACACGGTTTTAGATGTGATCCGCCGCGCAGATTCAAATTTGTACTTATCCAAACGCCGCGGCCGTGATACCGTGACCATCGATGGCAAAACCTTGACCACTGCTGGCACTCGCGAATTGTTGAATTTGTTTGCATACTATACTGCCCCAGTGGTGAATCTTGCCACTGGCGAAACCGCGGCGAATGTTTTAGCGGTATTGCGCTTTGACCAAAATCAAGGGCAGTGGATCGACTCGATCGGCGCAGGCTTTGATGTGCCCACGATGATTCAGATCTTACAAGTCAACGACTCGTTATTGCCACAACAACCGGTTTTGCCAGTCACCGCCGCGCAATTCATTGATCCCGATGCCATTCAACAGCTGTGTGCTTATAATGCCAGCCGCCCAGCTGATGAACAACTCGTGCTCAGCTTAAGTGAGTTGCCGGTATTTTCAGACTTTCGCAAAGCGTCAAAACAGTATCATCAAGCCGGCATTCACGTGGTATTGGTGATCAAAAATCTCCAACCTTATCAAAATACCCGCCAAGTCCGCCAGTGGATCCCTTATTACGATGAATTAGAAATCGACTTGGACACTTTAGCGCCGCGTTTTGGTGAGCCTGGTTTTGCCGAAAAAATGCAAACTTGGCAACAAGCCTTAACTGATGCTGGCAAAGATTTGATCGTTTCAGGCATCGCCAACCGTAACGATGTGCAAACCATTCGCAACTTAGGCATTCAATTTGGCCGCGGGAAATATTTTGCTGAACCGACCTTACCTCGCATGTAAACATTTCCCGGGAAATATTTTGAAGCATCCGCTATTTTGTGGATGCTTTTTTGGTGATGCCAAGCTTCTAGGCGTGAATTTTAATGAAACCGTTTGTATACTGAAATCAGAAAGGTGTGAGGCATCATGACGATCGGCGAACAATTACAAGCGGCAAGACAAGCGCAACAACTGACCCAACAACAAGTCGCCACACAGTTACATGTGGCCAGACAAACGATTTCCAACTGGGAGACTGCTCGCAGCTATCCTGATATTACCAGCCTGATCGCACTCAGCGATTTGTACGAGGTGTCTTTGGATCAGCTGCTTAAATCCGATGCGATGTTATTAGCCGATCTCAAGCAAAAAGAGCAAACCCGGCGCACCACCAAAGCTACCTATTACTTAACGGCGATGATTGCCTACTTAGCCTTAGGCATTGGGTTGGCCCATGGTTGGGGCTTTGCGGCCGCAGATATGTCGCCTTTAGTTGAGTATGCGTTGATCCTAGTGGTGTATCTCTGCATTCCAGTGATTTTCATCACGGGCAAACGCTATCGGCACGCTTACCACTTGGCGAATCAAATGTTGCAACATCGCCGCAGTGTGATCGACTTGATGATTTTCACAGTAGGCTTTGGTGTGGTTGCACAGTGGGCCGGTTGGCCGGAATGGATCGGATTGGTGAGCGTCGCCATCATCGCTGGTGGATTGACTTATTATTGGCACCGCACTGATGTGCATCACGGCGCCTAGAAAAAAATTTCAACCTTGGCGCCAGTTTGCCCATAGCTCCAAAAACGCTCAGTCTATCACCGATTTTGTTTCAACGCTATCCTGACACCAATTGGTTCAGGAATAAATGACACATTTCATCCGTGCGATGATTTTTTCGATCAAAAGTTTCAAGGTCTGTTACGTAACAAAATAACGTAACCGCTTGCAAATTAAATTGTACCATGCTATATTTTTGTCAGGAGAAGTGATCAGCTTAGCGCAGGCTGACCGTACCACTTCACGCGGCGGGGGAAGACCCAATGCTAAACCAAAGAGACGATCCCGCAGCAGACTGGGCTTAACTGTCGAGTTCTGCTGGATCTCTAGTGCCAAAGTGCCGGTACAGTGAAGGGTCCCGATAGGACTCAAACCAGGATACAGCTGGGGTGAAATCCTCATGGTGACATGAGAAGCAAGCAGTCGTCTGTACGCGAAAAGCTAATGCATTGCTGAGTAGCGTCCAAAGCGGTCTTGGGCCAATCCCCCAGGGCTTCGCAGAAACGGGCTTGATACATGAAGCACTGTTAGCACGTAATCGCATAGGCCTCTACGCCAAAAGCCCACGAAATTGAATGCAATTTCGTGGGCTTTGTGTGTCTTTGACGGATAAAACGTTACGGGATACTGATGCCAACTAAAAACAAAAACCAATACAAACCGAGGCAGATTGTTGCTACTCCGAGCACACCGAGCACAATTTTCCACACTTTTGAGAAATGACTTTTCACGCCTGCAATGATCAAGACGATCCCCACTACCACTAAGATCACTGCGATCACAACCCACGGGATGATCACTGACATCTTGTCTCCTCTTATTCAGTCCACCCATTACCCATTTTAGAAGCGCTTTCTTATTGTGATTATATCAGCGCAAGCATCGCACCAAGGATCTCGTTTTTTAGCCAGCTAACTGCCAAACTCATTGTTTTCTCATCACACTCATGCTATATTAATACCAACAAACTTTCGGAGGATAGGTCATGTTGATCCAATGGTTAACGATCGCGCATGCAAATTTTAACAAAATTGCCGCTTAGGGGCAGAGTCTGCCCTAAAATCGTTAATCGTTGATCAACATGCCGCCAAGCTGAACCCAACATGCTGCGGTGTGTTGGGTTTTTGTCTGCACATTTTTGCAGGCTGAGGAATTTAAATTGAAAATCAAAAAACAGCTTTGGCGCGCTTATACCTACAGCTTCTTGGCGTACTGCGGTATCACCCAACTGTGGGTGATTTACTTATCCCAACTCGGTTTATCCTTAGTGCAAGTCGGCTTATGCGAAAGTATTTTCCATGTGGCCAGTTTCTTATGCGAAGTCCCTTCTGGCGTGTTAGCGGATCGCTTCACCTATAAGCGAATGCTGACGCTATCGCGAATTACGGCGTTGATCAGTGCCGCGATGATGCTTTGGCAAGGCGGCTTTTGGTGGTTTGCCATCAGCTTCGTGGTATCTGCTTGGGCATATAACTTGCAATCTGGCACGTTAGAGGCGTTAGTCTACGAATCATTAAAAGCTGAAGGCCAAGAAGCGGATTATCCGCATGCCACCAGTGTGATGAACGCCATGATCGAAGTTTCTGCCACTGGCGGCTTGCTGTTAGCCGGGTTATTGGTCCATGGCCACTTAGCCTGGAGTTATATCCTGGCTGTCGCATTGGCTGCCTTGGCGATGTTTGTCGTCAGCCAACTCAAGGAACCAGCGACGCATCAACCTCAAACCAATCACACCACGATCAAAACGATCATCACCACCGCCTGGCAGGTCCTCCAGCAAGACCGCGGCTTATTTGCCTTGATGGGCTTTGACGCGATTTTTTCCGCGCTGACCACTGGTTTTTTCTACTATTTTCAACAAGTGATGCAAGTGCGGCATTTCCCCAGTTGGTTGATCACCACCGCCTTGGCTGGCGCATCAATTACGGCGATCATCGCCATTCGCTTAGCGCCGCGCTTATTGAAGCACGCCAAACAGCGCGTACTGATCGGGTTGGCGGTGATGTTATGTGCCACCTTTTTGCTGGCAGCGTTGAATACCAACACCGTGTTAGTCGGCTTGTATCTGCTGAACTACGCGTTGTCTGCGTTGCTACCGCCGATTTTTAATGTGTATTACAACGACCGCATCCCCAGCTCTCAACGCGCGACTTTGTTGTCTGTAGGTTCATTATTGTACTCTTTGGCAATGATCGGACTGTTCCCGCTGTTAGGCTGGCGAATCGATCACGTCGGCTTTGCCCAAACCTTTAGTGAAGCTGGGATCACGTTGAGTAGTTTGCTGATCATCGGTTTAGCCCTTGCTTCACTTCGCCGAAAAGATTAGAATTTGATTATAAAATGATAGGAGGTCCATTTATGCGAGTCACGACAACTGATTTATTTGCTTTACACACTTTTTCAAAACCACTTTTGGTGGCTGGCGGCATTATTGCTGTGGATAACTGGATCGACGCCAAAACCAACACGTATCAAAGCACGCTAAACTATTTCCCAGATCAACAACCTGAAATCAAGCTGGGCTATGATCATCAACATGATACCGATCCGCAGTGGGCGCATGATCAATTGGCCTTTTTGAGCCAAGCCGATGATGGTACCTCGCAAGTCTTCACGCAAAGTTTGCTCGGCACGCCAGCGGTGCAGCGTACCTGGCTGAAAACTGGTGTCGACCGCTTTTTATGGGCGGCTGATGGGCAAGGTTGGTATTTACAAACCCACGAAAGCTTAGCGCAAACCTCCAAATTCCCACATGCGACGCGCTTGACCCGCATGCATATCCAAGCCAACGGTAGCGGCTTACGCTCAGAAAACACGCAAACCACTTTGTTTTATCAAGGCTTAGCTGCGGCAGATCAACAGGTCCTGCATCAAAGCGCGCACGCTTTTCATTTAGTGGCCGCCACAGATGACTGCTTGGCCCTCGCCTTTGAACCCGATGATCAATTCAACGGTGATCAAAGTCCGACGACCACCACTGAGCTTTTTGATTTGGCGACTAAACAACTGACACCGATTGTCACCGGTAATGCCAGTGCGACGAGCTTTTCACCTGATGGCCAAAAGTTGTTATTCGTCGGCGATCCCGGTGATGGCACGGCATTGGCAGATACGCTGATGATCTACGACCGCCAAGCACAGACGTATCAAGAAATTTTCAGTGATGCACCAGAAGTGGGCAATTGGACCATCGCCGACAGTCAACAAAACTTGTCCAATGTTTGGGCGCGCTTCGTCGATGATGATCACGTGATGTTCTTGTATAGCTTGGCCGGTGAAGTCTTTTTAGCCACCAGCGATTTGGCTGGACATTGGCAAAAACTCGACACCCCAACTGGGACGATCAGCGACTTCAATAACGATGGCGAAAAGATCGCATACACTTACACCAACTTCACCACGCCGAGTCAGCTTTGGGCAAACCTTGGCTTGGTGGCCGACCACAATACTGCTTGGTCCAAAGCGCATCAGGTCCAAACGCCAAAAGCATTCAGTTTCCCACGCGGCGGATATCATATTCAAGGTTGGTATTTACCACCAGTTGCGCCTGCTGCCAAGCATCCGGCCATTTTATCGGTTCACGGCGGGCCGCACGGGGCTTACGGGAATATCTTTTTCCATGAGTTGCAAGTCTTCGCGGCTCAGGGTTTCGGCGTGATCTTTTCCAATCCCCGTGGCAGTGCCACTTATGGCCGCGACTTCTTGGCTGGGAACTTGGCAGATTATGGTGGCGAAGATTATCAAGATTTGATGGGGGCGCTAGATTACGGGCTTAAATTAGATGACACGATCGATACCAAGCATTTGTACATGACCGGCGGCTCTTATGGTGGTTTCATGGCCAATTGGATGGTCACGCACACTGACCGCTTTGCGGCGATCGTCTCACAACGTGGCATCAGTGATTGGTTGAGTTTTTATGGCACCAGTGACATCGGCTTTTTCTTTGGGAACTTGGAACTCGGTCAATACCAACTCGATGGCAGCCATCGCGACAGTTGGTGGCACCAAAGCCCCCTCGCCCATGTCCAAAATGCCCACACCCCATTGTTGTTAATGCATTCTGAAGATGATTTGCGCGTACCAGTTGGCCAAAGCGAAGAATTCTATACGGCCTTAAAAGCCCAAGGCTCACCAGTCGAGTTCCTCCGCTTCCCTGACAGTAACCACGATCTTTCCCGCACCGGCTTGCCAAACTTGCGCCTGGAACGCTTAGACGCAGTCATAGATTGGCTCAAGCAACATTGACCATCCACAAGTGCAAAACTCCCGCGACCAAATTGAGTCGCGGGAGTTTTGTTATGCACGTGTGGATAATTTTTCTTCGAGATAAGTTTTCAACACCACGGCATTATTATGGGCTTCATCTTTGGCGCCAAATAATAACAACACCGGCTGCTTACTCGTCGCAACCTGCGTGACAAACGCTGGCGTATCTGGATTGGCGTCGAGTTCTGCGCGGTAACGCGTGGTGAATTCCGCAAATTTTTCAGGATCATGGCCAAACCACTTGCGCAATTCTGTACTCGGGGCAATGGTTTTGGTCCAATCATCTAATGCGGCGTTCACTTTTGAGACGCCGCGCGGCCAGACGCGATCGACCAGCAATCGCAATCCTGCTGGTTGATCATGGGCATAAATTCGCATGGGAATAATTTCCATCAGCTCACCTGCTTTCATTTGTAGTGTAAGCCTGTGGCCCAGACTTATCCACTGTGGACAACTGTGATTTTTCTTGGTGAAAGTTATCCCCAGCCAAGTAGGGTATAATAACGTTATTCAATCGAGGAGGTTTCCCCATGCAAAAACGGATCGCAGTCATTGCTGGTGGTGTGGTCGTGGTGCTCGCAGCAGGCTTTTTCGGCATCCGCGCTTATCACGCTCATGTCCAAAATGTGGCGGTGCAAAAAACTGCCACCGCATACACGCAAGCTTTTGCCAAACGCAACTACACCAAGTTAGCCGATCAAGTCAATCTCAAAAACTTGCCCGGCGGTTACACCAAAAAATCTCTGATTGCCCGCAACACCGCAGTTTTTGATCGCGTCGGCGCTAGTGACATCAAGATCTCCAAGCTCAAAGTCGGTAAAGTTCAAGGCACTTATGCCACTTTGAACTTTACCGCCACGATGCAAACCAAAATCGGCAAACTCAAAGCCCAACATTACGAAACCACCATCAACAAATCTGGCAACGCTTGGAAAGTCCACTGGACCCCAGCACTGTTATTCCCGCAAATGAGTGGCGACGATACCTTGCAGCTGACGACCATTCCAGCAACGCGTGGCCAGATCTATGACCGCAATCACCAACTCCTGGCCAAAAACGGTACGGTGATCCAAGCCGGCTTGATCCCAGGGCAACTCGGTACCGGCAGCACGCGCACGACCAACTTGCAAAAAATTGCCAGTGCTTGGGACGTGAAACTGACAAGTTTGGAAACTTTGCTCAAACAAAGCTGGGTCACCGACAATACCTTCGTACCGGTTAAAGTCGTCACTGAAACCCCAACGTTGACTGGCACGAACTATCAAACCATCGGCAGTCGCACGTACCCATTAGGTGAAGCTGCCGCCCAGTTGATCGGCTATGTCGGCAATGCCACTGCTGAAGACATCAAGAAAACCCCGACGTTAACCGCTGATTCACAAGTCGGCAAAGCTGGCTTAGAACAAACCGATGACAAACAGTTGCGCGGCACTGACGGCGGTGAGTTGTACATTTTACACGGCAAACAAGCGACGGTGTTGTTGAAGACGAAGGCCAAAGACGGCAAAGACTTGACCTTAACCATTGACGCCACCAAACAAAAAGCCGCCTATGCTGCCTTAAACAACAAAGCCGGCGCCGTGGTCACGATGGATCCTAAAAACGGCGAACTCCTGACTTTAGCCAGTGCCCCAAGTTATGACCCGAACAAGTTCGTCAACGGCATTTCCCAAACGGACTACGACTCGTACGCCAATAACAAATCGTTGCCCTTCGTCAGTCGTTTTGCCCAGCGCTATGCGCCAGGCTCCACTTTTAAAATGTTGACAGCAGCCATCGCTTTACAAAATAAAACCATCACGACCAGCACCACTAAGTCGATTTCTGGTTTAAAATGGCAGGAAAATTCCAGCTGGGGGTCCTACAAAGTCACCCGCACCGTTGACGCCAGTCCAGAAAATATGACCCAAGCCTTAGTCAACTCCGATAACATTTGGTTTGCACAAACCGCCTTGAAAATGGGCGCAAGTGCTTATCTCAAAGGCTTAGCCCCATTGTTTAAAACCCAAGCGACCTTACCTGTGACCCAAAACAAAGCACAGATCTCAAATTCTGGTAAGTTAGCGACGGACACCTTGTTAGCCGACACCGCTTATGGTCAAGGCCAACTCTTGTTATCGCCGATCCAACAAGCCGCGATGTATTCCAGCATTGCCAACGGCGGCGTGATGCAACAGCCGACTTTGATCAAAGGCCAAAAAGCTACGCGTACCACCGTCTTTGATCAAAGTGATGCCAACGCTGTGAAAACTGCTTTAACCCATGTCGTTTCTGATACGACTGGCACGGCTCATGGCTTAGCGATTTCCGGCCACACTATCGCCGCTAAAACTGGGACAGCAGAATTAAAACTCAAACAAGATACCGACGGCAAACAAAACGGCTTCTTAGTCGCCATGGATGCCGACAACAACAGCTATTTAACCGTTGCCTTGTTAGAAAACACCGGCTCTGGTCCCGTCGTCACCGCCATCAAACCTTATATCGAATCGTTATACTAACGTTAAAAAACCAATCATGGTCGCATGATTGGTTTTTTAATGCCGCGAACAATGACCTAATATTTTCCCCCGCGTTTTACAATCAAGTTAGCCACTATCGTTAGCACTCAGACAAAATAAAAA
>NZ_AZEU01000164.1:0-4191 GCF_001435035.1 Lacticaseibacillus manihotivorans DSM 13343 = JCM 12514
TACCGTCAGAGCAAGGCCGCCTGAGGTTGAAAGTCCAGAAAAACGTCCGCACGCCCGTTTGTGCTGATCTCTGCAGACGGCCACACCGGCAACTTGTCCAATTTTCCGCAGTGGCGCCAAACGCTTTCGCTCACATATTTTCAAGCCGCTAGGCAATTGGTAAGGCTAGCTGGAATCACCCCGCGACCTCAACCAGTTACTTACTTTTGCGCAAGAGCGTGGTTTCTGTTAGAATGATTTGCGTTAATTAAAGCGACGGATAAAGGGAGACAATAAATAAAATGGCAGATGAAATCATTACTGGCATCAGTGCTGACGGCTTGTTTCGGGTATTTGCAGTCGATGCGACCCAAACGGTTCAAGAAGCCCAAACACGCCATGATACCTGGAGTGCAGCCAGTGCGGCATTAGGTCGGGCTTTGGTGGCAACCAGCTTATTAGCCGCAGCCGGCTTAAAAAACGCTGACGACTTGCTGACGGTGCGCATCAAAGGCGATGGCCCAGTTGGGGCGATCATTGCTGATGGCACTGCAGACGGCACGGTACGCGGTTATATCCAAGTGCCACATGTGAACTTACCATTGAACTTAGTCGGCAAAATCGATGTCGCCAAAGCCGTCGGTAAAAAAGGCTTGCTGGTGGTAACCAAATCTATCGATGGTTCCGAACCATTTTCCGGACAAGTACCATTGGTTTCAGGGGAGTTAGGCGAAGACTTCGCTTATTACTTGTCGCAATCCGAACAAATTCCTGCTGCCATCGGGTTGTCGGTGTTCGTCAATGCGGATAACTCGATCGCGCACGCTGGTGGCTTCATGGTGCAAGCCTTGCCCGGTGCCACAGATGATGCGCTAGCCAAGCTTGAAACCAACATCAAAACGTTACCGCTGGTTTCTGAAATGCTGAAGTCTGGCATGACCGCGACCCAAATTGCCAAGCGGGTGTTAGGCATGGGCGACACCGGCATCAAGATCTTGAAGTCACAACCGTTGAAGTTTGCCTGCCCTTGTTCCAAAGAACATTTTGCCCATGTGATCGCCACGCTTGCCCGCAAAGACGTGCAACAAATGATCGACCAAGATCATGGCGCAGAAGCAGTCTGCAAGTTCTGTGGCAACAAGTATCACTACACTGAAGAAGAACTCGTCACCTTACGTGATCAGGAGGAAGATTAATGGCGCAATTAGATACCCCTTGGCAAATTGGTAATGTCACCATTCCTAACCGCATTGTCGTCGCCCCAATGGCTGGGATCACCAATGCGAGTTTTCGGGTGACTGCTAAAGAATTCGGTGCTGGGCTTGTGGTATGTGAAATGATCTCTGATCGTGGGATCATGTGCGGTAACAAGAAGACGTTAAAGATGATGTTTGTGGATCCGCGCGAACATCCTGTCTCCATTCAAATTTTTGGCGGGACCAAAGAAACTTTGGTCAATGCCGCCAAATTTGTCGCAGAAAACACGGCAGCTGACATCATCGACATCAACATGGGCTGCCCAGTGCCAAAAGTCACTAAGACTGATGCTGGCGCGCACTGGTTGCTCGATCCAAACAAGGTTTATGAAATGGTCGCCGCGGTCGTGGATGCTGTGGACAAGCCAGTCACAGTTAAAATGCGCACCGGCTGGGATGAAGATCATGTTTTCGCCATTGAAAATGCCTTAGCTGCCCAACGTGCCGGGGCTTCTGCTTTAGCCATGCACGGGCGCACACGCAAGCAAGGCTATTCGGGTACGGCGGATTGGGATATTTTAAAACAAGTCGCCCATGAATTGACGATCCCATTTATGGGCAACGGGGATGTGCGCACGCCTCAAGACGCCAAGCGCATGTTGACGGATGTTGGGGCGGATGCTGTGATGATCGGCCGCGGGGTATTAGGCAATCCTTGGCTGTTGACTCAAGTGGAAGCATACTTGCGCACCGGGGAGTTGATCGATGAACCGACCCCTCGCGAAAAAGTCGAAACGGCCAAACTGCAACTGCATCGCTTAGTTGAGCTCAAAGGTGAAAAAGTGGCCGTGCCAGAATTTCGGCAATTAGCGGCTTACTACCTGAAAGGGATCCCGCGTTCTGCTCGCACTAAAAATGCGGTGAACTCTGTGGATACGGAACAAGAAGTCGATGATATCTTCGATCGTTTTGTCGAAGAAACTGAAGCGCGCATTGCCAAAGCGCATGCTCGCGCTGCAGAATAAAAGTCGCCTGATTGCTGATGCCAATGCTGGTGTCAGCATTTTTTGGAAAGAATTGCCGTTGCATTTTTTCAGAAATTAAGGCACACTCAAACTGGACTAATGAATGGAGGACATATTGGTGGCAAATGAACAGCAACCTGAATTAAATGACCAAATGAAGGCGCGTCGCGAAAAAATGGACGCCTTGCGCGAAGCTGGGATCGATCCATTCGGTCATCGTTTCGAACGCACCCATTTGGCCCAAGAATTGCATGATCAATTCGATGCAATGGACCATGACGCCGTATTAGCAGATGAAACCCATGTGAAAATCGCTGGGCGGATGATGTCCAAGCGTGGTAAAGGGAAAGTCGGCTTTGCCGATATTCGCGATCGCTCAGGCAAGATTCAATTGTATGTGCGCAAAGACGTGGTCGGCGAAGACAACTATCAGATCTTCAAAAAAGCCGATCTTGGCGATATCTTAGGCATTTCTGGTGACATGATGAAAACCAGCGCAGGGGAACTCACCATCCGCGTTGACCATGTGACCCATTTGGCCAAAGCCCTGCGCCCGTTGCCAGATAAATACCATGGCTTGACTAACGTGGAGCAGATCTATCGTCAACGTTATTTGGACTTGATTGCCAATCCTGAATCCTTTGATCGCTTCGTCAAGCGGTCAAAAATCGTATCAGCTGTACGCGAATACTTGGATAACAATCAATTCCTTGAAGTGGAAACGCCAGTCTTGCACAATCAAGCTGGTGGTGCCAATGCGCGACCATTCATCACCCATCACAATGCGTTAAACATCGACTTATACTTACGCATCGCTTTGGAATTACACCTCAAGCGCTTGATCGTCGGCGGGATGGAACGCGTCTATGAAATTGGGCGTGTTTTCCGGAACGAAGGGATCGATACGAAGCACAACCCTGAATTCACCATGCTTGAAACTTATGCCGCATACTGGGATCTGTCTGATGTGATGGATGAAACTGAAGGCATTTTCCGCTATGCGGCGCAAAAAGTCCTTGGCACTGGCAAGATCACTTATCAAGGCCAAGACCTCGACTTGGATCAACCCTTTGCTCGGGTGCACATGGTCGATGCCATTAAGGAAAAGACTGGCGTGGACTTCTGGCAACCAATGACCACAGAAGAAGCGCGCAAAGTGGCCGACGAACACCATGTGAAGTATGAATCCTATTGGACTACTGGCCATATCATCAATGCTTTCTTTGAAGAATTCGTTGAAAAGACCTTGGTACAGCCAACCTTCTTATATGGTCACCCAATTGAAATCTCACCATTGGCAAAGAAGTCTGAAAAAGACCCACGATTCGTCGATCGCTTTGAGTTATTCATGCATGGCAATGAGTATGCGAACGCCTTTACCGAATTGAATGATCCCATCGACCAAAAGGAACGTTTCGTTGCCCAAGCTGCTGAAAAGACAGCTGGTAATGATGAAGCTCAAGGCATCGATAACGATTATGTTGAAGCTTTGGAATATGGGATGCCACCAACAGGGGGCCTTGGGATCGGGATCGATCGTTTGGTCATGCTGCTGACTGATGCCCCATCGATTCGCGACGTGCTGTTGTTCCCGACGTTGCGGCCATAATTTTTGCAAATTGTCTCATCGATTTTGTCGGTGAGGCAATTTTTTTGCAATTGAATGTATAATTTCTGGATGATTTTAGCTTTTTAGCCGGTGAAGGCCTCATAAATACCCGAATGGCAATTGCAAGATCACGGGTGAAATTTCGGTCAAATCCAAACGTTCGTCGCCTTATGAAAATCACTGTTCGCATTTGTGAAAAAGTTTCAGAAAGTATTGACGACACAGGCTGAGCTTGGTATGATATCAAAGTTGTCTTTTAGATAACCCGCACGTGATCAGCCAAGTGAAATTACTACTTGACGAAAGATTGCTTGTCTGGTATGATTTAAAAGTTGTCGCGAGGCGTTATGAAGCGCTTCACCAAAAAGTTTTTAAAACTTTT
>NZ_AZEU01000164.1:4201-19674 GCF_001435035.1 Lacticaseibacillus manihotivorans DSM 13343 = JCM 12514
TTAGGCAACTGGTAAGGCTAACTGAAAGATTCAAAACACACTTACGATACCGGACAGCAATACAATTTTAAAAGCCTGATTTAAAGATAAAAGAGTATCAATTGAAAAATAAAAAAACCGCTACGACATCTCGTCGCAGCGGAATTGGTTGAATCTAGGCTTGCCAGTGTTCAGGATCTTGGCGCCAAGCGTGAAGCATGGCTAATTCTTGATCATCGATTTGTCCCAAACTCTTGGCCTGTTCGATCAAGGCCGTGTAGTTGGTCAATGTGGTGAACGGCACGCCAGCCTCAGCAAAATTGGTCGTGGCAGCTGGTAGTTGATAACTGAAAATCGCCACCACGCCGATAATATTCATGCCTTCCCGCTTAGCGGCGGCAGCGGCTTTCAACACTGAGCCACCAGTGCTCAGTAAGTCATCGATCAAGACCATTTTGGCGCCTTCAACTAAACGCCCTTCGATTTGGCGGCCTTGACCGTGGTCTTTAGGCTTGCTACGAATGTAAGCCATTGGCAAATGCAGCCGATCGGCAACTAACACGGCGTGTGGGATCCCAGCTGTGGCCACCCCGCCGATGGCTTCGACGTCAGAAAACTGGCGCTGGATGACTTGGGCTAAACCACTGGCAATGCGGTCGCGTACTTCCGGGTAGGAAATCGTGATGCGATTGTCCGTGTAAATTGGCGATTTGATCCCGCTAGCCCAAGTAAATGGTTGTTTTGGACGTAAGGTCACCGCGCCAATAGTCAAAAGATCTTGCGCGATTTGGTTTTCAATTTCAGTCATGATCAGTACTCCATTCTGTTTGAATTTGATGATAAGCCTTGATTGGATCATCAGCTTTGGTGATTGGTCGGCCGACGACAATGCCGGAACTCCCAAGTTGTTTGGCTTGAGCCGGGGTGACGACGCGTTTTTGATCGCCGATGTCAGCGCCTGCTGGGCGAATACCAGGGGTGATGATCAGAAAATCGGGCCGCACGACTTGGCGAATGTCTTGTGTTTCTTGAGCACTTGCAACCACTCCGTCAGCGCCTGCGCTTTGCGCCAAAGCGGCCAAATGCTTGACCGATTCGCGCACTGGGCCTTGAATTTGGAGTTGGTCATGGAGCATCGCTTCATCGGTCGAAGTCAGCTGGGTGATGGCAAGCAAACGCGGCGGTAAACATCCGGCATCTTTGGCCCCTGCCAAAAGTCCCCGCTTCGCTGCGGCCAACATCTCGCGCCCTCCTGCCGCATGCGCTGTTGTCAAGGCGACGCCTAAACGTCCGAGTTGGTAAGCGGCCATTTCCACGGTATGCGGAATGTCATGCAGTTTCAAGTCTAAGAAAATATTCATAGGCCGTAACGCTTGTAAGTCGCGAATGATTTGTGGCCCTTCTGCGTAATACAATTCCATGCCGACTTTCACAAATAAGGGTTCGCTGGCATCAAATCTGGAAATAAAATCCAAAGCATGTTGTTTGTTGGGAAAATCTAACGCAATGATCGGTTGCATGCTAACTCCTTTCTCACAAAAACTACCAGACGCGGGTCTGGTAGTTTTAGGTTATAGCGCAGTCGTGGTGAAGGCCCGTGATTCAAGCACTGATGCAATCGCATTGGCGGTATCCAAGCTGGTCATCAGCGGCACCCCGTGCATGATCGCAGTTTGGCGGATCAAGTAACCATCACTGGTCGTGGCGCGATCGGCACTGGTGGTGTTGACCACTAGCTGCAGTTTTTGATCGGCGATGGCATCGAGGATCGCGTTTTCACCGTTTTCACCGAGCTTGGCGATGGCAGTCACAGCGATGCCTGCTTCTTCCATCGCTTTGGCAGTGCCGGCTGTGGCAACAATTTGATACCCGACTTCACGAAAGCGCTTGGCTAAGGCGACGGCTTCAGCTTTGTCGTTATCGGCAACCGTAAACAAGGCAGTCCCAAAGGCTGGCAAGTGGGTGTGGCTGGCTTCAAAGGCTTTGTACAAGGCTTTTTCAAGGGTGGCATCAGAGCCCATGACTTCACCAGTGGATTTCATTTCCGGTCCGAGCATGGAGTCTACTGCGTTAAGCTTAGAGAAGCTGAACACTGGGGCTTTGACATGCACGCCTGGACGCACTGGTAAAATGCCAGTTCCAAAGCCAAGCGCTGAAAGGTCTTTGCCTAAAATGGCTTGCGTGGCAACTTGCGCCATGGCCACACCGGTCACTTTGCTCAAGAATGGTACCGTCCGGCTAGCCCGCGGGTTGACTTCGATGACATACACTTGACTGTTATGCACGATGAATTGAATGTTCATGATGCCGATACAGTGCAATGCGTGGGCCAACTTAATGGTATAGTCTTCGATTTGTGCTTTGACGTCATCAGAGAAATCTTGAGGGGGATAAACGGCCATCGAGTCGCCTGAGTGGACGCCTGCGCGTTCGATGTGTTCCATGATCCCAGGAATCACCACGGTTTTACCATCAGTGATCGCATCGACTTCACATTCAGTGCCGACTAAATATTGATCGACTAATACGGGATGATCGTTGGAAACCGATACCGCGCGGTCGATGTAATTCGCGAGCTCTGCTTCAGAATGCACGATTTCCATCGCCCGGCCGCCTAAGACATAACTCGGGCGGACTAAAACGGGATAACCGATCTTGTTGCCGATCGTCAAAGCGCCGGCTTTATCAGTGGCAGTGCCGCCAACTGGTTGCGGGATCTTCAATTCCTTGATGATTTCATCGAAGCGATCGCGATCTTCAGCGGCATCCAAGTCATCTAAGCTGGTGCCTAAGATCTTGACACCATGGGCTGCTAGTGGTGCGGCTAAATTAATGGCCGTTTGCCCACCAAATTGCACGATGACCCCTTTTGGTTGTTCCAAATCGATGACGTTCAACACGTCTTCAATGGTCAACGGTTCAAAGTACAATTTGTCGGAAATCGAGAAGTCGGTAGAAACTGTTTCTGGGTTGGAGTTCATGATGATGGCTTCATACCCAGCTTTTTGAATCGCTTTGACCGAGTGCACTGTCGCGTAGTCGAATTCCACGCCTTGGCCGATGCGGATCGGACCAGACCCTAACACCAAAATGCTTTCGCGGTCAGAGCGGACGGATTCGGTTTCGGTTTCATAAGTGCTGTAGAAATATGGGGTGGTCGATTCGAATTCACCGGCACACGTATCCACCATTTTGTAAACTGGGACAATGCCAGTGGCTTTGCGGTGATCGCGAATGTCATCGGCAGATTCATGCCAGAACTTGGCAATGGTAACGTCTGCGAAACCATTTTCCTTGGCGATTTTCAGCAAGTCATCATCATCGACATTGGCCTTGAGTTGGTCTTCTAATTCAATGATGTGCAAGATCTTATCCAAGAAGAATTCGTTGATCCCGGATAATTCTGAGATTTCTGCGATCGTATACCCCCGGCGGAAGGCTTCGGCGATGGCAAACAAGCGCATGTCATTTGGCGTGATGATCTTGTCGGACAATTCTTGATCGGTGAAGTCCGCATCTTCTTGACGCCACAAGTGCACTGCGCCGACTTCCAAACCGCGCACTGCTTTGAGCAACGCTTCTTCAGCGGTGCGGCCGATTGCCATGACTTCGCCTGTGGCTTTCATTTGGGTACCCAAGGTGCGATCCCCATTTTCAAACTTATCAAATGGGAAGCGTGGGATCTTAGCGACGACATAATCGAGCATCGGTTCAAATTCAGCGTAAGTGGCATCAGTGATCGGGTTTTTGATTTCATCAAGGGTCAAACCCACCGCGATCTTAGCGGCCATTTTGGCGATCGGGTAACCGGTAGCCTTAGAGGCTAAAGCAGAAGAACGGCTGACCCGCGGGTTAACTTCAATGATGTAATACTTGAAGCTGATGGGGTCTAAGGCTAACTGGACATTACAGCCACCTTCGATTTTCAAGGCGCGGATGATTTTAAGGGAGGCATCCCGCAACATTTGGACTTCTTTATCGGTCAAGGTTTGCACTGGGGCGAACACGACGGAATCACCAGTATGCACACCGACGGGATCAAAGTTTTCCATGTTGCAAACGACCATCGCGTTGTCAGCGGCGTCGCGCATCACTTCAAATTCGATTTCTTTGTAGCCGGCGATGGAGCGTTCGATCAAACATTGGGTCACTGGCGACAAGTTCAAACCATTTTCAACAATGGTGGCTAACTGATCCGCGTTTTTGGCGATCCCACCACCAGTGCCACCCATGGTGAACGCCGGACGGACGATCACAGGGAAACCAATTTCATCTACGAAAGCTTTGGCTTCATCATAATTGTGCGCGATGGTGGATTCAGGAATCGGTTCGTGGAGTTTTTGCATCAAGTTCTTGAACAGTTCGCGGTCTTCGGCTTGGTCGATCGCAGAAAGCTTGGTCCCCAGTAATTCGATGTGGAGTTCTTCAAGAATGCCAGAGTTAGCCAATTCCATCGCTAAGTTCAAGCCGATTTGCCCGCCGATGGTTGGTAAAATCGCATCAGGCAGTTCCTTGCGCAGGATCTGGCTCACGAATTCTTTGGTTAACGGTTCGATATAAACTTGATCGGCGATTTCTTTGTCAGTCATGATGGTGGCTGGGTTGGAATTGACTAAAACAACTTCATAGCCTTCTTCTTTCAGCGCCAAGCAAGCTTGGGTGCCGGAGTAATCAAATTCTGCAGCTTGGCCGATGATGATCGGGCCAGAGCCGATGACTAAGATCTTATGAATATCTTCGCGTTTAGGCATGAGTCAGTTCCTTTCCTTCACGGTTGTTGAATGCATCCATCATTTCCATAAACTCGTCAAACAAGTGGTCAGCATCATGGGGACCAGGCGCTGCATCTGGGTGAAATTGCACAGAAAATGCGGGATACAAGCGATGACGTAACCCTTCGACAGTGTGATCATTGATTTCAACGTGTGTAACCAGTAATTGGTCGGGATCGATCGAATCAGGATCGACCGCGTAGCCATGGTTTTGGCTGGTAAAGTCGATGCGGCCAGTGGCGATTTCACGTACTGGGTGGTTGAACCCGCGGTGGCCGAACTTCATTTTGAAAGTGTCAGCGCCGTTGGCTAAGGCGAATAGTTGATGGCCTAAGCAGATCCCAAATAATGGAATTTTACCTTCGATGCCGCGGATCATGTCCAAAGCATCAGGCACATCTTTCGGATCGCCAGGGCCGTTGGTGAGCATCACCCCATCAGGATTGAGATCGAGGATCTCAGCGGCAGTGATGGTTGGTGGCAAAATGGTCAAGTTGCAGTTGCGCTTGGCGAGTTCGCGTAAAATCGAGTGCTTTAATCCAAAATCGACGACTGCGACGTTGCGCCCAGTGCCAGGTGCAGGATAAGCTTGCGTGGTGGCCACTTGTTGGACCTGATTTTTTGGTAAAACTAAAGCTTTGAGTTGATCAAAGGCATGCGCGTCAGCCGCATCGACGATACTTGCCTTCATGGTGCCGACTGAGCGCAAGCGTTTAGTCAAGGCGCGGGTGTCGATCCCAGAAATGCCTGGAATGTGTTTGCGCTTCAGGAATTCGTCTAAGCTCATTTGGGCGCGCCAGTTGCCGGTGACTCGAGCTAAGTTCTTCACCACCACCCCTTTGGCTGTGGGATTGATACTTTCATAGTCGTCGCGGTTGATACCGGCATTACCGATCAAAGGATAAGTGAAGGTGATGATTTGACCATTGTAACTTTGGTCCGTGATGGTTTCTTGATAACCGCTCATCCCAGTGTTGAACACAATTTCGCCAGTGGTGACAGATTCGGCGCCAAAGCCCTCACCTGCAAACACACTGCCGTCTTCAAGGATCAAATAACGTTTCAAAATAATTGCTCCTCCCTTTTGCAAGCTATGCTTTATACGCGATGCGTCCGCCGGCGATGGTGTACAAGGTGCGACCGTATACAACTTCCCCAATGAATGGACTGTTGTGGCCTTTGGAGAACCAGTCTTTGGGATCAATCGAATAAGGTGTGCATAGATCCATCGCCGTGAAGTCTGCGGGTTCGCCGACTAACAAGTGGCCAGCGTTTAAGCCGAACTTTTCAGCTGGGCTGGTGCTCATCCAGTTGACCAATTGTTCTAAGGTGAAGATATTGGTCATCACAAAGTGCGTGTACAACAAGGCAAAAGCGGTTTCGCTCCCGACGATGCCAAAAGATGCCTTCACCATGGAGCCAGTTTTTTCTTCGGCGGTGTGTGGCGCGTGGTCCGTGGCGATCATATCAAGCGTGCCGTCTAACAATCCGGCAATCAAGGCTTGGCGATCTTTTTCACTGCGCAATGGTGGGTTCATCTTGTACATTGCATTGTCTGAAGGGATATCTTGGTCCGCTAACAGCAAATGATGTGGGCTGACTTCAGCAGTGACGTTGACGCCGCGTGCTTTGGCAAAGCGAATCAAGTCAACCGACGTTGCAGTGGACACGTGGCAAGCGTGATAGTGCACGCCGCTAGCTTCGGCTAATACCAAGTCGCGCGCCAGTTGGGCGGTTTCGGTCAAATTGCTCATGCCAGGCAAGCCCAGCTCGTCAGCTTTTGGCCCAGCATTCATCACGCCGTCTCCTTTAAAACCTTCATCTTCGATGTGCGCGACGATCGGGGCATTGACTGCAGCGGCGCCTTGCATGGCTTGATACATGGTGGCGGCATCTTGCACCCCGACGCCATCATTGGAGAATCCTAGCGCGCCTGCAGCACGTAAACCGGCATAGTCGGTAGGCTTTTGGGAATGCAGGCCTGCGGTAATTGCTGCAAATTGTCGCACATGGATCTTAGCGTCTTGATGATTTTTTTCAATTAAATGTTCAAGGTCGTCAACATTATCTGGGACGGGGTTCAAGTTTGGCATCGCGACCACTGTGGTGAAGCCGCCGTGCGCGGCTGCTTGCGCACCAGTCTTGATGGTTTCTTTGGCTTCAAAGCCCGGTTCGCGGAAGTGCACATGCACATCGACTAGCCCTGGCATTAAAGTGGCGCCTTTTAAGTCGATCACTGTGGTTTTGGCTGGGGCGTGTAAGTCGTGCCCTAACGCGGAAATCACCCCATCGGTGGTTAACAAGTCGCCGTCAAATGGTTCTGGGCCGACAACGTGAGCGTTTTTAATGAGTAAATGCATGAACGCGACTCCCTTCAGTGGCTTGTGGTTGCATTATTTGTTCCAACATCGCCATGCGCATGAACACGCCATTGTGCATTTGCTGGAAGATCCGCGATTGTGGGCATAACACCAAGTCATCGGCAAGTTCGATGCCGCGGTTGACTGGGGCTGGATGCATGATGATCGCAGATTTTTTCAATTTTGGATAAAGTTGATCGGATAACCCGAAGCGTTCGTGATAAGTCGCTTCAGAAAATTCTGCTTTTTCAGCTTCGCTTAAGCGTTCGAATTGCACCCGCAAAAGCATTAAGACATCGACTTTTGGGACAATGTCAGCCATCGGTTCATAAGGCCCGTATTTTTCAAATTCTTTGGTGTACCAAGCTTTGGGACCAGAGAAGGTGAGCTCAGCGCCAAGGTCATGCAGCATTTGCATATCGGATTTGGCGACCCGAGAATGACTTAAGTCCCCGACGATCCCGACTTTCAACCCTTTGAAATGACCGAATTCTTCATGGATGGTCATCAGATCTAGCATCATTTGGCTGGGATGCTGGCCAGCGCCATCGCCTGCATTGACAATATGCAGTGGCAAGTGTTCAGCCAAAAGGGATTGATAGTAAGCATTGACTGGATGGCGAATGACGGCGACTTGCACGCCGATGGCAGCCAGTGTGCGTAAGGTGTCAGCCAAAGTTTCGCCTTTGGTGACCGAACTTTGCCGCGGATCAAAAGGTAATACTGTCATGCCGAGTTTGCGTTCGGCCATTTCAAAGCTGGTGTGTGTGCGCGTACTTGGTTCAAAAAACAGATTCGCTGCATACATCGGTAATGGCAAGTTGGGTGTTGCCCCGCCCTTGAACGCCTCGGCGCGCTGAATCAAAAGATCTGCGAGTTGCGGGGTGACTTGGTTTGCTGAAACGAAATCTGTAATGGACATGCTATGCCTCCTCGTTGGCAGCGTGCTGTGGCAAAATGAAGTTGAGCAAAATGCCGATGACTGTGGCTAACGCTAAACCGGAAAATTGGAAGGTCCCAATTTTCAAGACGGCGTTGCCGATGCCGATGACTAAAATCGTGGAGCCGATCATTAAGTTGCGCTTTTTGTTAAAGTCCACTTTGTTATCGATCAACACTTTCAATCCGTTCGAAGCGATGACCCCAAATAATAGGAAGGAAATACCACCGATGACTGGACTGGGAATGGTGTGGATCAAAGCTGACAACTTGCCGATAAAGGCGAACAAGATTGCAAACCCGGCAGCGCCGCCGATGACCCAAACGGAATGGACTTTGGTCATGGCCATGACGCCGATGTTTTCACCGTAAGAAGTGACTGGCGGGCCGCCGACGAAACCAGCGATGATCGAGGCGGTACCGTCCCCGGCTAAAGTATGGTTCAGCCCTGGATCTTTGAAGAAGTCGCGATGCGTCATTTCATTTAAAACCATGATGTGACCCATGTGCTCGGTCATGGTGACAAAGGCGATTGGCGCCATGGAAAGGATCGCGTCTAAATATAATTTCGGGGTATAAGTGATGCCTGGAATTTGGAATTTTGGTAAGGATAACCAGGCGGCTTGTTGGACTGGGGTGAAATCAACGATACCGACGATCACAGCGAGAATGTAGCCGGTGATCAAGCCCAGTAAAATTGGCAACAAGGAAATGAATTTCTTCAGGTACATATTGTAGGCAATGGTTGCGGCCAAGGTAACAATCGCCACTGCGAAGTACTTGATATCATAAACGCTAGTGCCGTTTGCTAACGTCCGCATCGTGGCATCAGTTGCGGCAGTCCCAGCTAAGGATAAGCCGATGACCATGACGATCGGACCCACCACGATCGGTGGCAAGGCTTTGTCGATCCAAGCTGAGCCGGCGAAGTTCACGATGGTGGCCACGATCAAGTACACACACCCAACGGCGATGGTGCCTTGGGCGATGGCAGGATAACCGGCTCCTTTCATCAAGGCTTGCATCACCGTGATGAAAGAAAAGCTCGAGCCCATGTAAGCTGGGATCTTACCGCGGGTGATCAAGATGTAAAGCAAGGTGCCGACACCGCTTGAAAACAGCGCGATGGCTGGATCCAAGCCCACTAAGATCGGTACTAACACAGTGGAGCCAAACATGGCGAACAAGTGTTGCACCGAAAGGCCGAGCCAGTGGCCAAATGCTGGGCGGTCATGAATATCTAAAACCGCGTCGTCGTTATGATAAGCCATGCATTACGCCTCCAGCTTGGAAATGGAAATGCCATCTTCGCCGTCGAGTTCGGAAACTTCCACGTTGATCTCTTCTGACAAAGCAGTGGGAATGTTCTTGCCGACAAAATCTGGACGAATTGGGAGTTCACGATGACCGCGATCAACCAACACTGCCAAGCTGATTTTGTTCGGACGGCCTTGATCCATCAAGGCATCCAGTGCGGCGCGGATCGTACGGCCAGTGAAAATGACGTCATCGACTAAGATCACATGCTTGTTGGTGATGGAAACTGGCAGATCTGAGCCTTCAACATCTGGCGTTAAGGAATGATCGAGTTTGTGGACATCGTCACGATACATGCGGATATCGAGTTCCCCGACTGGGACATCAATGTTTTCCAATTGGTTCAAGCGCTTGGCGATGCGATCTGCCAAGTAAATGCCGCGAGTTTTGATCCCGACGATCACCAATTCATTTAGATCCTTATTTTGTTCGATGATCTCATACGTGATCCGTGTTAATGCCCGTTGCATGGTGACCCCATCGACTACTTGCTTTGCCATAATTTCTCTCTCCTTTTGGTATCAAAAAAGTCGCCTTCTATCCAGTTTGGTTAGAAGGCGACCGTCAGTCGTAATTGATCTGCCGCAGCAGACGTGATACCTTCTAAGCCTCTCTGGACTTAGTTAAAGGTGCTTGTTAAGTTGTAAATAGCTTATCGAATCACACGAGTTTTGTCAATGCCTGCACGCAAATCCGCTAAAGTTTTTTGAAAAATTGTTGGCGGATCCACTTTGAATTCGAGGTATTCGCCAGTGGTTGGATGCACAAAGCCTAAGGTCTGGGCATGAAGAAACTGCCCTTTGTTCGGCAAGGTGCGCTTCGGTCCATACAACGGATCGCCTGCCACTGGGTGATGAATATACGCCATGTGCACGCGAATTTGATGCGTGCGACCGGTTTCCAGTTGACACTGCACCAACGTATAATCGCCAAAGCGTTCCAACACTTTAAAATGCGTCACGGCATGTCGGCCACCAGCGACGACGGCGTGCTTTTTGCGATCTTTAAAATCGCGGCCAATTGGCGCATCAATGGTACCTGAGTCTTCTTTGATATTGCCATGTACAATCGCCAAATAAACGCGAGTGTTAGTTTTAGCTTTGAGTTGGGCAGACAGCGAAGCTTGGGCGACGGCGGTTTTGGCCACCATCAACAAACCGCTGGTGTCTTTGTCGATGCGATGGACGATCCCAGGCCGCAAGACATCGTTGATGCCAGTGAGCTTGGTGTGACCTAAAATTGCGTTGACCAAGGTGCCATCTGGATGCCCTGGCGCTGGATGCACCACCATGCCTTGCGGTTTATTGACCACGATCACTTGGTCGTCTTCATACACCACGTCTATTGGAATGTCTTGGGCAACAGTTTCAAGCGGCACAGGCTCAGGGCGCGTGATGGTGATCACGTCACCTGGTTTCACTTTATATTTTGGTTGAACCGCGACACCGTTGACTTGCGCATGACCGCTTGCGAGCCATTTTTGCGCTTGTGAACGCGTCACGTCATCGAAATTTTCAGCGATCACTTTGTCAATGCGCCCTGTTTGATCCGTAATGGTTAACTCATCCATTAGCGCACCGGCTTTTTGCCGTCAAAAAAAAGCAAGTGGATCAACACCAAAATCACGCCAACCGTCAAGCAAGCATCGGCGAAATTAAAAATCGCAAAGTTCATGAAGTCCACTTGGAACATATCCGTGACGAAGCCTTGGCGCAGGCGGTCGATGAAGTTCCCTATCGCCCCAGCCAAGATAAACACTAAGCCTAAGCGATATGTCCGAAAGCCTTTGGAGTCTTTCCATAACCAAATCACGACGCCGATGGCCGCGACTGTGATCACATAGAAAAACCATTGCTTCCCTTCCAGCATTGAAAAGGCCGCACCGGTGTTTTTAATGTGCGTCAAACTCAAGACACCCGGGATGAAGCCAATGGTTTCGCCGATGGCCAAGTGCGCCACGACCCATGCTTTGATCAATTGGTCTGCGGCCACTAAGCCGACTGCCAACAACAAGTAAATCACCAAAAAACGATTCCTCCAAAAATTAAAGTTTAAAACAGTCCTGAAATCACACCATCATCGGACACATCCATATTCATGGCAGCAGGCCGCTTTGGCAAACCTGGCATGGTCAACACGGAACCAGTCAGTACCACTAAGAAGCCAGCCCCAAGTTTCGGTTGGATATCACGGACATGCATGGTAAAGCCAGTTGGTGCCCCTAAAGCTTTGGGGTCATCTGACAGTGAATACTGGGTTTTGGCCATGCAAATGGGCAAGTGATCCCAGCCATTTTGGGCGATGGTCTTTAATGCCAGTTCTGCTTTATGATCATACACGACATCTGCCCCACCGTAAATCTTTTGCACGATAGTTAAGATCTTGTCTTTCACTGGCTTGTTGACATCATATAATGGTTTGAATTCTCCGGGTTGATCCAAGGCAGCGACTAAAGCATCTGCTAATGGCAAGGCCCCTTTGCCGCCTTGACCCCAAACATCAGAGGCGAAAGCTTGCACACCGAGGTCCGCACAGGCTTTGATCAAGGCATCAAGTTCTGCCTGGGTATCGGATACAAATTGGTTGATCGCCACTAACACTGGGCGACCGTAACGTTGCATGTTTTCGATGTGCTTTTTGAGGTTTTTGAAACCATTTTTCAAAGCATCGAGGTTTTCGGTCGTTAATTCTTTAAGCGGTTGGCCACCATTGTACTTCAAGGCGCGCACTGTGGCGACGATCACCACAGCATCTGGGGTTTTGCCGAGCACTGGGGTTTTGATGTCCATGAACTTTTCAGCCCCAAGATCCGCACCGAATCCAGCTTCAGTTAAGGCAATGTTCCCTAGTGCCAAAGCGGTTTGGGTGGCTAACACGGAGTTACAACCATGCGCGATGTTGGCAAAAGGTCCGCCATGAATTAACGTTGGCGTATGCGCTAAGGTTTGCACCAAGTTAGGCTTTAAAGCGTCTTTCAATAACATCGCAATAGCGCCGGTGACTTCAAGATCAGCCACTGTGACCGGTTTGCGATCGTAGGTGAAGCCAATGACAATGTTTGAAATACGTGCTTTGAGTTCATGCATGTTCTTGGACAAGCACAACACCGCCATTAATTCAGAGGCCACGGTGATATCAAACGAATTCTCGCGCGGCACTCCACTGGTGGCCCCACCGACACCGATTACAGTATGGCGCAAGGAGCGGTCGTTAATATCTAATACGCGATTCCAAGTGATCCGGCGCGGGTCGATGTTTAAGGCGTTACCTTGTTGCAAGTGGTTATCGATCAAGGCCGCCAAAGTATCAACGGCAGTGGTCAAGGCGTGCATATCGCCAGTAAAATGTAAGTTGATATCCTCCATCGGCACAACTTGAGAGTAGCCTCCACCAGTGGCGCCGCCTTTCATGCCCATCACTGGGCCAAGGGATGGTTCGCGCAAAGCGATGACGGCGTTTTGATGGCGTAAGTTTAAGGCATCTCCTAAGCCGATGGTGACCGTGGATTTGCCTTCACCTGCAGGCGTCGGGTTGATGGATGTGACCAAGACCAGTTTCCCTGGCTTTTTTTCTGCCAAGCGCTTGAGCGTGGGATAGCTCAATTTGGCTTTGGCTTTGCCGTATAATTCCAGATCATCAGGTGTTAAGCCAATGGTTTCGGCGACTTTGGTGATCGGTAACATTTCGGTGCGTTCATTTGCTTGAGCAATTTCAATATCAGACATTAGTTTCCCCTTTTTGTGTGACGTGGATGCCAACTGTTGATAGGTCCGCTAACAGCGAGTGCAGGTGGCCGATGCGAACCAATTTTATTTTACCATACGAACGGGTATCGAGGATAAGACTATATTTGTTCGCATATACGCCAATAATTGTATTAATTGGGAGCTGAATATTATTTCCGGGAAAAATTCGCCGAATGATCACTTGATCTTGGTCGATCACGAGCTGCAAGCGCCACACTTGGATGATGCCAGCAATCACCATCGCAGCCACAAATGCCATCGGCGGCCAATAGAGATAATCATACGCCCCAATTTCCATCTGAAAAATCACGCCGGTGCCGATGCCAGCTAAAATCAAGCCCCAAAAAATCGCGCAATCAACGCCTGTGGGTTGATACCGATAAGTATGCAAGCTGGTCCCTCCTTCGAATCCATAAGCTTAATGATACCACGCCCCTGATGTGATGTGGGCGTGTGATACAATACAGAGGTCAAATTTACGAAAATGCGAGGCTCATCATGATCAAATTAAATACAGATGCTGCGACATTGGGCAATCCTGGACCAGCTGGTGTGGGGATTTTGATCGTGGCCAATGGTGAACAAGACCAAACGCATCTCAGCTTACCAGAAATGTCGAATCATGAAGCCGAATTTGCTGCCGCCATCGCCGGGTTTAAGCGCCTGCAAAATCTGGAACTACAAGGCTTTGTTAGCTTTGCCAGTGATTCCAAATTAGTGATTCAATCTTTGGACAAACACTACGCTAAGCATTACCAGGCACAAGTCGACGAATTATTTGACTTGATCGACAGTTTTGAGCAAGTGATTTGGCAATGGGTCCCGGAACGAGAAAATCGTGGTGCCCATATGCTGGCACAACAAGGTTTGCACGCTGCCCATTAAAAAACACACGGATCACTTCTGATATAGAAGCAACACGTGTGTCTGGTGATTCAGTTTGTTACAATTAACCTAAGACTTTAAATTGATCTGCTTTAGCCATGGTGTCTTTGTCACCTGCAGGAGACAGGATTTCACCGAAAGGCATTTGGGCACGTAAGGACCAGCCTTCAGGAATATCAAAAGCCTTAGCCACTTCGTCATCGATCAGTGGGTTGTAATGTTGTAAGGAAGCGCCGATGTTGTTGTTAGCTAAAGCGACCCAAGTGTTGAGTTGCGCCGAGCCTTGGCCTTGTTCAGCCCAAGTAGCAAAGTTGTCAGCATAAAGTGCGAAGTCTTTTTCTAGTTGATGCACGACTTTAGTGTCGGTGAAGTAAAGGATCGTGCCATATGCAGCTTTGAAGCTGGCAATTTTTTGCTTGGTTTTTTCATAAGCGGCTTCCGTTGGCACTTCAGACTTGAGGCGCTTGACCACGATGTCCCATAATTGGTCGTGCTTGTCGCCGAATAAGAACACAGCGCGAGTGGTTTGGGAGTTGAAGGCCGTTGGCGTTGCTTGAATAGTATCTTCAACTAAGTCGACGATTTCTTGGTTGGACGCTTTGATGTTCTTACCTAAAGCGTAAATGGAGCGGCGTTGTTGCAATAAGTTTAATAAGTCTGTATTCATAATTGGGTTCCACCTTTGATTTAAGTATGGTTACATTGTACCAGCTTGCTTTTTGTAAGTAAATAGAATAAGTTAAAATTAATTATTTTGTACGGAGGTACGCATGTCGTTATTTACGGAGCTGTTCATTATTTTATTAATTGTGAACACCCTCGGCGCCATCTTCACCGTCCTACGATCGGTGCGAGATATCGCGACGACTTGGGCGTGGCTCTTGGTGTTGATCTTTTTGCCGGGCGTTGGCTTTGTCATTTATTTATTTGTCGGGCGGCGCCTTTCTGCCAAAAAAATGCGCCTGATCCAAGCCGAATATGCTAAGGCCAGTGCGGCGTTTGTGCACCTGCAAAAAGCGGCTAATGCCAAAGGTCGCTTGGTGCCGACCACCACTAAGGCGGGACAGGAATTGATCAATTTATTTCTAAATTTGGCGCGCGCGCCACTTTTGCATAATGGCGACGTGAAATTATTTTATGACGGCCAAGCGAAGTTTGCGGCGTTGTTTGCGGATATTGAAGCAGCACAATCTGAAATTTTAGTCGAATACTACACGATTTACCCTGACGCCTTAGGCACGCAACTGCGCGATTTGTTGATCAAAAAGGCCCAACAAGGCGTCACTGTGCGCGTGGTGTATGACGCCTGGGGTTCCATGGGCGCTGGGGCTAAATGGTGGCGTCCTTTGATTCAAGCTGGGGGTTGGGCAGAATCCTATTTTTCTTCAAAACATTTGATCGCGGATTTTCGCATGAACTATCGCCTGCATCGCAAAATCGTGATCATCGATGACCAAATCGGCTACATTGGCGGG
>NZ_AZEU01000164.1:19717-34467 GCF_001435035.1 Lacticaseibacillus manihotivorans DSM 13343 = JCM 12514
ACGCACTTGCGCATTGTCGGCAACACGGTGATGGCGCTGAAGATTCAGTTTATCATGGATTATAACGCGACAGTCAGCGATGGTCGCCAACTGCCTTATCCTAGCCAACCGCTAGCCGATGCCCCATTGCCGACTAGCGGTGCGATGCAAATCGTCGCATGTGGTCCTGAATCTGCCGGTCAACAGATCAAATTTGGTTATGTGAAGCTGATTTCTGGCGCGACCAAGTCCGTGTGGCTGCAAACCCCTTACTTGATCCCAGATGACACTGTTTATGATGCCTTGATGAATGCCGCGTTATCTGGTATCGACGTGCGCGTGATGATTCCAGATATGCCGGATCACCCGTTCATTTTCCGGGCGACGCAATACTATGCCACTGCCTTAACTAAGGTTGGCGTCAAAGTGTACCATTATCAAAATGGGTTCTTACATGCCAAAACCATGGTGGTGGATGGCCACCTGGCCAGCGTCGGTTCAGCAAATTTAGATATTCGCAGCTTTAAGTTGAACTTTGAAGCCAATGCCTTTATTTACGATGATGCTTTGGCACAACAATTACAGCAAGCCTTCATTGAAGATCAAAAACACTCGCGATTATTGACTGTAGAGGCCATTCAGGCGCAAAGTCATTGGTTGCGCTTCAAACAACAATTCTCACGCCTATTGTCGCCTATCTTGTGAAAGCCGCTTAGTGGTGGTATCATAAGCCTACCCCAGATATTGGGGTGGCAATCGTCTCATACTATATCTAGTGATAATTCTTGACAGTGACCACAACTGCCAGTATACTATCTTTATCAGATAACCAAGAGAGGCGATTTTCCATGAATAACGACGTCACATTATTTACTAAAAACGGTTGCCCGCAATGCCGCATGACTAAAAACTACTTGCGGACTCACGGCATCGATTTTGTTGAACACAACATCAACGACGAACCAGAATACATCGACTACTTGAAGAACAAAGGCTTCCAGGCCGTTCCTGTTCTTGAAGCAGATGGGTTTGAAGCTTTCTCGGGCTTTCGTCCCGATGCGTTAAAGCAACTTGCTAGCTAAATCAAAATGGCGCCATGCTCACTCACCTGAGCATGGCGCTTTTTTTAACGACTGCTAAATATGCATAAAAAGGGACTGGTTCCAATCCTTGTGCTTCATTCATAATGATCTTTGCATGAATAGATCATCAAGACATCTTCGACTACTTTGTAAACCAACCGATCCTCTTGCGTGATTCTTCGCGACCATTTTCCTGCCAAATCATGCTTCAACCCCTCAGGCTTACCCAAGCCTTCATATGGGTTGCCACGATCGATGTCCTTGATCAATTTGTTGATTTGCTTGATCACACGGCGATCATTTTGGTTATGCCAGTACATGTAATCATCCCACGCTTGATCGGACCAAGATTTAATCATCATCTACCTCAATTAAATCATGAATGATCCCTTTTCCAGCCTTGAATTGGCGATCGCCTTCATTGATTTTAGCCATCAAATATTTATTACTCATGATTCGCAAGGTTTCTTGCATCGCATCATAGTCACGCTGACTCATGACGACAACGTTATCTTCAGGTTCTTTGGCAGTGACGATAACGGCATCAGCATCGTTATTGACTTGCTTCATAAAACTCTTGAGATTCTGACGAAAATTGCTATAACTTACAGCATCCATATTATCATCCCCTTCATCATCATTGTACAACCTTTCTGTACATTGTACAATAAATGGATAAATTTCTGGCGATACAAAAAAACGTGCCGCGATCATCAGATCACGACACGTTGTTCAAATTACCAAATCGTAATGCGTTTGTCTGGGGCTAAGTACATCCCGTCGCCTGGCTTGACGTCAAACGTCGTGTACCAGTCTTCAAGGTTTTGCACTTGCACATTCGCCCGTAATTTGGCTGGGGCATGCACATCGATGCTCAACAGCAATTGCATGTATTGCTTGCGAGCTTTCATGCGCCAAACTTCAGCCCAGTTGGTGAAGAAGGCCTTCAAATCGGTGTCATCTAAGCCTTTGGCCGTTTCCAATGCCGCGGCTAAGCCACCAGCATCGGCGATGTTTTCAGACACCACGAGTTTACCATTGACGGGACCGGCTTCGGTTTCCAAGCCATCGAATTGATCGATCATTTCCTGAGTCAAGACTTTGAAGTGATCGTAGTCTTCTGGTTGCCACCAATCAGACAAGTTCCCAAATTCATCGAATTGCGCTCCATTGTTGTCAAAACCATGAGAAATTTCATGCGCAATGACCGCACCGATCCCACCGAGGTTTTGGGAGTCAGATTGAGACAAGGCGTAAAATGGTGCTTGTAAAATGGCGGCTGGGAATGTGATGTCATTGCGCGATGGGTCATAGCATGCGTTGACCAAATGTCCTGGCATCGCCCACTCACTACGATCGACGGGCTTGGTCAATTGTTGCAAGTGGTAAGCATGGCGGGTCTTAGCAATTTCGGTGGCGGCGGTTAGCAAATCAGCCTTTTCATCGACATGCAACAAGTCATAAACCGCATTGGCTTTGTCTGGGTAGCCCATTTTCAAAACCATGGTGTTGAGCTTGACGATGGCTTTGTCTTTGGTGGATTGCATTAACCAATCAGACTTGGCTAAACGACGCTTGTACGTGGCGATCATTTTTTCAACCAGCTTGGTAACGTCGGCTTTAGCAGCTTCACCAAAGTAAGTCTGCCCATAGTAAATCCCGATAGGTTCAGAGAAAACGCTGTTGGCTAAGCGATAAGCATGCTTGGCTTGCGTTGGCGCTGCGGCTAAACCAGACAATGCCCGCGAGAAGCTGCCGCCTTCGATGCGCAAATCGTCAGATAAGTAGCCGGTGTTGCTCAACAATTCGATCACATAAGCCCAGTGTGCATATTGAATGAAAGTATCGGCATTGAACAATTGCGTGAATTCGTCTAAGAAGCGCGGATCGGCGACAATCACCGTATCTGGATGCGCAGGCAACAAGGTGTCGGCATATTTGGCAAAGTCAAATTCACCGAACTTTTCGACGACATCGTCAAATTTGTAGGGGTTGTAGGCTTTTGGATAGTCGGCCCATTCCTCAGAAGATTTGACGTGCTTGGCGATTTCCGCATCAAAAGCGATGGTGTCAGCTAAGTAAGCTGCTTGATCTTCTGGCAGCAGATCCGTTTGTGCTAAGATCTTTTTGGCCATGTCAGACCATAAGCCCATTAATTGTGGGCCTTGGGGGTTGTCATCAGCGTAATACGTGGTATCTGGCAAAATGGTGCTAGGGCCAGACACTGTGAAGACGTTTTGCGCGGTGTTTTTCATGTCCGGTTCAACCCCGGCAGAAAATGGGAGTGGATATAAATCCAGATCCAATTGCGCGGCTTTGGCGTTGAAGCCAGCCATTGAGTCCACTTGATTTAAGTTGACCAAGCGGTTTAATACCGGTTTGATGCCAGCAGCGTCGCGGGCTTTAAAGTCGGCCGCTTTTTGATAAAGTTTGACGGCTTCGGCAAAATATTGATCTGGGGCAGACTTTTCGCCTTTAGCGACGGCGTCAAAATCCCCCATTAATTTCTTTTCAACATCATCGGCGAGGTCAGCAAAGCCCCCGGTCGTTGGCTTATCATCTGGAATCGTGGCGGTTTTGGCCCATTCGCCATTTACGGCTTCATATAAATCATCTTGAACTTTGGTCATTGACAATACCCCTTTCACACTTGTGGTTGACTAAGATTATACCGCGCGAAAAGCCGACTTACCAGAGGTAAGCCGGCTGAGTTCAGGCCCATTTGATGTGCACGATCGCATATTCGGCGACGTGCTTGGGGCCTTTTTTGGTGGTGACGGTGACCGTCGAGCGTTCAGCGTAAGGCTTCACTTGCCCCGGCGTGATGGCGTCGACCACCCCGTGTAAGGTCGTTTTGTCCATGGTTTTCACAATGACTGGGCGTTTGGTCAACAAAGCATCTTCAAGCAAACTGATGATTTCCGTTGTGCGTTGCGACATAAACTTCCTCCTGTTTGTTGGAAACGGTTACACTATCAGTTTACCCCATTAATACCCTGCACTCAAGTTAACTTGATGACTATTGAGGGTGCCGGTTTTTTCGAGTTGTTCAACATTCGGCAAAAAAATGTCCGCGACTTGCTGGCGCAAATGCGTCACTTGGCCTGAAATATGCGGGGTCATCCAAACATTCGGCAACTGCCAAAGCGGTGACGTGTCTGGCAAAGGTTCTTTATTGAAGACATCTAAGACTGCACCTTTGAGCTGGTGATCCAAGGCGTTGACTAACGCGACTTCATCAACGCTCGGCCCACGCCCGACATTGACAAACAACGGCTGGTTTTCCAGTTGATTGAAGAAGGCAGCGTCATAATAATGATGCGTTTCAGCGGTTAATGGCATCACATTGACCACGATGTCGGCGTGCCGGGCAACCATTTTATCGGTGGTGACGGCATCAAATTCAGATTTAGCGACCCCGTGACGATCGACACCTGTCACCTTCACACCAAATTGACGCAGATGTTTGGCGATCAAGGTCCCAATATGCCCGGTACCATAGACGACGGCTTGTGCATCTTGCAAAGACCACAGATGATCCGTGACCCGGTTCCAACGGGTGGCAACTGGAAACAACCCATGCGCAAAGCCTAGAATGCCGGCGATGACATATTCTGCGATCGCTTCGGCGTGAATGCCTGAGACATTGGCGAGTTGAATGCCTTGTTTCGTGAATTCTGCTAGTGGTAAATAATCTACGCCGGCAGACATCGCTTGAACAAACTTCACATGATTAGGTTGTGCAATGATCTGTGCGCCTGTCGCATTCCACCCTAAAATCACATCGATATCACCAGCCATTTCCGGCTTGTAATCGGACTTATCGATGAACTGCCACGTGGGATGCGCTTGTTTGGCAGGGGCTACGGTTTCCGGCTTTAATCCAAATAACATTAATATTTTCATCAGCGTCTCCTTTGGATTGCGTATTCGTTCCGACTTAATTGTACCGCATTCACGCCTCCAGTCGAACCAGTTGCAGTTTTTAAATGAGAATGGTATAAAGAAAACATTAGAATTTAGGAAGCGGGATGATTTCAATGGCTTTTGAAGCAGAATTTCAACAATTGGATGCGCTGAACGATCAAGGACATTTTAATGGGGCGTATGCTGTTGTCGCGCCTGATGCGGTGTTACACGAACGTGCCATGGGCCAAGCAGATTTTGAACAAAACTTGGCCTTCACGCCAACCACCACGACTGCGATCGGCTCAGTTTCTAAGCAGTTCACTATGGCGGCAGTGTTGCAGTTGGCCGAAGCTGGTAAACTCAGCTTGCAAGATCCGTTAAGTGATTATGTGCCAGAGTTTGATCACGCTGAAGAAATCAGCTTAGAGAATTTGTTGACGATGCAATCTGGCATTACTGACTACACTGAGATCCTAGTCGGTCAATTGATGGGCGCCAGCATCGCTCGCGGTGATTCTCAGTCAAAAGCAGGTTTTGATGCATTAGTGGCGGCTAGTAACGATCTCCCTAAACCTCAACTACTGGAAATTTTGAACGGTCATCCCCTTAAAAGTCAGCCTGGCACTGAATTTGCCTACTGCAATGCCAATTATGCACTGTTGACCTTAGTCGTGGAAGCGGTCAGTCACACCCCGTTTGCAGAATATGTGAAAGCAAATATTTTCCAACCGTTGGGGATGACCACGGCCGCAAGTGGCACGCAATATTCTCAAGCCAACGGGTATGCCAATGTCGATGGCGTGCAAACCCCAAGTGGCCACGGCAATCATCAAGCTGGCGATGGCAGTATCGTGTTGAGTTTGCGGGACTTTGAACTTTGGGCGCAAGCGATTTTGAATCAAAAATTATTAAGTCCCGAAAGTTGGCAATTGGCCGAAACCATGCATCACAATATTTATGGCATGGGCTTTATGCAACAAGGCACGGGGATCGGACATGGCGGCCATATTTATGGGTTTTGGTCAGGCATTTTCATCAGTCCCGATCAAAAACGCGCTACTGTCTTCTTATATAATCGCTCTGATTCTGCAATGGCCCCAGATCAGCCTTGGACTGATCAACTCAATGCTTGGCACGAAGCCTTTTGGCAGGCAGATTAAAAAGTTGCACCACCTAAGTCATTTTGACCTGAGTGGTGCAACTTTTTTTATCATCAACGATTGATCGAGCGCGCCATGCGTTCAATGGTGTGACTGATCCCGCGGACTGCCCGGCTCAAAGCGAAAATGTTTTCCAGCGGGGACTCATTGGTCCAGGCCGCATCGCCGATATGTTGAATATCTACGCCGCAGACTTTGTTGCGCACCGCGATGTTTTCGATATAATGCGATCCAGAACTTTCTTGACTGGTCCCAATCGTTGACATCACCAGTGCTTGATGCGCATGGGCAAGTTTGACGATATCGATCATTTCCGCATCCGTCCAGCCTGGCACAGTGCCAACTGCTGGTACTAAAATCACATCAGCACCAGCTTCTAGAAACTGGGAAACCGCTTCGTGTGACGCGACGGCCTCATCGACACCTGAAGCGTGCATTTTACCGGCGATCACCAAGCCGGAGAACAATTGCTTGGCTAAGCGGACGTTGGCAGCGATTTGTTCATTGGTAACGCCAGAACCAGGGTTACCCGTCAAGCAGATGAAGTTAAAGCCGAGCTTTTCTGCTTCGCGCAGTGATTTCTTCTGGTACGATTGCGCGGGTTTCAGTCATCGGCGCTAGTGAATCGACTGGCTCTAAGTTCACGCCGATCGGCCGGCCGACCAAGCGTTGCAAGTGTTTAATGATCGAGCCATCGCGATGGACTTTGGCGGTGTCCAAATCATTTTCATCATCGTATAACCCGACAATGCGCGGATTGAACACATCAAACAAGTTCAATAAAATCATATCAGCGCCGAATGCTGCAGCCACTTCTGAAGTGGAAATGTCATCCATCACATTTTGCGTGACCACATTTTCGCTGACGATCACGCGGCCTTCGCTGGCTTTGATGCTGGTTTTCAACTCTTGGGCGTTCATGGCGAGCATTTCGGAACTGGAAGCAGAGATTAATCGTTTCATGGGATGGTCCTTTCAATTTAGAAATAATCTTGGAATTGTGGGGCTGCGTGGGTGAAAATGGCGTCAAACGTTTGAATCTGATCAGCAGATAAGCTGACGGCGCCTGAGCGATTCAAGTCCGCCATTGATTGGGCACCAAACGCGGCCTTAGTCAACGTCTGAATCGAAATCGCGTGGGTTAAATCAGCACTGACCTTGGTCAACTGAGTCTGGGCTTGATGTCTGGTTAATTGCCAACTCCCAGCATTTTGCGACAGGTTGTCGTCACGAACTGCAAATGTGAAGGTTGGCAGTTCGTCGACAAGATAGGGATAACGCAGCAAAAAGTCATCGAGGTTCACGATCCGCGCCATCATGTACGGTACGACTTGAGCGGTTAACGGGTAAGGATCTGGCAACAAATCGCCACGATACTTGGGATCAGGATCATCAAATACCAAGTGATGGAAGCTGTTGCGATTGGCGGCAACAAAAGCCACCAAGGTTTGATAAGCCTGCGGAGTCGGCGCAATCAGTTCTTTTACCGTGAAGGTATCTTCATCGCGCTCCTACAACACATACCCAGCTGGCTCATCTTCAGCATTGCGATACAAGCCAACATCCCAATGGCGTTTGTAAGTGAGATACTTCCACCGCCGGCCAGATCTTGTGCTTGCGTGGCATAAATCGGTTTGATCAGCGGCAACGCCTCATCCCATTTCTTGCGCTCGACATAGACAGACTTGATTTGCGGATGCAAGGGTGGTATTTTATCCGTTGAAATACTGTAGCGCATATGATTGAAGACTTGCTCATAGCCAAATTGTCGATAATATCGATAAGAAAATGGCGCCAAGTAGGCCAACGTCACCCCTGCTTGCAACATGGCTTCAAGGGATGCTTGCAGCAACTCCCCGGCCCCACCGCTGCCAGCAGCTTCAGGCGCGGACATCACATCACCGATGCCATTCATCGGATAATCAACGCCATGGAAATTTACCGCAAAAGGCAAGCTGTAAAGGCCGCTGACTAACTGGCCGTGTGCCTTTTTTCCAAAAATCCAGCCATAATCATAGCGGAAATTGAAAAACTGGCGACGTTCAGGCGAATCGGTGGCATTGAAACAAGTTAAATATAATTGGTAAAACGCGCGGTCGACCGCGCCAATGCGATGATCAAACAAATTGGTTCACCTTTCTAGTTTTCAGCCGTTTTGTCAGCGGATTCATTTTCGTGTGCTAACATTTGTTTTTCAGCCACTTTAAAGAATGGATAGTAGCCAGCACCTGCGATTACCAATTCGATGGCGGACCAAACTGCTGCCCGCCAGTCCCAACCCGTCGCCTTCAAAGGCCCGATGATCGGCGGCATGGTCCAAGGTACCAAAGCAGATGGTGCCGAGATCCAGCCGATGGTGATCAAAATGTAGGACATGGTTGCCAAAACCAATGGGATCAGAATAAATGGAATCATCGTCAATGGGTTTATGACGATTGGGAAACCAAAGATCACGGGTTCGTTGATGTCAAACAAGGCTGATGGAAACGCTAACCGACCGAGGTCACGATAAGTCTTGGACTTAGAAAACAGCATTAAGGCAACACCACACTGTCAGCTTACATCACCACACAAAAAATGCGCGCTGCCAAACGGATGTTGCGCGCAGGACATGCCAGCATTGCCGAAATCGCAGACACTTTGGGTTATGCCAATCCCTCTTATTTTTGTCAACTATTCCGAAAAACGACAAATATCTCGCCAAAACAACATCAAAACCAAATCAGTTAACTGCAAAAAGCCCCGCCAGATCAAACGAGCTGGCGGGGCTTTTTCATCACGCAATTCACGACTTTAGGCCTTGGGGGTTGGATCAGTTGGTTTATCAAAGTGATAACCTTGAACATACCGAATGCCCATTTGCTGAGCTCGCGCTAGGTCTTCGGCAGTTTCCACGCCTTCGAGGATAAACATCAAATCATTGTCAGCGGCAGTTTTTTGCCAAAAGCGAACGCGTTCAAGGAGTTCATCTGGCTTAGTCGTGCGGCGCAAATTTTGCATGGCAAACTTAACCCCCTCAACATAAGCAAATTTGCTGTGCACCAGCTCAAAGGAATTATCACTGCCCACATCATCGATCAATAAATTCATCCCGGCGGCCCGATAGCCGGCACTGATTTGCCGCGTCCCGGTGGTGGCGACGACATCTGTCACTTCGATGGTGAGATGATTGGGGCCATCGAGTTGGTTGGCGAAAGCTTGCAAAGCTTCAGCTGTATGTGAGTCTTGATACTGACTGGCCGTTAAGTTGAGGTTGAAATTATGCAATGGGGTCACTGCCATCAACTGCTGGATCAAACGAATCATTTCGTTTGCGGGCAGTTCAAAATCATCTGGTCGTACAAACCGTTTGAGGTCAGGGTCGTATTTTCTCAGCAAAAGTTCCCAATAAACTTTCTGATGCTTTGGAAACGAGATATCATACACGCCTTGGACAAAATAGCGATACAGGCTATAATCTTTGACTTCACTTGGGGCATCAATGACTTGCTCGTCAGTGGAGACGCAGTTGCGCCCGTGGTGTTTGCTCAAATACATCGCATCATCTGCGCGGGCATACAAATCATCGACGCTAGTATCGCTTGGCAATAAGTTGGTGACGCCAATTGAAGCCGTCACCGCTAAACTGCGATCATGATAGGTGTATTCAGAAGTTTGAATCGCCTCTCTGACTTGTTGGATCACCGGTAATGCCGCTTGAATCGCCGTTTTTGGAAAAACCAACGTGAATTCTTCGCCATTGGTCCGCAATAGCCATGCTGGTGTGACAGTGTGCGACAACACTTGGTTGATAGTCTCGGTGACGCCAAGTAACACAGTGTTGCCGGCGAGGTGCCCATAATGTGCGTTGACTTGCTTAAATTTATCCACATCAAGACTGGCGATGGTCAAATCCTCACCAGTCGTGTTGGCCTCCTTAAATAATGTCGTCAGCTCTTGGGCCTGATGCATGAAAGCCGCCGTGCCACCATCGACTTCATAATTTGCGACCCGATCAAACTCGGCCTTGGCTTCGGCTTCACGCATTTGGCGCGCCCAAATGCCCAACACCATGGTAAACATCAACGCGTAAACTGCAATGAACCAAATCCGCATCGCAAATGTAACCGGTAAGCGCGGATCGTTGGGCACCGTTAACCAATAAATGATCGAGATCGTGGTTGCGATCTAGACACCAGCACCCCAGTTGATCACGAGCCAGTGGCTATGACGTTTAATGACCGCAATCAGGCCCATCATGACCACATAGCCGATCACAACGGTAGGCTGCCACACGTTGATTGGATGGGTGGCACACCAAAACCAAGTCAACACGAAAACTTGGCCCCCAACTTCTAGTTTTGAAAAGGCGGGATAGAAAAACGGCGTAATCAATAAGTACAAGGCTGGATCGTGGTAGAAGACCCCAGCAGTGCCGCGCATCACATAAAGGCCGCCGAAGTGTAAAATCATGACAAAAAGCAACGGCACAAAAAACAGCGCGATGCGAATGGCGCGATGTCCGCCTGGGATCACATTGTTATTGTAGAAACGTTCATAATACAGCGTATAGCCAACGCTAAAAAACGTCACCAAAATGATCCGCATGAAATATGAAGCACTTTCGGTCCAAAACGCTTGCAATTGCTTTCCCCTATTTCCCCACTAATCCGGCTTAAAGCCGTTGATACAATTGATCAAAGCCAAAAAGCTATCAGTCAAGATTCCTATTTTTTTATAAAAAAACTTATCAATTCATTGTCCCTCAATCGATGACACCCGTCAAGAATTACAAACAGCCTCGGTAAACTTTCAACCGTGAGTCGTTATGATTGGATTGTGACACGACCAACTGGAAAATCTAACGTTGTTGCCGGGACTGTTTATCGACAAATGTTTGGATTCAAAAAAATAGCATGTTCCTTTCCAAAAAATGGGGATGAACATGCTTTTTGAAACTTTATGCCAAATGCCGTGCTTCGACTTCGCGCTGCGTTTGTTCAATTTGCATTTTGCATGTTACAGCCTGGATGACGCGAGCGCCTGGGAAAAAAGCCATCCGTTCTGGTCGGGTCAACGTCAAATCCACTTCCCCGTATTTTCCAGATAACCGTTTCAAATCAGCGGCGGTATAACCCATCTCATCAGCTAACGTCCACATGATCGTCAACAGACGCTTGTTGTCTCGTTGCAGGCGCTGGCCGAAAATCCAAGCGGAAATTAAACAGATCAGATAGATGTCAATATCCACCAAGGACAGAGAAAATGACTGTGAAAAAAACACCACACTTACGGCAACCATCAAGCCCATATACATTTGAATCACCCAACGATGTCGCTTCCCCCTAATTAATCGTCATCCTTGATTTTCCGCAATTGCCAACGCTGAATGCCATACATCGTCGCCCCCCAAAGGACAAACCACACCACCGCTGAGCGGATCGTATCTGGTGCAAACAACTGGGCAAAAAAACCAGCTTTACCCATGTCAAACCAAGCCATGAGTAACCAATACGCGATTCCGGCGATCAAGGCTCGCCGGAACCATTCAAACTTGAGATGACGAATGGTCTTGTTTGCCTTGGCTTCTGGTAACTCTTGAACGAAGACTTTGCGATGGATTAGCACAAATTCCATCCCTAAGAAGATAACGCTAGTGCCGAGCATCTCACAAAGCCACAAGATCTCAGCCAAAGTTTCATAATCTTCGATCGGCGCCAAGAACATGTACATGCCAAAGCTGAGCAAAAAGATCATCTGAACGCCGAAGAACACCATTAACGTTTTTGTCGCGACTTTCCCAAGTTCTTGTTTGAAGCGTTCATCCACCACACCACGCCCGCCGAAGAACCATTTTAAAAACTTATCCCCTTTACTCATCTTCATCCCTCCAAAATAAAGTGTTTAAATCCGTATGTAGCGCCCACGCCAACTTCAAACAAAGATCCAGCGACGGATTATATTTGTCGTTTTCGATCAAGTTGATAGTTTGTCGCGCAACGCCGATCGCATCAGCTAATGCCAATTGTGAAAGCTTTTGCGCTTTGCGATACTCGCGAACGTGATTCACCACTGCACCTCCTGTCACTTATATTTGACATCTTTAAGATACAGCAGTGGTGGAGAAATGTCAATCATATGTGACATTTTCGAGGAAGATTTAAATCAATGGGCGAGATTCAATTGCCGCAATTGCCGCGACATCGTTAAAGGAAAAGTGCAGGCCAATTCTTCGGGAAATTGGATCACGCGCACCCACCCTAAACAAATATTGCATGGCGAAACCAATGTCGTATGATATACCAGAAGTAGAATAAAGCGTTTTCGATTGGGTGCGACGCTAAAAGAAAATTACTTGGGGGATGGCGACATGCAAAGCCTACGATTCTCACTGACATCACTGATTTATGGCATCCTGATGATCGGTTGCGGTTGCTTGTTGTATTTTAGGGCTCAAGCATCAAGTGGGATTGCTTATATGGTGTTCGGAATCACAGCGATGTTGCTTGGTATGATCTTGCCTGGACGATTTCGCGATACCGGTAACGCGGATCTGGCAATCCTGACCTTATCTTTGTCAATACTATTTGCGAGTGCTGATCCTGCTTGGGTATTTGGAAGTTCTGTAATAATCAGTTTATGCTTTGTCATTTGGACAGCTTGGACCCGTCGACAGATGCAACGCCTACTGGTTCAAATGTGGCAATTGGCCGATCAGTATGGTTATGCGGTGGGACAAATTCAGCAACTGGCCATTGCCACCAATAAATTAGCAGATTACTCAAAAGCGGATTGGTTACTGACTCGCGCAAAACATACTCAATTTTATCCAAACTCAAAAGCGGTTCGGGGTGTTTTGGACGCGATGCAAGTTGGGCGAATGGCATAATTTTTTGAAGGACGCAAACAAAGCGACGACTCTAGACAAGAAACATCGTCTAGAGTCGTCGCTTTTAAAATTCGCTGTCAGCGTTCGATCAAATATTTTGCTGGATCACTATAATACTCACGATACTTTTGGATCGCTTGCCAATGACGCCAAGTGATCAAGACTATCCCGATAATCAATGCCACCCCGATCCAGCGCAGGCTTGAAATGGGTTGCGTGAAACTCGATATTGTAAGTAGAACGAACAATACGACTTGGGTGTATGCCCATGGTTTGCGTGCTTTGATGGCAAGCACCCAACCATTGCGCTGAAGCTCTTGCATCAGTGGCTCATTGACATGAAAGGCCACAAACAAAGTCGCCATCATCGTCATCAGCCACATTTCGTTAGTGAAACCGGCTTGTTGCAGCTGGATAACCAATGAACCGTCCTGTGCTTGCCAAGCATTTTGGACAGCGCGCATCGCTTGTGCCGTTTGTAGTGAGTGCAACAAATAGCCGCTACCGACGACGGCCAGGAAGGCACAGATCCAGTACACAGAATTCAAAATTCGGTGGATACGATTTTCCATCATGTCTCCGTCACGACGCCAGAATGTAACCCCTTTAATTAGTTTTAATGGAACTGCCATTGAGACGCAACAAAACAAAGTCCTTAAACTCGTGGCTGAGTAAGGAACTAGTTAGTTTGACAAACTACTTCCTCGGTGATATCTTTTTGGTAGTTAGGAATCCTAACTACTTGGAGGCTTTTTATGAAATCATCGCAGTTACTCAAAGGTGTGCTGGAAGGTTGCGTCTTGTTGATCATCAGCCAAGGTGAGATCTATGGCTACGAGCTGATGCAGCGTCTGCATCAATATGGCTTTACGACTGTTGTTGGTGGCACTCTTTATCCCCTGCTCGCTAAATTAGAAAAACAAGGCGACATTACTGGAATGATGAAGGCGTCTCCTGACGGCCCTGATCGCAAATATTTTCACCTGACAGTTTCTGGAATCGCGGCTTGTGACGAATTCAAAACGCAATGGGCAACGCTGTTGGCACAAGTCGCAGCGGTGGAGGAGGATACACATGACAACACATGATGAGCAGTGGTATCGCGACCAACTGAACACCCTTGAAAAGCAATTGACAGAATCAGATTGCAAATGGTTTGACGATTTGCGCATTTATTCGACCTTAGGTGCTTTCATGCGCGATGAGAAGTCAGTCAACGCGCAACTTTATATGATGATGACTGATTTATTAGCCGCTGAAGCTGATGGCAGTGACGCCCCGAGTCTATTCGGTGATGATCCAAAGCTGATGGCGGATACTTTGCTCAAAGAATTACCGCCAGCAAAAAAGCGTGATATCTGGCAACTGCTTGGCATCGTTATCGGGATCGCTTGGTTAACAATGTTGATTGGCGGTGGGTGGACCAATGGCGGCATGACGATCAACTTTTTAGCTTACATCGGCGTCGCCCTGGTGTCGATCATCATGCTTGCCGTTATTTTTTGGTTCATGCGCACACAAATCTACACCACGGTGAAACTGATTCGCTCAAAAGTGGGCGGATTTCTAGTAATTTGGGCGATTATGGCAATCTATCTTGGAAGCTGCATCGCCATTGCGCTACTGACGCCACCGATTTTCGCTTGGCATGTGGCTTATCCTTGGAACATCGTAGTTGTTGTGGTGTTCACTACAGTTGGGCGTGCGGACGTTTTTCTGGACTTTCAACCTCAGGCGGCCTTGCTCTGACGG
>NZ_AZEU01000165.1 GCF_001435035.1 Lacticaseibacillus manihotivorans DSM 13343 = JCM 12514
GCAAAGAAAATACCGTTAAATCAAGATTAGTACTTGACTAACGGTAGAAAAAACCAGACCTCATCAGTCTGGTTTCAGTCGTACTATTTAATATCTTGCCAAGTCCAATCCAACACTTCTTGAATATCTTCGCCAGTTTCGCGGATATAGTCGTGGTGGTATTGCAAAGTGTCGTCCATCTTTTGGACAAAGGCGGCAGACTTTTCAGCGTACCCTGGCACATGTTGAATGATGTCTTTGGCCAAGTGGAAACGATCGAGTTCGTTTAACACCCGCATATCAAATGGTGTGGTGATCGCGCCTTCTTCACGATAGCCATGCACATGCAAGTTATGGTTGTGACGATCAAAGAAGATGTCGCGGATCAAGTCTTCAAAGCCGTGGAATTGGAAGAACACTGGCTTGTCTTTGGTGAAGTATTGATCGAAATCAGCGTCAGACAACCCACGAGGATCACGGTCAGGAGACTTCAACTTCAACAAGTCCACCACGTTGACAAAACGGAACTTCAAGTCTGGGAAGTTGTCATGCAACAAGTTGATGGCAGCCAAGCTTTCCATGTTTGGTTCCGTCCCAGCAGCGGCAATGACCACATCTGGTTCCACACCATCGTCATTAGAGGCCCAGTCGATGCGCTTCAAGCCATTTTCAGCCAAGACTTTGGCTTCTTCAATAGAGTAGAACTGTGGCCGTGGTTGCTTGGACGTGATCAACAAGTTGATGGTGTTTTGGCTTGAGAAAACTTTTGGTGAAATGGCCAAAAGACTGTTGGCATCAGCCGGCAGATATTCACGAATGAATTCGCCTTTCTTTTCAGCCAAGTGGGTCAAAATGCCTGGATCTTGGTGAGTGTAGCCGTTGTGGTCTTGTTGGAAACTGGTTGAAGTCGATACCACATTCAAGGAAGGATAAGGCTTGTGCCAGTCTTCCTTGGCGGCTTCGCGCATCCACTTGAAGTGTTGGGTGAGCATGGAATCAACCACGCGCAAGAAGGCTTCATAAGAAGTGAACAAACCGTGACGCCCAGTTAAGGTGTAGCCTTCAGCAAACCCTTCTGCTTGGTGTTCAGATAATTGTGAATCGATGATCCGACCAGCTGGGGCCATATCTTCGTCGCAACCTTTTTGATCGATTGGTTCTAACCATTGACGCTTCGTGGCATCAAACAAACCATACAAGCGGTTGGACATGGTTTCATCCGGACCAAATACACGGAAGTTTTCTGGGTTGAGTTTGATCAAGTCGCGCAAGTAATCCGACCAAATGATCATATCTTGCTTGACGTTTTGACCGCGCTTGGTGTTGTCCAAAGCGTAATCTTCAAAGTTTGGCAAAATCAATGGCTTGGCGTGGTAGCCAACGTTCGTGATCGGGTTGGCAGCCATGCGCTTGTCACCTTTAGGGGTCATCGCTTGTAATTCTGGGATCAAGGTGCCGTTATCGTCGAACAATTCTTCTGGCTTGTAAGACTTCAACCAGTCTTCCAAAGATTCCTTGTGCGTCATGTCGTCGCGCTTAACAGGAATTGGAATTTGGTGGGCACGGAAGGAGCCTTCGATCGGTTCGCCGTTCCAAGTCTTAGGACCCGTCCAGCCTTTTGGTGTGCGGACGATCAAGACTGGCCAGTGTGGCATGGTGGTATCGCCAGTTTCACGAGCGTGCTTTTGGATGGCTTTGATGGATTCGATGGCTTTGTCCATCGCCTTAGCCATGATCGGGTTGAGCTTGTCAGCATCGTCGCCTTCAACAAAAATCGGCGCCCAGCCCATACCTTCAAAGTACTTGGTCAAATCTTCATCAGACTTACGGGATAAAATGGTTGGGTTAGAGATCTTGAAGCCGTTCATGTGCACGATCGGCAATACTGCCCCATCAGAAATTGGGTTGATGAAGGTGTTCGAGAACCAACTTGCCGCCAATGGGCCAGTTTCAGTTTCACCATCCCCAGTAACCGCAGCAGCGATCACATCAGGGTTATCCAAAACAGCACCAGTGGCATGGCTTAAGGTATAACCGAGTTCGCCACCTTCATGAATGGAACCTGGAATTTGCGCATTGGCATGACTTGCCGCACCGCCTGGGAAGGAGAAGCGCTTGAACAAGATCTGCATGCCTTTTTCATCTTGAGAGATATAAGGATACTTCTCGGAATAAGTGCCATCCAAATAAGCGTTGGATAACATCACTTGGCCACCATGACCTGGGCCTTCGAGGTAGAACATGTTTAAGTCGTACTTATTGATGACCCGGTTTAAATGGGTATAAATGAAGTTTTGACCAGAAATCGTGCCCCAGTGACCGATCGGGTAGAACTTCACATCGGAAGATTCCAATGGTCGGCGTAGTAAGGGATTCGCAGTTAAGTAAAGTTGCCCAACTGAAAGATAGTTTGCTGCGCGCCAATACGCAGTCATTTTGTCGAAATAAGCTTGAGAATCGTAATCTGTCGCCATGTCGAGATACCTGCCTTTTTTTGATTGACTTCAGTATACCATGTTTTGCCGAAAAATCACTTATAATCACTTAAAAAAACTTATCTTCTTGCGAGGATACCTTAATTATACGAGGACGCGGCAAAAAAGCCTAATAAGTTGTGCCGACCGAGCGCCAAAGTGTTAGAATATTCACAAGAAAGAAAATATGGTATACCATTCGGGGAGTTGAGCAAAATGCGTCTTGCTTTGTTTGATTGGTTATTAATTATTTTTGCTGTCGTTGCCGCCATCGCGCTGTTTACAATTGGCGCTGTCGTCGAAGGCGTCGTCATTGCCGTGTTAATGGTCATTGCGGTAGCCCTACACCACTCGTTAGGAAATTTCTCTGGTCGGATTTTGTAAGGGATTACAAATAGGGATCCTGTTCAAATTTGAACAGGCTCCCTATTCGTGTGTGCTTTAGCGCTAAATTACCGCTATTTTTCAACAAAAGAGTGCCAGCTACTATGCTGACACTCAAGTAAGTGAGATGAATGTTTTTACTTCGTCTTTACCTTGGATATTTCCAAAGCTGGAACTTCAGCGTTGACCACATCACCTTGATTAATTTTGAAATTACCTAACATATAATCTGCTGCATTGGTAATGATCATGAGAACAACTGGATTCTTACCAGCAGCTTGTACTTTTTTGAGATCCATTGTCGCAACTGGCGTATCTTTATGAACTTGATCGCCTTCTTTAACTTTGACATCAAATGGATCGCCATTTAATTCAACTGTGTCTAAGCCTAAATGGATCATCACTTCGGCACCATTTTCAGTATGGATACCCAATGCATGCTTCGTCGGGAATACAGTCATTACAGTGCCTTCGACCCCTGCGAAAATATTACCGTCTTCCGGATTCATTGCAAATCCTTCTCCGACCATTTTCTTTGAGAAGACATCATCTGGGACATCTTCAAGATTCATGAATTGTCCTTTAACTGGCGTAAATAGCGTTGTTTCAGTCGCAGTATCTTTAACCTCAACTTTTTGTGATTCGTGAACAGTTTGAGTTGTTGTGACACCTTCACCATTTTCCATGATATCATCGACTTCTTCACGTACGTTTGTAACGTCAGTGCCGACAATTACCTGAACTGCAGTCCCTTTTCTCACGACACCACTTGCACCAACGGCCATAAAGTTTTGATCTGGTGCAACCAATTGTGGATCGTTAACTTCGACACGTAACCGCGTAAAGCAATTAGTGACCGACGCGATATTATCGACGCCACCCAAGAACTCAACATACGCTGCAGCAGAATCGTAGAAAGCCGAGTGTTGCTTACCGTCATCGGATTTTCCAGCTGCTTGCTTTGCTTTGAAATCGGCTTTGGAGAACATGTTAACAACCCCTTCAGCGCGACCTGGTGTTGGCAAATCAAACTTCAAGATCAGGAATCTGAAGATCAAGAAGTAAATCATCATGAAGACCAAACCGATAGCCCACTGGACAACATATGTGGTCCAGTGATTAGCCCACATTGGAATATAGTTCTTAGCAATGAAATCAATCAAGCCACCACAGAACTCACCAGTAACACCAAAGACATACATCGTCGTTGCCAAGCACGCTGCAAGGAATGCATGCAAGAAGAACAAGGCTGGTGCAATGAACAAAAAGGTGTAATCGAAAGGTTCTGTAATCCCGGCAAATACGGATGTCATTACGCCAGGAATGATCAACGCTAACAACTTAGTCCGGTTTTCAGGTTTGGCAGTTGCATAAAATGCTGCTGCGATCCCTGGAACACCAAAGATATTAGAAAGCCCTTGAAGTGCGAATCCACCTTGAGGATAAAGGGAAATTAATGATTGCTTAGATGCGGCAAATACTGTAATATGCTTCATCCAATATAACGTGGTCCCACCGTTAACAATTGCCGGTCCATATTGGAATGGTGCGTAAATGAAATGGTGTAACCCCACTGGCAGTAATGCCTTCTCCAAGAAGATATAGATAAAGACGCCTAGGTCGCCAGCTGTGGTCAAGAATTGTTGAATGTTGGTTACGCCACGTTGGAAGTATGGCCAGCCCCAACAGAAGATCAAAGCCATTGGTAACATGGCGAAGAAACCGATCATTGCGACAAATGCTGAGCCTTGGAACACACCCAACCAATCGGGCAACTTCTTATCGAAGAACTTGTTATGCAGGTAAACAACAACCGCGGCGATCAAAATTGCCCCAACAACCCCGGTATCAAGTGTTTTGACCCCGGCAATAACCTTCAAGCCACTGGTTTCTGAAGTCGAAGCCAAATTGACCCCAAACGTTTTGCCAAACATGGACAAAATAGAATTAACAAAGTTATTGAATGTCATGTAAAGGACAAAAGCTTCTAGTGCTGCACGTTCTTTCCCATGATCTGCAAGCCCTAAAGGCAAGCCGATCACGAACAGCACTTCCATATTATTAAAGACGGTCCAACCACCAGTATCAACAACGGTCCAAAATACTGTCCAAGGTGTCCCTGCCGCAGCAATGCCACCCATAATATCTGCATTTAAGAAAACTGACGTGAGCCCTACGACAATACCCGAGAAGACAAAGAATACCACGGGTGTGAACATAGCGCCGCCAAAGCGTTGAAATTTAGCCATCATGGTTCCGTACCTCCGCGCGGGTTACTTGAGTTCTGGCCAATAGTCTTTGTTTGCAACGATCAAGTCATCTAATACTTTCTTTGCTTTATCTGCTGATGGAACGGTTTGGTTCAAGGTAAATGCTTGTAACACCTTTTGATAAGATCCTTCAAAATATCCGTCAACTAACAGCTTTTCAGCTGCATTTTGTGCTTCCATCAGGCCTTTATGGAAATCAGGAATATCGTGGCGCATCGAGATTGGTTCTGCACCCAAGCGCCCAACGTATGCTGGCACTTCAACTGCTGCGTCGTCACGCAGGTTAGGAATCGCACCGTGGTTTGGCAAAATCAACATGAAGCGATCATATAAATCATTCAAAATCGAGCAAGCCATATCCACGATATATTCGCCGTGCTCACCAAAGTCAAAGTCTAGGATTTCACCGTCAGCATGATGACGAATCTTTTCTGCCATTTCTTTGGTCCGCTTCAAGCGTCCATCCATTACCATGTTGGCACGGGTGTAGTTAGGATCAGTGCTTTCAACAACTAAATCTGGGAAGAAATAGTATTCCAAGTAGTTGTTAGGTAAGTAATCTGGGAACATCCGCACAATTTCTGAGAGCATGTTCCAAGCATCTTGCCATGACTGATCGCCTTTATTAAAGGAGGCGATTTTCATTGGCGCATCTTGCAACTTCTTGATCAATTCTGGCATCACGTCACGTTCAAGCTTCTTATCGTAAATCTCGGTATACCAACCGAAATGATTTAAACCATAATATTGGCAAATCCAGTTCTTGCGATCATAACCGAAGTTCCGTGCCATGGTTTCTTCAATCGAAATCGTCATGTCACAGGCATTGATCATATGCGCATTTGGATATTGCCGACGAATCGCTTCAGCAATCAAAGTTTCTGGATTGGTATAATTCAAGATCCAAGCGTCTGGCGCATATTCTTGGACGTAACCCACAACCCCTAAAAGCCCTTTGATCGACCGTAAACCGTATGAAAAGCCACCAACACCACAAGTTTCTTGACCGACTAAGCCATACTTAAGCGGAATTTTTTCATCCTTCTCACGCATCTCCATGCCACCAACACGAATTTGGGAGAAGACAAAGTCCGCGCCAGTAAAGGCTTCTTTAGGGTCCAGTGTTGCAACAAGTTCGATATTGTCATATCCGTCGTGCTTGAGCATATATTTAATAATGACATTCATATCTTCATTACGGACTGGGTCAATATCGTATAAGGTGAATTTTGTCACTGGGAAGCGGTCGCTATTATGCAAGACCGCTTGAATAATACCTGGGGTATACCCACTACCCCCACCAGCGATTACAACATGCAAATCTTCATGTTTCATTGCAATTCCTCCTTTTGAATACGCTTGCATTATAGGTATAATTGAAGACGAATTGAAACCCATTTTCTAGTAAGCGCATTCATTTTCCGATACCGAAAATATTTTCAATTCGCAAATTGCAAGAACAAGTTAGCCACCCCATGGCACGACACCGTGAGATGA